>NZ_JBMDJL010000006.1:0-300006 GCF_057809175.1 Pseudomonas sp. FG43
CGGAAGTGGGGCGAATTATAGAGACATTAAATCGCCCGTCAACCGTTAATTTCAATTTCGCTGAAATTAGCTGTCACGGGCGCTTCATATATAGAAGAGCCTGCCATTCTCTCTATATAAGCTGCTAAAGCACCCCGGCCTCACGCAGCGCCATGACATCTTCGACCTTGAGCCCCAGGATGTTATGCAAGACCTCGTCGGTATGCTCCCCCAATAAAGGAGGAGCACGCCGGTATTCAACCGGGGTTTCAGACAATCGAATCGGGCTGGCCACCTGCGCGACGTTACCACCCAGAGCATGCGGCATGTCTATAGCCAGGCCACGCGCCCGAACCTGCGGATCTTCAAACACCTGGGCCAGATCATTGATCGGCCCACACGGCACACCTGCCGCCTCAAGCTCCTCGACCCACTGCGCTGTAGTCTTGAATACCGTCGCCTGGCGGATCAGGGGAATAAGCTCGGCCCGATTCGTCACTCGCAGCTTGTTGGTAAGGAAACGGGGATCATCCGCCCACTGCGCCTGCCCGGCCACTTCAGCAAACTTTCTGAATTGACTGTCATTACCGACCGTAAGGATGAAGTCGCCATCAGCAGTAGGAAAATCCTGATAAGGCACGATATTGGGATGCGCATTCCCCAAACGGCGCGGAGCAGTGCCCGTCGTGAGATAGTTCATCGCCTGGTTTGCCAGGCAAGCCACCTGCACATCCAGCAAAGCCATATCGATGTATTGCCCCACGCCACTCTGATCTCGATAAGCCAAGGCAGCCAGAATAGCGCTGGTCGAATAAAGGCCCGTCAGAATATCCGTCAACGCGACACCCACTTTCACAGGCCCGGCACCGCTTTCGCCTTCAGGTCGCCCGGTAAGGCTCATCAACCCGCCAAGCCCCTGGATCATGAAGTCATAACCCGCACGCCTGGCATAAGGCCCGCTTTGCCCGAACCCGGTAATGGAGCAATAGATCAGACGCGGGTTGATCGCCTTGAGCGCTTCGTAATCCAGCCCATAGGCAGCCAGGCCACCGACCTTGAAGTTCTCGATCAGGATATCGGAGCGCGCCGCCAGCTCACGCACCAGCTTCTGCCCTTGCGGCCGGGTGAAGTCGATGGTCACGGATTGCTTGTTGCGGTTGGCAGAGAGGTAATAAGCCGCTTCCGAGGTGTTCTCTCCTGCCGGGTCCTTCAGGAACGGCGGCCCCCATGATCGCGTATCGTCTCCATTGCCAGGACGCTCGACCTTTATGACGTCAGCCCCAAGATCCGCCAGGATCTGCCCCGCCCATGGCCCGGCCAGGACCCGTGACAGGTCCAGTACTCGAATATGCGAAAGCGCGCCCATTGCAGACTCCTTAATAGAAAGCCTGAATACCGGTTTGCGCACGCCCCAGAATCAACGCATGCACATCATGCGTACCTTCATAGGTATTCACGACTTCCAGGTTGACCAGATGGCGAGCAATACCAAACTCGTCCGAGATGCCATTGCCGCCCAGCATGTCGCGAGCCATCCGGGCGATATCCAGCGACTTGCCGCATGAGTTGCGCTTCATGATCGAGGTGATTTCCACCGCCGCGATACCTTCATCCTTCATGCGCCCCAGTCGCAGGCATCCCTGCAAGGCCAGGGTGATTTCGGTCTGCATGTCAGCGAGCTTCTTCTGGATCAACTGATTGGCAGCCAGAGGACGCCCGAACTGCTTGCGATCCAGCGTGTATTGCCGAGCGGTGTGCCAGCAGAACTCTGCCGCTCCCAAGGCCCCCCAGGAGATTCCGTAACGGGCCGAATTCAGGCAGGTAAAAGGGCCTTTGAGACCACGCACATCCGGGAAGATGTTTTCCTCAGGCACAAAAACGTTATCCATCACGATTTCGCCGGTGATGGATGCACGCAACCCCACCTTGCCGTGAATCGCCGGAGCACTCAGCCCGGCCCAGCCCTTCTCTAATACGAAACCGCGAATGTCGCCCTCATCATCCTTGCCCCAGACCACGAACACATCCGCGATCGGGCTATTGGTGATCCACATTTTATTGCCGGTCAGCCGATACCCGCCGTCGACCTTGCGGGCTCGGGTCATCATCGCGCCCGGATCAGAGCCGTGGTCAGGCTCGGTGAGGCCGAAACAGCCTATCCATTCGCCGGACGCCAGTTTTGGCAGGTATTTCTGTTTCTGGGCCTGGGTGCCGAACTCGTTGATCGGCACCATCACCAGAGAAGACTGGACGCTCATCATCGAGCGATAGCCTGAATCGACACGCTCCACTTCCCGAGCAATCAATCCGTAGCTCACATAATTCAAACCACTGCCGCCGAACTCTTCCGGGATGGTCGCCCCCAAAAGCCCTACTTCGCCCATTTCACGAAAAATCGCGATATCGGTCTGCTCATGACGGAAGGCTTCAAGGACCCGAGGAGCCAGCTTGCTTTGGGCGAACTGTTCAGCACTGCGCATAACCATGCGCTCTTCTTCTGTGAGCTGTTGATCCAGTAGCAGTGGATCGATCCAGTTGAAGCTTGCTTTACCACCCATGACTCACTCCTCGCGTTGTTCGCAAATGTTGTGGAGTGATCCTAGCCCCGCTTTCAGAGAGCGACAAACGACGATTACTCAAGGTCTTGTGCTAATTTCTCACTCCGTAACCCACAAAACAGCAATAGCTCCCAACAATGAGTGAGGCCAACGTACATGCGGCGAAAAATCCCCAGCACAGCCGCACTCGTCAGTTTCGAGTCTGCGGCTCGTCACGAGAGCTTTACCAAGGCGGCAAATGAACTTTCCCTGACCCAAAGCGCCATCTGCCGTCAGATCGGCAGCCTGGAAGAGTTCTTGGGGGTAGAACTGTTCCGACGCTCCAAGCGCGGCGTGAAGCTGACAGAAGCCGGCCTTTCCTACAGCCGTCGCGTTGCCGCACAACTGGATGCCGTTGAACGCGACACACTTTCGATCATGGGCCAGCAAGGGGCCAATGTGATTGAGCTGGCGGTCGTGCCCACCTTCGGCACGCAATGGCTGCTGCCACGGCTCAAGGATTTCCAGCAACACCACCCGCAAGTCACGGTCAACCTTACCAACCGCACTCGCCCCTTCCTGTTTGCCGACACCGATTTCGACGCCGCGATCTACTTCGGCGATGCCGACTGGCCAGGCACCGAGGCTTATCGCCTGATGGGCGAGAACCCCATGCCGGTATGCAGCCCGGCACTCATGCAAGGCCGCGATAGCCTGGATGCCCGGCACATAGCCGAGATGCCACTGCTGCAACAGACCACACGCCCTTACGCCTGGCGACAGTGGTTCAACGCGCAGAACATGAATATCGCACGTGACATGACGGGCCCTCGGTACGAGCTATTCTCAATGCTCGCCCAGGCAGCCATGCATGAGATGGGGATAGCCCTGATTCCGCCCTTCCTGATTCAGCGCGAGTTACAGGAAAAACGACTGGTCATTGCCAACCCTCACGCACTGCCGAGCATCAAGGCTTATCACTTGATGATTCCGGAGCGAAAAGTCGAATCAGCCTCTCTGCGAGCATTCAGAGACTGGCTGATCGCTCAAGCAGAGGGCTACAGGCTGCCGCCAGCAAGGGATTGAGCCCCGGAAGCAGAAAGTAGTGGCTATTCAAAAACACCTACAAACATAAGGTTTTGTCGCATAAAGACAACCTTGCGTCACGGTGGGAAAATTACACAAAGTGCTTTATTTACGTGCCCTTTAGCTGTTTTTGAAGAGTGAGGGCGCAATGCCTGAAAAAATCCTCTTTTCCACATTTTTCAGATGGAATCTCCTACAAGCCTTATAGATAAAGGCTTTCAGCCATTAATTGCGACAATAGGTCACAGGATGACTTGTAGTTAATTTATAGTCTCGTTACAGAATGTGTTGAAGCGCCCAGACTTCAATTGCAGAATGCTCCGCCCCCTGGCTTTCAAGGCCCGGGGACATGCTGATCGGCCACCCCAGACGCACCAGCCGTAGTGCGCTGGCCTATTTATGAAGATAAAGAGATCACGCAGGAGATTTGACGTGCACATTGGTGTTCCTCTTGAAACCCAAACGGGTGAAACACGGGTTGCTGCCACCCCGGAAACCATCAAAAAGCTGATCAGCCAAGGCCATAGAATCACTGTGCAAAGCGGAGCAGGCATTCATGCCAGCGTGCCGGACAGTGCCTATGAAGCCGCAGGCGCCACCATTGGTGGAGCAGGCGAAGCCTTCGCAGGTGAGCTGATCCTCAAAGTCACAGCCCCCAACGACAGCGAGCTGGCTCTGATAAAGAGCGGCACGATCGTCATCGGGATGCTTAACCCGTTCAACAACGAGACCATCGCCAGACTGGCCGAACGCGGCATCACCGCTTTCGCACTCGAAGCGGCACCGCGTACCTCCCGCGCCCAAAGCCTCGACGTGCTGTCTTCTCAAGCCAACATTGCCGGTTACAAGTCCGTGCTGCTGGCAGCTCATCACTACCCTCGCTTCATGCCAATGCTGATGACCGCTGCCGGCACAGTAAAAGCGGCTCGGGTTCTGGTACTCGGTGCAGGCGTTGCAGGGCTGCAGGCCATTGCTACAGCCAAGCGACTGGGCGCAGTAGTAGAAGCCTCTGACGTGCGACCTGCCGTCAAAGAGCAGATCGAGTCTCTGGGCGCCAAGTTCATCGATGTCCCGTACGAAACCGATGAAGAGCGCGAGTGCGCCGAAGGGGTTGGCGGTTACGCACGGCCAATGCCTGCGAGCTGGATGCAGCGTCAGGCTGTCGCCGTTCATGAGCGCGCCAAGCTGTCGGACATTGTGATCACGACCGCATTGATTCCCGGCCGCAAGGCACCGGTACTGCTCAGCGCCGAAACCGTGGCGCAGATGAAACCCGGCTCGGTGGTCATCGATCTGGCAGCGGCACAAGGCGGCAACTGCCCACTGACAGTGGCCGATCAAGTGGTGGTCGAGCATGGCGTGACCATCGTCGGGCACACCAACCTGCCCGCGCTGGTCGCAGCGGACGCTTCGGCGCTTTACGCCCGTAACCTGCTGGACTTCATGAAGCTGCTGTTCGACAAGGACGGCCAGTTGCAGATCAATCTCGAAGACGACATCGTCGCCGCGTGCCTGATGTGCCGCGACGGCCAAGTCATTCGCAAGAACGGCTGAGGACAAGACAATGGAAGAGTTGATCTCCCCTGGTATCTATAACCTGATCATTTTTGTACTGGCGATCTATGTCGGTTACCACGTGGTCTGGAACGTGACACCTGCCCTGCATACGCCGCTGATGGCCGTGACCAACGCCATCTCCGCCATTGTGATCGTCGGCGCCATGCTCGCCGCAGCCCTGACGGTCACGCCTCTGGGCAAGATCATGGGCACGCTTGCCGTGGCTCTGGCTGCCGTGAATGTGTTCGGTGGTTTTCTCGTCACCCGGCGCATGCTGGAAATGTTCAAGAAGAAAGCACCCAAGGCAAAAGATGAGGTGCAGAAGTAATGAGCATGAATCTGGTCACCCTGCTTTATCTGATCGCTTCGATCTGCTTCATCCAGGCCCTTAAAGGGCTGTCACACCCCACCACTTCCCGTCGCGGCAACCTGTTCGGCATGCTGGGCATGGGCCTGGCGGTGATTACCACCGTGGGCCTGGTCTTCAAGCTGGCTGCGCTTTCGACCGTCGAAGGCACCAGCGCGGGGATTGGCTATATCGTTGTCGGCCTGCTGGTCGGTGGCACGGCGGGGTCGATCATGGCCAAGCGTGTCGAGATGACCAAAATGCCGGAGCTGGTCGCCTTCATGCATAGCATGATCGGTCTTGCAGCGGTGTTCATCGCCATTGCCGCCGTTGTGGAGCCACAGTCTCTGGGCATCGTGCGCAATCTGGGCGACGCGATACCGGCAGGCAACCGTCTGGAACTGTTCCTGGGCGCAGCCATTGGTGCAGTCACTTTCTCCGGCTCGGTGATCGCCTTCGGCAAGCTGTCAGGCAAGTACAAATTCCGTCTGTTCCAGGGCGCACCCGTACAGTTTGCCGGACAGCACAAGCTGAACCTGATTCTCGGGCTGGCCACGCTGTTCTTTGGCCTGACGTTCATGTTCACCGGCAACCTGACAGCCTTCGCAATCATGCTGGCCCTGGCCTTCGTGATCGGCGTGCTGTTGATCATCCCGATTGGCGGCGCAGACATGCCGGTGGTCGTATCGATGCTCAACAGTTATTCGGGCTGGGCGGCAGCAGGTATCGGCTTCTCGCTGAACAACTCGATGCTGATCATTGCCGGCTCGCTGGTGGGTTCTTCGGGCGCGATTCTGTCCTACATCATGTGCAAGGCCATGAACCGCTCGTTCTTCAACGTGATCGGCGGCGGTTTCGGCGGCGCAACAGAAGCAGGCGGCCCGACAGGTGCCAAGGAAGCACGCCCGGTCAAATCCGGCTCGGCAGACGATGCCACCTTCCTGCTGACCAACGCCGACACCGTGATCATTGTTCCAGGCTATGGCCTGGCGGTAGCACGGGCACAGCATGCGCTGAAGGAGCTGACTGAAAAGCTGATCCATCACGGCGTCACCGTAAAATACGCCATCCACCCGGTTGCCGGACGGATGCCGGGACACATGAACGTGCTGCTGGCCGAGGCAGAAGTGCCTTATGACCAAGTGTTCGAGATGGAAGACATCAACTCCGAGTTCGGGCAGGCCGATGTGGTGCTGGTACTGGGCGCCAACGACGTGGTCAACCCGGCAGCCCGCAACGACCCCAAATCGCCGATTGCCGGGATGCCGATTCTCGAAGCCTTCAAGGCCAAGACGATCATCGTCAACAAGCGCTCAATGGCCAGCGGCTATGCCGGTCTGGACAACGAACTCTTCTATATGGATAAAACCATGATGGTGTTCGGAGATGCCAAAAAGGTGATCGAGGACATGGTTAAGGCTGTGGAAAACGCTTAGCCTCAATTCGCTTCAGAAAAGCCCCAGTGCGTTCTGCGCCTGGGGCTTTTTTACATTCCGCGTAACAGTGTTTTGCCTTGAAAGGCCCTGATTAGAGCCCTCCAATGCGACCTTGGTCGCGGGACGAAAAAAACCTGAATCTCTAGACTTGACCCTCGCTTCCACCTTCGAGACAGAATCCATGTACCGCGACCGTATCCGCTTGCCTTCTTTGATGAGCAAGGTAATGAGTGCAGCAGATGCCGCTGCCTTGATTGAAGATGGCATGACCGTCGGCATGAGCGGCTTTACCCGCGCCGGTGAAGCCAAGGCCGTTCCCCATGCCTTGGCCGAGCGCGCCAGAGTGTCGCCCCTGAAGATCAGCCTCATGACCGGCGCCAGCCTGGGCAACGACCTGGACAAGCAACTGACCGAAGCCGGCGTGCTGTCGCGTCGCATGCCTTTCCAGGTCGACAATACGCTACGCAAGGCAATCAACGACGGCACGGTCATGTTCATCGACCAGCATTTGTCCGATACAGTTGAACAGTTGCGCAACCGCCAGATCAAGGCGGTCGATCTGGCGGTCATCGAATGCGTGGCAATTACCGAAGAAGGCCACCTGGTGCTCAGCACCTCCGTCGGCAACTCGGCCAGCTTCGCAATCCTTGCCAAACAGGTCATCGTGGAGATCAACCTGTCCCAGCCGCTGGAGCTGGAGGGCCTGCACGATATCTATATTCCCAGCTACCGGCCGACCCGCCTGCCCATCCCGGTTCTGGAGGCCGATTCGCGCATCGGCAGCGGCGCCGTCAAGATCGACCCGGCGAAGATCGTCGGCATTGTCATCAGCGATCAGGCCGACTCGCCTTCTACAGTCCTGCCACCGGATACCGAAACCCAGGCCATCGCCAACCATCTGGTGGAATTCTTCAAGAAAGAAGTACGCGAAGAACGGCTGACCAACCAGCTAATGCCCTTGCAGGCCGGGATCGGCACCATCGCCAATGCCGTGATGCATGGCCTGCTGGACTCGCCGTTCCATGACATGACCATGTATTCCGAAGTGCTGCAGGACTCGACTTTCGACTTGTTCGATGCAGGCAAACTTAGCTTCGCATCAGGCAGCTCCATGACCCTGTCGGCCGCCAAGCACGAACAGGTGTTCTCGGACTTCAACCGCTACAAGTCACGGCTGGTGCTACGTCCGCAAGAGATTTCCAACCACCCTGAAGTCATCCGCCGCCTGGGCATCATTGGCATCAACACCGCACTGGAATTCGACCTGTACGGCAACGTGAATTCGACCCACGTGTGCGGCACCCGAATGATGAACGGCATCGGCGGCTCCGGCGACTTCTCGCGCAATGCCCACCTGGCCATCTTCGTCACCAAATCCATCGCCAAGGGCGGTTCGATTTCCAGCGTGGTGCCCATGGTGAGCCATGTCGACCATACCGAGCATGACGTGGACATCCTCGTCACCGAGCAAGGCCTGGCCGATCTGCGCGGCCTGGCACCTCGCGAGCGCGCACGGGTCATCATCGACAACTGTGTGCATCCAGACTATCGCGAGGCTCTGAATGAATACTTTGCAGCAGCCTGCGCCGTCGGAGGACATACCCCGCATATCCTGCGCGAAGCACTGAGTTGGCACATCAACCTTGAAGAAACCGGCCGCATGCTGCCAGCCTGAGGAACACAGTTGGAAGTGAGCAAGAGATTTCTTTGCTCACTTTCCGGCGTCATTCGACAAGGCTGAAAGAAACTGTACTTCTGTACCGGTCAAAAACCGGCTCAAAACACCCAATATCACCAAGACGGAACACAAAACGCACCAAATAAGTGCCAACCGGTACAGTTGCCCCATTTACGAACAAAACAGTGCCTATAAACAGTTAACTGAACCATCACAATACAAATGAACTGTGTCTGTAGATACTGGCCGACTGAGAGGAAGATAGGCACCAGTCAAGTCATTCTCTAAACCCGCCACAAGCGGAAGGAAGTCACACCATGGAACGTACAGTCAGTTCCGACCTGTTCAACGAAAGCACCGTCAACACTGCACAAGCTGCATGGCCTCTGCGCGTATTCGCCAACCTGATGCTCTGGCAGCGTCGCCTCTCCAGCCGCCATCAACTGGCTCGCCTGGACGCACGTTTGCTGGCCGACGCAGGTATCAGCGAAGCACAGCGTTACGAAGAGCTGAGCAAGCCGTTCTGGCGCTAACTCAAGCGCCCGCTGGTCCAGACCTCACCGGTCTCTCACCAGCACCCCGAATTGCTTAACACAAGGCCCGTCTCAGGCAACTGAGACGGGTCTTGTCGTTTACGGGCTGAAATATCCTGAACAGGTACAGTTTTAAAAATCAAAACAAATACCTGTACAGTTCCCACACAGATCGCGATTCGCCCAACGGCCCGTACAGCACAATGACAAGCTCATTACCGCTGGGATAGGCTAATGCCCACTCCGTCACACTCTGGAACTCCACCATGACTCTGCTCCGTATCATTGCCGCTGCCGCACTGCTGACAGCGGCTGCCAGTGCAAACGCCACCAGCTTCATAGTCACGACTGATGCAGTCGTCGGCGCAGTCGCTGCATCCAGCGAGGCAACCTCCGATGCTTCTTCCTCTTTGAGAGACGACAAGATCGTGCGAGCAGCCCGTGACGAAGCCGCCAGCTTCGTGGCCAGCGAAGGCGACATCCGAGGTGCTCAACTTGAAGGCGCGTTCCAGCACATCCGTCAGCAGTACCCGAACCTGGGTGCGACAGATACACAACTGGCCCAAGCCATTCTGGCCATCTGAACCGAGGCCTCAGGGGTAGCTCTAAGCAGGGCATTGCGCTAGCCTTGGGCCTCGTTTTGCCAGTCATTGAAAGTTATGCGTTTACTACCTCTTCTGTTTGCTGCTCCAATCGCCAGCCTGATCTGGGTCTCCCAGGCTCAGGCCTTCGATACGACGACACAGAGCCTGGTCATTACCGGATACGTCACCAGCCAGGTCACCACTGCTCCCTTTGACAGAAAACTGATAATGGCCGCTCAGGACGATGCGGCGGCGTTTGTGGCCACTGACGGCCAGATTCGCGGTGCGCGGCTGGAGTCGGCGTTGCGTACCCTGCGAAATACCCAGTCAAAACTTCATGCCAGCGACCTTGAACTGGCAGAAACAATCCTCGTCCAATAGTCACTTTTGACCTCTTTGCGTAACTGGAGACGTTACATGCGTACCCCGCTGATTGCCGCCACCCTTGGCCTGCTAGTCATGGCAGACATTGCCCAGGCCCAGACTGTCGTGGCCACGAGCAATATCATCGTTCGCGCTTTCGGTCGTTCCATCGACTTTACCTCGGATACCACCACTTCGATCCGCGACTCCAAGGTCGTGATCCAGGCCAAAGACGATGCCGCCAGCTACGTAGCCAGCGACGGTGATATTCACGGCGCTCAACTCGATGCCGCTTTCGATACCCTGCGCACCCGCGTGCCTGAAGCGCGTGATGCCAGTGACCGGACACTGGCCGAAGCCATTCTTGCTCTGTGAGACGTCTTGGCGCCTGGCTGCTTGCCGGCGCATTGTCGCTGGTCGCCCCGCATGCTCTTGCCAGCCTGACGCTTGAGCTGCAGACCGACGGCCTGAACCCTGCACAACAGCGTGCGAGTCAGACACTGCTCGATGAAGCCATGCGTGCCTTGCCGCCAAGCTTCATCAAGGACCTGGACCGGCGCGTTGAAGTGCGCTGGTCCGGCGATATGCCTGAAAACGCCTACGGCCAGGCTGCCGGACCCTACAGGCTTTATCTCAATACAAAACTGCTGGAGCCGTTGACTGACGGTTCGGCAGCCACCACTCAGACAGGACGCCCCCACGGCACAGTCCGGCGCGAAATGCTCGCCACGGTCCTGCACGAACTGACCCACGCCTACGACCGCGCCCGTCTATGGTCCTCGACACAACGCGCCCTGATATTCCGCTGCTCACGCCAGAACAGTTCAGCAGGCAACATTGGCCTGCCCGACAACTGCCGTGGCGAAACCGAGCGACGCTTTACCCTGAGCGATGACGCGCGCCTGCTGGACCTGGCAGGCTGGCAGCAATATGTCGGCCGACGCGGCGAGCGCGAGGAACACAACGGGCAGGTCGTACGCAGCCCGGACATCTACGAAACCACAAGCCCGCTGGAATTCGTGGCCGTGAACATGGAGTACTTCCTGCTCGACCCGGCCTATGCCTGTCGCCGCCCAGCGCTATATAACTACTACAAGGAACACTTCGGCTGGGCTCCGCCGCAGAAAGACGAATGCCCGGCCTTTTTCCCGTACCTGAATGCCGGCAGCGATTTCGGACGCGAGCCTTTGGGCAAGCTCGATCCGGAACGGGTCTATGAAGTCGATTACCTGCTGGCCGAAGCCAATCAGAACTGGGTAAGCCGCTGGGGCCACAGCATGCTGCGTCTGGTGATCTGCAAACCAGGCCGTCCGCGAGGCCCGGATTGCCGGCTGGATCTGGATCAGCATCTGGTCCTGTCTTACCGGGCATTCGTGGGCGATGTTCAGCTTTCCAGCTGGGACGGCCTGATGGGAGCCTATCCATCACGGCTTTTCGTGCTGCCGCTGGCCCAGGTCATCGACGAATACACCAAGACCGAACTGCGCAGCCTCGCTTCCGTGCCGATCAAACTGACTCGCCCCGAAATCGAAGGGCTGGTGCAGCATGCGGCCGAGATGCACTGGAGCTACGACGGCAACTATTACTTCCTGTCCAACAACTGCGCAGTGGAAAACCTCAAACTGCTGCGCAGCGGTACCCACAATCCCAAGCTCGTCGGCCTGGACAGCATCCTGCCCAACGGCTTGCTGGAAGTACTCAAAGGCCGGGGGCTGGCCGATACCAGCGTGCTGGACGATCCAAAGGAAGCACTGCGCCTGGGTTATCGCTTCGACTCCTATCGCGACCGCTATCAGGCGATGTTCGAGGTTTTGAAGAAACACCTGCCCATCAAGCAAGCCACTGTCGAAGACTGGCTGACACTGTCGGCCAAGGAGCGCAGCCAGTGGTTCGATAAAGCAGACCTGCGCACCAGCGCCGCCATTCTCCTGCTGGAGCAGGCAAGCTTGCGTCGACAACTGCTGCTGGCCCAGGACGAAGTGAAACAACGCTACCTCGGCGCGCGCGAACAGAAAGACGGTAGCGTCTCCCAGGCCTCAAAGACGCTACAGGAAATTCTCGCCAGTAGCGGTTTCCTCAGCCGTCCTGCCGAATTGCTGGGCAGCAGCGGCTACGGCTTGCCGCAGACTGGCGAGTGGCAGCGGCTTGAAGCGGAGAGCAGTCAGCGCCAGAAACAACTGAAGCGCCTGACCGGTGATCTCGACAAGGAAGTACGCGCCCTGCTTGAGCCCGAACGCGCCAGCGAGATCGCGGCCAACGAAGCCAACCTCAAACAGATGGGCGAGCATTTGCGCCAGCTACATAAAGCGGCGGGCGGATTGCAGTTGCCTTGAATCAGCGGGGCTTCTTTTTCGGTTTCAGGTACTTGGTCAGGCCCTGAAACCACATCACCAGAGCCGCGTTGCCCTTGATCTGGATATCTTTGTCCTGAATCCCTTTCATGAACGCCAGTTGCTTGTTACTGGCCTGCATCGTGGTAAACCCGAAGGCGGCGTCTCGAAAGGAAATGGCGAATGCAGGTTCGGCAACCACGCCACCGGCACTGCGAATACGCTGACCACTGACGATGAAATGGCGAGCAACCTTGCCATCGGCGGTCTGTAACTGGAAGGTCAGCTCCTTGTCGGCAAGCTGCTGCTGAAACGCAGGATTGGTACGGCTGGCCCGAGCCATCAGAAGGCCCAGCATCCAGAGCAGGAAACGAAACTTCATACACATTGCCTCAGCAAAAAGTCAGCCCGGTCAGAGCGAGTGGTGAGGCAGTGTAGCGGGTTATAGAGAGCAATCCTGTAGGACAATCGTGTTTTTTCGGCGAAGATCGAATCATTAAGCCAGAAACGCTGCCCCGCATGGAGAGCAGCGTTACCGTACAGAATCAGATCAGCGGATGCTGTTGATGCTGCCTTTGTTGCCCGTGACCTTCACATTCACCTTCTTGAAGATGAAGTAGTCCTGAACATTGACTTCATAGCGTGGCGCTACGATCAGATCGGCACCGGACGATTTGACCGCCTTGTAGGCAGCCGCAGCCTTGGTTGCCGAAACCGGGTCAGGCAGAGGCAAGCTCAGACTGCTACCACCACTTGCGCCACCATAAACAACGCCATCCGCGTAGCGATTATCGCCACCAAAGCTCAGGAAGTTGAACAGAATGTTGGTCGACGACTCGCCACTGATAGTGTCGCCCACTTTGACGTCAGCCTTGAGTTCCGTTTTGACCACACCTTCAAGCGGTGCAGTCGGCTGGCTCACGTTGTAACTCACGCAGCCACTGGTTGTGGCGATCAGGGTTGCAACGGCAGCAGTCATCCATAATTTTTTCATTCTTGATTCCAAGGGTCATTTTTAATGAGGTGCAGCAGGGGCGGCACTTTAAGGAAATGAGCCATTGGAAAAAGTCAGGAGATTCCTACACAAACAAAGACAAATAACACCTTGCGGTAGGAAATTTCTAACAATCAATCAAAAGCAGTGAGCGCAATCAAAAGCCCACTCGTACGGCCATATCTTGTTGGTCCAGGCGTAAAAAAACGGGCACCCCATCCAATGGGTGTGCCCGTTTCGATGACTGCTCGCCTCCCGCCAAGGCGCGCAGTGAGTGTTATGGATTGACGCTGTCTTTGAGAGCCTTGCCAGGCTTGAAGGCAACGGTATTGCTTGCTTTGATTTTCACCGGTTCTCCCGTTTGCGGGTTCTTGCCGGTGCGGGCACCGCGATGGCGTTGCAGGAATGTACCGAAGCCAACCAGAGTCACGCTGTCCTTGCGGTGCAGTGCGCCGGTGATTTCTTCAAGGATGGCGTTGAGGACGCGGTTGGATTGCTCTTTGGTGAGGTCCGCTTTTTCAGCAATAGCAGCTGCGATATCTGGTTTACGCATGTATGAAGCCTCTTTACGGTTTTTTGTTTTTATGTCCCGTACTGCTTATGCAAAGCAGCGACAAGGTGCCGCGACGGCTCTACGTAGCGGCAGACGTGAACGAGAATGGCATGCCGATGAAGCACGCGCCAGTACATGCGCAACGTTTATAGGACGAAAAAAGCGACCTATCCGACAAAACGACCCATATTCAGGCCAATAACGCGGGTAACGTCTTGTTCAGAGCCAGTTTTTCCATCACTGCCGCCCCGGTCAGCGCATAGCCCAGCAGTTGCCCTTCTGCGTCATGACACAAGGCTTTTATGTCGGCGCCTTGCCCTTCGACACTCCAGATGCCCTCCGTACCGCGAGGTGGAGGAGAAACCACCAGAGGACAAACCGGGGTTTTAACGGTAATGGGCATCGGGCCATATTTGACGCTGGTCGGCGTACCCGCCAGGGTTTGCGCCAAGGCACGGGCGCAGCTCATCAGCGGCATGACGTAAAGCAGGTTCAAGCCATCGACTTCAGCGCAATCGCCCAACGCATGGATATTGGCGTGGGTGGTTTGCAGGTGGCGGTCAACCACGACACCGCGCCCTGTCTGCAAACCCGCAGCAGCGGCCAGATCGACTCGTGGACGCAGGCCGATGGCCGAGACGACCAGATCGCAGGCGATCACCTGCCCGTCGGACAAATGCGCCTCAAGCCCCTGCTCATTGCGCTGAAGGCGGGTAAGGATCGGCCC
Source organism: Pseudomonas sp. FG43 (assembly GCF_057809175.1). Classification (NCBI taxonomy): domain Bacteria; kingdom Pseudomonadati; phylum Pseudomonadota; class Gammaproteobacteria; order Pseudomonadales; family Pseudomonadaceae; genus Pseudomonas; species Pseudomonas sp. FG43. The sequence goes on from NZ_JBMDJL010000006.1 coordinate 14,704, forward strand.
CAGATGGAAACGGGCGCCGATGCCTTCAAGCCCCGCCTGCACGGCAGCCGCAGCAGCGGGAGGCAACAGGGTTGGCATGACCTGCTCGCAGGGCGCAACCAGATCGACCTCATAGCCACCCAGGATCAGGTCGTTGGCAAACTCACAGCCGATCAGGCCGGCACCAAGGATCAAGACCCGCTTCCTGCCTGCTGCCGCTGCACGGAAACGGGCGTAATCCTCAAGATCGTTGATCGGAAAAATGGCGTCCTGAGCATCGCCCTCGACAGGAACCCGAATGGTTTCTGCGCCCCAGGCCAGCACCAGATCGCGGTAATACACCGCCTCCTCGCCGATCCATAGCCGCTTATGCCCAGGATCGATGCCGCTGATGCGGGTGTGGGTGCGTACCTCTGCCTTGAGCTGATCCGCCATGGCACCCGGTTGCGCCATGCTCAGTTCGTCGGCTTCCTTGCTCTTGCCAAAGCCGGTGGACAGCATGGGTTTTGAATAGGAGCGGCCATCATCGGCCGTAATGAGCAACAGCGGGGTTTCGCCGTCCAGTTTGCGAAACTCACGGGCGAGGTTGTAGCCAGCAAGGCCGGTACCGATGATAACGACAGGTGCGCTCATTACTTCTCTCATCAAAAAATTGTGGGAGGCAGCTTGCTGGCGAAAAGGCCTGAAAACCGGCAGATATTCTGCGTCTGCACGCTGAAGTCGCCAGCAAGCTGCCTCCCACAAAGTGATTTAGGACCTTAACTGGTCGGCATTATTCTGCAGGATCAGGCGATTTCAATCATTTCAAAGTCGATCTTGCCGACACCGCAATCCGGGCAAAGCCAGTCTTCGGGCACATCTTCCCAGCGAGTGCCGGGCGCAATACCGTCATCAGGCCAGCCATCGGCTTCGTTGTAGATAAGGCCACAGACAATGCATTGCCACTTTTTCATGGTTCGGGTCCCTCGATTATCAGGCTAAATACTGGCGCAGCGGTCGATTGCCACCGGTCCGGGTGTCAGGAGTCAGATCCTCGCGAGGTTTGTACTGGCCATAGCACGCATATGCAAGCCTGTTTGTGCTGCCAGGTGCTCGGCCGGTCGTCGGTCAGGCCCGGCAATCATGCTAAGCTCGCCTTCCTCGATGACTGCCAATAATGGCTTACCGTGACCCAGCAAAACCCAGCATTACCTACCACCCTCTGGCTGAAACGCGAGCAACTGTCCGAGGTGCCCGGGCCGCAGGTTCTCGACTGGCTGTTCAATCAGGACTCTCTGACCCGCCGCCTGAACCGCCTGTCCGCAGACGGTTTCAGCGTCACGCTCCTGTTTGAAGGCTGGCAGCCGCTGCGCCCAGACGAATGCGCCGCTCTTGAGCTACCCGAAGCCAGCCTGGGCTGGGTGCGTGAAGTGTATTTGCGTGGTCGCGGCGAGAAGTGGGTATTCGCCCGCAGTGTCGCCGCCCGCAGTGCCTTGCTTGAAGGCGGCCTGAATATGGATGAACTGGGAACACGTTCGTTAGGCGAATTGCTGTTCAGCGATAAAGCCTTCGAGCGCGGCCCGCTGCAAGTCTGTCGCTACCCCGAAGCCTGGCTGCCCGAGGCGGATGTCGCCAGCGACTTGTGGGCGCGTCGTTCGCGCTTCAGCCGTGGCCCGCTGAGCGTGCTGGTCGCCGAGATTTTCCTGCCCAACCTCTGGAACGCGCTCAAGAGCGAGGAACACTCCTGATGTACCTGTCGCTGCTCAAATCCCTCAATCGCCTGAACCCTCGTGCCTGGGACTTCATCCAACTGACCCGCATCGACAGGCCCATCGGCGTCTACCTGCTGCTTTGGCCAACACTCTGGGCCTTGTGGATTGCCGGGGAAGGTTCGCCCTCACTGGCCAATGTGCTGATTTTCGTGACGGGTGTGTTTCTGATGCGTGCCGCTGGCTGCGTCATCAACGACTTCGCCGACCGCAAGGTGGACGGCCATGTAAAACGCACCGAGCAACGCCCGCTGGTCAGCGGCAAGGTCAGTTCCCGTGAAGCTCTGGCCTTGTTCGCCATCCTGGTGACCCTGAGTTTCCTGCTGGTCCTGCTGACCAACTCGACGACTGTCTGGTTGTCGTTCGGCGGTCTGGCGCTGGCAGCCTGCTATCCGTTCATGAAGCGTTATACCTATTACCCGCAAGTGGTATTGGGCGCCGCATTCTCCTGGGGAATGCCCATGGCATTCACGGCAGAAACCGGCACATTGCCTGCCGCAGCGTGGTTGCTCTACATCGCCAACCTGCTGTGGACCGTGGCCTACGACACTTACTACGCCATGGTGGACCGCGACGATGACCTGAAGATCGGCGTGAAATCCACCGCCGTGCTGTTCGGGGATGCCGACCGCATCATCATCCTGACACTTCAGGGGCTGGCGCTGGGTTGCCTGGTACTGGCGGGCATACGCTTCGAGCTGGGGGCTTGTTTCTATATAGGCCTGTTGGTGGCGACCGGATGCTTTGTCCGGGAATACTGGAGCACTCGCCTGCGCGACCGGGATGCCTGTTTCAAGGCATTCCTGCATAACCACTGGGTCGGGCTGGCGATCTTTCTGGGGATTGTGGCGGACTACGCACTGCGCTGATTTGCGGCCCCGTGCTAGCCTCATTCCAACATGTCACACGACTGCAATAATTCCGTTATCTAATGCGCCCCAAGACAGTTAAATGACAAGAGGTTCAAGCATGGCTGGCAGGAGCATCCTGATCGTTGACGACGAAGCCCCGATTCGTGAAATGATCGCCGTCGCATTGGAAATGGCCGGCTATGACTGTATGGAGGCCGAGAACTCCCAACAGGCCCATGCGATTATCGTCGACCGCAAACCAGACCTTATCCTGCTCGACTGGATGCTGCCCGGCACATCCGGTATCGAGCTGGCACGTCGCCTCAAGCGTGACGAACTGACCGGCGACATCCCGATCATCATGCTGACGGCCAAGGGCGAAGAGGACAACAAGATCCAGGGTCTTGAAGTCGGTGCCGACGATTACATCACCAAACCCTTCTCGCCGCGCGAGCTGGTGGCGCGCCTGAAGGCTGTACTGCGCCGCGCAGGCCCGAGCGACGGCGAAGCGCCGATAGAAGTCGGTGGTCTGCTGCTAGACCCGGTCAGCCACCGTGTAACCATCGATGGCAAACCGGCAGAAATGGGGCCTACCGAATACCGTCTGCTGCAATTCTTCATGACCCACCAGGAACGCGCCTACACCCGCGGCCAATTGCTGGATCAAGTCTGGGGAGGCAACGTCTATGTCGAAGAGCGTACCGTGGACGTCCATATCCGACGCCTGCGCAAAGCCTTGGGCGATGCTTACGAGAATCTGGTACAAACCGTGCGCGGCACCGGCTATCGCTTTTCCACCAAAAGCTGAGAGCCGTTTTCGTAGAGACACAGGGCATCCGCCAATGTGTACCCGTCAAGGATGTACTTTCAATTGAATCGTAACTGGCACGGTACGCTGATACGCCATATGTTGCTGCTGGTTACCGCCTGCCTGGTGGTCGGCCTGATAAGCGGCGAACATGGCTGGAGCCTGGCTATCGGGCTGGGGCTTTACCTGGCCTGGACCCTCAAGCAATTGCTGCGCCTGCATGAATGGCTGAGCAATCATGCGACTGACGAGCCACCACCTGATGGCTATGGCCTGTGGGGCGAAGTCTTCGACAGCATCTATCACTTGCAGCGCCGGGACCAACGTGTGCGTGGTCGCCTGCAAGCGGTCATCGACCGTGTCCAGGAATCCACTGCGGCGCTTCGGGACGCAGTGATCATGCTCGACAGCGAGGGCAACCTGGAATGGTGGAACCGCGCAGCCGAAACGCTTCTGGGCCTCAAGACACCTCAGGACAGCGGCCAACCGGTCACCAACCTGGTCCGCCATCCGCGCTTCAAGGAATACTTCGCGCTGGGCAACTACAGCGAACCGCTGGAAATTCCCTCTCCGACCAAGGACCACTTGCGCATCCAGCTGTTGATTACCCGTTATGGCAACAACGAACACCTGATGCTGGTGCGCGATGTGACGCGCATCCATCAACTGGAACAGATGCGTAAAGACTTCGTGGCCAACGTTTCCCATGAGCTGCGCACGCCGCTGACGGTCATCTTCGGCTATCTGGAAACGCTGCTCGACAACGTTGATGAGGTGAATCCGCGCTGGGTCCGGGCCTTGCAGCAGATGCATCAGCAAGGCGGACGCATGCAGACGCTGCTCAACGACTTGCTGCTGCTGGCCAAACTTGAAGCAACCGACTACCCCTCGGACAACCATCCGGTGGCGGTTGTGACACTGCTCAAGACCATCAAGGCCGATGCCAAAGCCTTGTCAGCCAGCAAGAACCATCAGATCACGCTTGATGTCGAAAGCGACATGCAGCTCAAAGGCAGTGAAACCGAGCTGCGCAGTGCGTTTTCCAACCTGATTTTCAATGCTGTGAAATACACACCGGCAGAAGGCAACATCCGTATTCGCTGGTGGAGCGATGAACGCGGCGCTCACCTGAGCGTGCAGGACTCGGGAATCGGTATCGAAACCAAGCATCTGCCGCGCCTGACCGAGCGGTTCTACCGCGTCGACACCAGCCGTGCATCCAATACAGGCGGCACCGGCCTGGGACTGGCTATCGTGAAACATGTACTGCTGCGCCATCGCGGCACTCTTGAAATCAACAGCGTGCCGGGCAAGGGCAGTGTGTTCACCTGTCATTTTGCAGCCATCCAGATGGCAAAACCCGGAGATGGGGATCCAGACTACTAGGCAAGCTGGCTTCTAGCCGCTACATTGCCTCGTTCATGGCGCCATTTTCTGTGCCGCACCACCCTACTTTGAATAAAACGGATTCCGCAAAACCCCACCATGGACCCTTCCCCTAGTATCAGCACGGCTTCACTCTTCGCCGATTTCGGCATGATTCTTTTTGCTTTGTTCCTGGTCCTGCTCAACGGCTTCTTCGTTGCAGCAGAGTTCGCCATGGTCAAACTGCGCTCGACCCGCGTCGAGGCCATCGCCAAGAAAAACGGCTGGAGCGGCCACATCCTGCGCACGGTCCACGGGCAACTGGATGCTTACCTGTCCGCCTGCCAACTGGGTATTACCCTCGCCTCCCTCGGCCTGGGCTGGGTTGGCGAGCCTGCATTCGCCCACTTGCTGGAGCCGTTGCTAGGAGCCATGGGCGTGGAGTCCGCCGAGGTGATCAAGGGCGTGTCGTTCTTCACGGCGTTCTTCATCATTTCCTACCTGCATATCGTGATCGGCGAACTGGCCCCCAAATCCTGGGCCATTCGCAAGCCGGAGCTGCTGTCGCTGTGGACCGCCGTGCCGCTGTATCTGTTCTACTGGATGATGTACCCGGCAATCTACCTGCTCAACGCCAGCGCCAACGCCATCCTGCGCATTGCCGGTCAGGGCGAGCCCGGCCCGCATCATGAACACAGCTACAGCCGCGACGAACTGAAACTGATCCTGCACTCCAGCCGAGGCCAGGACCCGAGCGATCAAGGCATGCGCGTGCTGGCTTCGGCGGTGGAAATGGGCGAACTGGAAGTCGTCGACTGGGCCAACTCCCGTGAGGATCTGGTTTCCCTGGACTGCAATGCACCGCTCAAGGAAATCCTGGCTCTGTTCCGCCGCCACAAGTTCAGCCGTTATCCCGTCTACGATGCAGAGCGTTCCGAGTTCGTCGGCCTGCTTCACATCAAGGACCTGCTGCTGGAACTGGCGGCGCTGGACCATATTCCGGAATCCTTCAACCTCGCAGAACTGATTCGCCCGCTGGAGCGCGTTTCACGGCATATGCCGCTGTCGCAACTGCTGGAGCAGTTCCGCAAGGGTGGCGCGCACTTCGCGCTGGTCGAAGAGGCCGACGGCAAAGTCATCGGCTACCTGACCATGGAAGACGTGCTGGAAGTGCTGGTCGGCGATATTCAGGATGAACACCGCAAGGTCGAACGCGGCATCCTGGCGTATCAGCCGGGCAAACTGCTGGTGCGTGGCGACACGCCACTCTTCAAGGTCGAACGCCTGCTGGGTATCGATCTGGACCACATCGAAGCCGAAACACTGGCTGGCCTGATCTACGAAACCCTGAAACGGGTGCCGGAAGAAGAAGAGCAGATGGAAGTCGAAGGCCTGCGCATCATCATCAAGAAGATGAAAGGTCCGAAGATCGTATTGGCCAAGGTGCTGAAGATCGATTGATTGATCATTCGTTCGCTCCTACCGTGGGAGCGAATTTATTCGCGAAGCCCTAATTCCCGCCCACGGCGAAATTGGGCAGGCTCTGGATCGGCGTGGCGAATTCATAGGGAATGGATTCCAGCGCCTGTCCGGTATTGCGCTGAATAACGAAATGCAGGTGCGGGCCGGTGCTGTTGCCGGTATTGCCAGACCGCGCCAGCGGGCTGCCAACGTGTACTTGCTGACCTTCCCTGACACTCACCGAACCGCGCATCAGGTGCAGATAGACGCCCATGGTGCCGTCGTCGTGCAGGATCCGCACGAAATTGCCTGACGGGTTCGAGCCTCTGCCGGTCTGATTGTTCTCGACCTTGACCACCGTACCCGAGCGCGCCGCAATGATAGGCGTGCCTTCGGGCATGGCGATGTCCATCGCGTAACGGCCTTTGGCGCCGTAATGGCTATATTTGCCGCCAGGCCCCTGCGTCAGGCGAAACGGCCCACCCACCCACGGCAAAGGGTACTTGTAGGCCTGCGTAGCCCGCTTCGGATCACCCAGAGTGGACGTCAGTATCGAGGCGTAGTTCATGGCCTTGCCCACTTGCCTTGGGCTCAGCACGATCATGCGCTCGTTGCTGCGTGCAGGCACCGTGCGGCGAATGGTTGATGACGACCCGTTGATCCCGAGCACGTTACTCAGGCCAGAGAGCTTGAGTTCGACCTCGACCGGCGCATACAGATCGTTGCGCACATAGAGGCTGTGAATGCCGCTTTCCTTCTTGACGCTCAAATGCACCTGTTTCTCGAAGTGTTCGACCATACGGTCCCGAAACACCACCACAGAAGCCCCGGCGGCAGGACGGTCGGAAAACGAAACGACGCCATCGGCATCGACGGTTTTATAGATCGTGACCGCACCGGCCGTTTGGCTAGCCAGCGTCAGGGCGATCAGGATCAGCAGGCGTTCAAGCATCAGAAGTGTTCTGGGTCATGGGAAACAGGGTCCAAGCCTAGCAGCGTTAAGAACAGAAAAGGACACTGGCGTATCAATCGGGCATGGCTCAAGCGTCAAGAAACACACGCCATGGTGCTGCTGCGCGGTGTGCCAGGCACACCGCACAGGTCAGAAGCCGTTACGAAAAGGTGTAATTTTTCAGGTAGGTCACGGAAAACAGGGCGTCAGGAAAATCCAGCTTCAAGCGAGGCAGTACGAATCCACCACAGGATCGGCAGGTATCGAGCACGGTAAAGAACCTGATATGAGTCAGGCGCGTCGTCGCCATATCCTCTTTCAGCACGGTTGCGATCAATCGCTCCGCATCAAGGTCACGGCTGAAATCCCGAATCACAGTGCGAGCGGCATCCCTGACCACCGGCAGGCTGGTAAACCGAGGGTCAGGCTGGCGGCTTGCCATTCGGGCACGGGCATCGCGGAATATGACCCCGTCAAAGATCTGCTCGGTCGTTTCAGCAGAATCGATCCGTAATTTAAGGCCTCTGGCTTTCTCTCCACCAGAAAGCGCGTAATACACGACCCGCTCCCCGGACTCGGTATAAACCTGGGCAAAGGAAAGATTGGCACCCTTGATCTGGCTCAGAATCGCTTTGGTAGCCTTGGGGGTAATAATGCTCTGCATATTCAGCTCTACCCATTTGCCTTTCGAGCCCGCTACCGGCAAAAGCCTGTTGAGAACTTCCAGGATATGCTGCTTTTCAGGCACGCTTCTCTGGGCAATCTTCATGAAGTCGGGAATGCACTGTTTGGCAAGTTCCACGAATTTCTTCTGGATTTCTTCGCCTGCAAGAATCTCACTGGCAAACCCCAGAAGTGCATTTTCCTGCCCATTGGCAATACACCACCGCGCATAGTCATCATAAGAAGCGATCTGCGGGGTCCAGGAAACTTTCCACGCATCCCGTTCAGACTCATCGAGCAGATCAAAGAGCAGACGTGCGATATTTTCCCGATCCGTCTCTATATTCGGACGCTCCCGCACCAATCGGTATTTCTCCGATACCCGGATGAACTCATTGATCTCGTCGACATCAGTAACGCGAGCGAACTTCAACTCAATGCGATTACTGGTGGGGGCTCGGGTCTTATAGAACGCACCCGTGTCAGGCTCGACGAAAATCCACTCTTTATCCGCAAGGTTGAGGCGCATACCGCGCAAGGCCCGAGTATCGCTGACCCCTTGGGCTATGGCCCCGAATTCAATAACCGGGGCAAACTCATAAACGAAGGCAGTATCTTCGGGGGCGTAATTTGGAGGTACACCCAATTTACCCTCAGCCGACAAGATCCCATCCAGCTCCGGCAGGTATACCGGTGCTTCAGGTAATGAGAAAAGCTCCCGCTCCTCCTCGGAAAGAGGCACGACCACTTTGCCTGCCGGTGCCGGTGCCTGCGCCGAAGTCGATGGCCCTGCTTCAGACGACTCGGCCCATTTGCAAAACTTCCCTTCATAGACAAAGACATCGAGGCTTTGCGAGGTTTCTCCAGCGCCTGTGGTCAGTGTGGCCAGAGTGAACTCACGGGCATCCATGGCATGGCTCGGGTATTTGCCGGTTCGCTTGGGAGAGGTTGACCCCGGCCTCAAGGGCTCTGGCGTCGGTGTTACCAGCTTTACACCTGTCGCGCAGGGCACCGACTCCAGGTTGCGACGAGGCCTGCACAGGTTTTCGATTTCACTCAGCCAGTCTGCATGGGAGGAGAGCTTACTGGCCGCAAGCTTGCGCATCGCAGCATCCGTAGCGCCAGCATTCAGATGATAAACCTCGCCATCGACCAGAATATCGAACACACCCTCCTCTCTTTCGATGACCTGTACAGCACAGTTTGGGGCAATACGCAGTTCAGAAAAGCCACCCACCTGCGACGTCACCGGCAACACGACCGGATAGTGGCCTGGGCCAATGCCCTCGTCGGCGGACGATATTGAAAACTCCAGCGGACGGTTTTTTGAAACAGATGTCAGCCTTTTCCCGAACACTGCATCGGACTCAGGATCGAGCAACCTGAAATCCGGCTCCTGCAGGGTCCCGACATTACGCACGACCACGTCGGACCGGCCATCGACAACAGCCCGCTTATCCTGTGCTTTAACCTTGGGGCGCCAAGGGTGCTCCGCGCTGTCCGCGATTCGGTACATGCCCTTGTCGAGGGTGATTCCGCTTTCCAGAAAGGCTTGCGAAGCAAAGACCTTTTTCAGTGAAGGCACTTGCTCCAGCAGTCTCGACCATCCAAGCCTGCCAACCTTCAGTGCGAACTTGCCCACATCGCGCACGACAAACAATGCACTTTGCTCTGCCAGCCCTGCGACCAGACGGGCCACCGCTTTACCCGTCAGCTTAAACACTGACAGAACGCTCATCTCACCGGCCTTCATGACAATCCTGGCCGTAGAGCCGGCGAATTGACCGGCCGGAATCAGTGCAAAAGCCACCTCCATCACACACCCGACGATGACACCGGCAGAGTGCTCACCATGGGCCAGATCAGTGGCACAGCCATAGAAAGGAATGAGCAGACGGGCCGTGATGTCGGCATATTCGCGCTCTTTGGCCCACAGTTGCTCCCACTGGGTAACATGTTCATGTTCGACCCTGCTTCCCTCCAGAAAACGGGTAAACAAATGGCTCGCAGCAACCTGCACAAAGGCTTCGAGCCTGGCCTGCTCACTACCTCCGGGCAGATGAATGAGTTCAGCGCAAGGAACCAGCACTCCCTGACGGGGATGATGGTAAACAGCCGAGGAACGTGAGGCAGTCCCCTTCAGATAAGCATCGCCATCCAAGGGCAATAATGGCGTGACCAGCGCCTTGGCAGCCTTGGCGGCATTGCGCTCTCTCTTCTCGACGGTTTCTACGATATTTCCGCTGAAGCCTCTGTCAGGCTCGATCTTGTACTGGAAACGCTGAGCGACTTTACGGATCACACCGCCAGCCGGGATCAACTCATAGAAAACCTCTTCGGCCTTATGATCGTGGAAGTCAGCTCGATGATCGCCCGGCTGGCAACGAACGAAAAGCCCGTGAACACCCTCTTCTGCACCAAACGCCACACGGCTCACTTCGCAGGTCGAGTTCAGCAGTGCTGTGCGATCTGTAACCTGCATCTCGGCCAGCAACCGGGCCATGACCCTGGCTTCAGCACGGGTCAGCTCTCGCTGGAATGAGTCGAACGCGCTGGCGTAGGCCTCGGGAATCGTCGGTTTGCCCTTTATATACGCCTCTCCCATCATCACCAGCTCCAGCACGGAAGCCTGCGGACGCCCGGCAGCCAGCAAGCGATCGATAGAGTAGGAATTCGCGATTGTGAAACCGTGCTCCTGCAGGATTGGCCAGCCGTGAACCTTGATGGAGAGCGGCCAGATCCGGCGATCGACATTTGCCTCGGTCAGCATTTGCTCGGCAAGACGCTTGCGATCCGGCGGCCTGGCGCTCAGCAAATCATTCAGCTCAGAGGCATGCAGTTCCTGCTGTGCCTTGAAGTAGCTCAGGGCCTGGCTGATTTGCGCAGCGCTTGCCTGATCCAGATTGTCAGCACCCGACCATTCAATACCGCCATGGGCAATGGCATATCGCAGAGCCGGAATAGCCAGCGTTCTTGCCCACAGGGCATGGACATTGGCATCGCTTGATTGGGTCAGCTCTGCGCTGATCCCGACCAGAGCATCATATTGGGGCGCAAGGGAATGGCCCGGCCGCATGCTTTCAAGCAGAGCAACGCCATGGATCAAAGCCACGCTTTGCAGAGATCGCCCGTATTGAAGGTGATCGGGGACGCCTTCCACCAACAACTCAGGCATCGCCTCGCGCACCAGCAGGTAAAAAGCATCTCAAGGACGGGGGGTGACACGCCGGGCTGGCGCGCCTTGATATCGGCCCGGACCTTTGCGCAAAGCTGCACATGGCTGTATTCACAGACCCACGCACCGCGAAGTGTCTTTGCCAGTGGCTCGGTAAAAGTCCGGGTTGCACCAAGGAAGTAATCGACCACGGCACGGCCCGCCAGCGCCTGAGTCACCAGAGGCGAGGCCTGTTCGTGTGTCAGGGCTCCGTACCACTGCATGCTGTTGAGCAGCGGAGCAAAGATGGATTTGAAGCGGGCGGTCTGGATCAGCGCATGCCAGGTTTGCGAAGGCCTCCAGCGCAGGACCCGTGCATCGCCATCCAGCCTGCACAACAAGCCAATACCCAGTTGCTGAAACAGATCGTCGACATTGCGCACTGTGCTCCAGGTGTCCAGAGGTGGGACATGCTCATTCAGTCCACGGCAGGTTGGCAGTGAATCGTCCAGTACACGACTCGATTGCAACTGCGACTGCAACAGCAGTGCGGCCAGTGCGATGGCTGACTCGAACGCCAGGCCTGAATATTTGCAGTGCAACTCGGTCCCCAGCGAGAGCGCACGCATGCCGGGCGCCCCCTTCGCATTGGCGATGGCCAGGGACAACCAGGCTTCGTCATCGGGGTTAGCGGCATAAGCCACCACCTTGCGATAAAACTCGGCACGGCTGGCGGAGGGTGTAGGCGTCAGGAAGTCGAGCTGCAAACCTTCACACGGCGAAGCAATCTGCGAACCCGCTTTCAGATAGAACTCAAGCAGCCACCATACTTCGATCGTTGCCAGCTTCTCTTCAAGCGCAGCCCATAAAGCTCTGTCGCGGTATTCGCCAGGCGGGATCAGTGCCGCGATGACGTCACAACACACACTCAACGCGCGCCGGGCCTTCTCGCCTCTTGATGCAGAGATGCCGTTATAAAGTGAGCGCCCGGAACTGCGCGCTATCCACTCCCCGACAGACATCAAGCGAGCCCCACGCTTGAACTGCACCATCCACAGACGCAGGTCTTCTGGCACGGATGTTAATAACCTGCCCAGTTCGGGATAGTCCTTGAGGCTAAGTACAACATCCGCGCTCTTGTAAGAGCGAAGTCCATACAAGTAATCCTCTAGCTGCGCCCTGGCCGTGTCGGTAGTGACCGTGGACTCATCGAGCCAGGCAATTCGTGCAAAAAACTGATGCACATGCCAGGGCGTTACTTCAGACAGAGACGTCTCCATTGCATCGGCGTACAGCTTCCAGGCCTTTTCGCTTTGGTAGACCAGAAACAGCTTCTGCCCCTGCGGCGACTTCGGGTGCGCAGGGCTGCTATTCGAGAAGCTCGTATCCCCGCCAAGCAAGTGCTGAAGGACGAGCCTGGCAACCCGAAAATGCTCATCGGGCAAGGCCTCGGCATCGACCATATAGTGTTCGGCAGGATCGACGCCCAGGGCTTGATGGATATTGAAGAACAATCGGCAGGAGCTGATGGTTTGAATATTCAGCGGTTGAATTGCGGTAAGCGTCATTTGGGTAGTCTCGTATGCATATGTCATGCGGCGAGACAAACCGAATAGGCAACAACCAGCCTCCGGAACCGGAAAGCTCGTATTTATTGCGCAGGAAAAGTCTGAAACAGAGGGGAGTTCATTCGCGGGAGATTATAGATATGGGGGTCTGGAAGACCGTCTCGCGGATAAATCCGCTCCTACTTTAGGAGCGAATTCATTCGCGAAGGGATCAAGATGCGCTGTCTGGAACACCGTCTTCGCGGACAAGTCCGCTCCTACTGTAGGAGCGAATTCATTCGCGAAGGGATCAAGATGAGCCGTCTGGAACAACGTCTTCGCGGACAAGTCCGCTCCTACCGTAGGAGCGAATTCATTCGCGAAGGGATCAGCAATCAGGCACCTGGAACGAAGTGCTTCTGGGCTGTGCCGCGGGCGATCAGGCGCGACAGATAGTCGAGCTTCTGTGCATCCTGGTCCACGAAGCGGAAGGTCACTTGCAGCCATTCGCTGTCAGGTTTCTGCTCGAAGGCCACAACGGCATGCAGGTAGCCGTTCAAACGCGCCACTTCATTGCTCTCGCCCTGTTCAAGGTCCAGAACGGCGCTGTCGAGAATCTGCGGCAGTGCGTCGGTGCGACGAATCAGCAACAGGGCTTCCTTCAGGCTCAGGGTCTTGATGACGCATGGCTGATTACCGTTTGGCAGGCGCAACTGGCCTTGCCCACGTCCTGCCGGCTCGGCGGCCTTGGCAGCTACGGGCGGAGCCTTGGCGATACCGGCCGATGCCTGGGCAGGCGCTCCACCGCGGACCACTTCGGCCTTGCCGCCGGTCAATGCGCTCAAGGAGTCATTGAGAGGCGAGTTCATGCGCGCCGGAGCACCGGACATCACCTGATCAAGCTTGCCCACCTTGGCCAGGGCTTTCTTGACCTTGGTCAGCAACTGCTCGTTGGTGAACGGCTTGCCGACGAAATCGGTTACGCCAGCCTGAATGGCCTGGACAACGTTTTCCTTGTCACCACGGCTGGTCACCATGATGAATGGAACGGTCTTGAGGTAACTGTCTTGCTCGCGGCACCAGGCCAACAGCTCCAGGCCCGACATTTCCGGCATTTCCCAGTCGCAGAGAATCAGATCGAAGGTCTCACGAACCAGCAATGCCTGGGCCTTACGCCCGTTGACCGCGTCCTCGGTATGAATACCGGGGAAATAATTGCGCAGCCCTTTTTTTACCAAGTCGCGGATGAAAGTCGCGTCATCCACCACTAATACACTGACTTTACTCATCTACGCTCCTGCGGGCGTGTTCACCTTGAAGGTGAATTGCGGTGTGCCAACACGCCCTTTGTTTCGGCAAGCATAGCGTTGACTGGTAGCCAACTGCCATATTGAATGAGACTGCGCCAGCATTTCAGATACGCGGGCGGATGCAGATATTAATCCCCTGAACGAAAAACGCCCAGCGCATGCTGGGCGTTTTTTTCGCAGGCAATCTTAATTATCGTCAGCCTTACCCGGAACATTAGAGGTTTCGCTCACGATGCCCTGCACTTCTTCTTTCATGCGCTTGAGACCCATGTGGCGAACATCCGTGCCACGCACCAGATAAATCACCAGCTCGGAAATATTGCGGGCGTGGTCGCCGATACGCTCCAGCGAACGCAGGACCCAGATCACGTTCAGTACACGGGAGATCGAGCGCGGATCTTCCATCATGTAGGTCGCCAGCTCACGCAGCGCAGTCTTGTATTCCCGGTCGATGACTTTGTCGTACTGGGCGACGGACAAGGCCAGTTCGGCGTCGAAACGAGCGAACGAGTCCAGCGCATCACGCACCATGTTACGCACCTGGTCGCCGATATGACGCACTTCGACATAACCACGCGGAGACTCGCCTTCTTCGCACAACTGGATGGCACGACGCGCAATCTTGGTCGCTTCATCACCGATACGCTCCAGATCGATGACCGACTTGGAGATACTGATGATCAGACGCAAGTCAGAAGCCGCCGGCTGCCGACGAGCGAGAATGCGCAGGCATTCCTCGTCGATATTGCGCTCCATCTGGTTGATCCGGTCATCGACTTCGCGAACCCGCTGAGCCAGACCCGAGTCGGCTTCGATCAAGGCGGTAACGGCATCGTTGACCTGCTTCTCGACCAGGCCACCCATTTCTAGCAAATGGCTGCGAACTTCTTCGAGTTCGGCATTGAACTGTTGGGAGATGTGATGTGTATGGCTGTCTTTGTGGATCATGCTGGGTGTCCTTGGAACGTCCGGTTAATTGCGAAAACGCAGCGGTGGTTCAGGGCTGACGAAGCACGTCCTAGCCGTAACGACCGGTGATGTAGTCTTCTGTCTGTTTTTTGGTCGGATTGGTGAACAATGTATCCGTATCACCGAACTCGACGAGTTTGCCCATGTGCATAAAAGCGGTGTAATCCGAGACCCGTGCCGCCTGCTGCATGTTGTGGGTAACGATCACAATGGTGTATTTCGATTTCAGTTCGTAGATCAGTTCTTCAACTTTCAGCGTCGAAATCGGATCGAGCGCCGAACAGGGTTCGTCGAGCAGCAGGACTTCCGGCTCCACGGCGATAGTGCGGGCAATCACCAGCCGCTGCTGCTGACCGCCGGACAGACCAAGCGCCGACTCATGCAGCCGGTCCTTGACCTCATCCCACAAGGCTGCACCTTTGAGTGCCCACTCGACAGCTTCATCGAGTACGCGCTTCTTGTTGATCCCTTGAAGGCGCAGCCCGTAGACCACGTTCTCGTAGATCGTCTTGGGAAACGGGTTCGGCTTCTGGAACACCATGCCGACGCGACGGCGCAGCTCTGCGACTTCCTCGCCCTTGCTGTAGATGTTGTGGCCATAGAGGTTGATGGCGCCTTCCACCCGGCAACCGTCGACCAGATCGTTCATGCGATTGAAGGTGCGCAACAGCGTCGACTTGCCACAACCGGACGGGCCGATGAAGGACGTCACCTTCTGCTTGGGGATATTCAGGCTGACGTCGAACAGAGCCTGCTTTTCACTGTAAAACAGGTTCAGGCCCGGCACTTCAATCGCCACGATTTCATCGGCCAGGTGCAAGCCCGACTTGTTACGCCCCAGGGCCGACATATTGACGCCGTGGTTTGAGCCTTCGTGTTGCATGGATTGCTCCTGTGCGAACTTTTCGCATCATCGAACCGCCCAGCCTGTGCGGGGCGGTACTTTCGGATCAGTTGTCGAGCGCCTTGTACTTCTCGCGCAAATGGTTACGAATGGCGACCGCCGACAAATTGAGCAAGGCGATCACCAGCACCAGCAGCAAGGCCGTGGCATACACCAGCGGGCGTGCAGCCTCGACATTGGGGCTCTGGAAGCCCACGTCATAAATATGGAAGCCCAGGTGCATGATCTTCTGGTCCAGATGCAGATAGGGGTAATTCCCGTCCAGCGGCAACGACGGCGCCAGCTTGACCACCCCCACCAGCATCAATGGCGCGACCTCGCCTGCGGCCCGGGCCACGGCCAGGATCAGACCGGTCATCATTGCCGGGCTGGCCATGGGCAAAACGATTTTCCACAGGGTTTCGGCCTTGGTCGCACCCAGCGCCAGTGAACCTTCACGCAGGCTCAAGGGGATGCGCGCCAGACCTTCTTCGGTGGCAACGATCACCACCGGCACCGCCAGCAGCGCCAGGGTCAGCGATGCCCATAACAGACCAGGCGTGCCGAAGGTCGGCGCGGGTAGCGCTTCAGGGAAGAACAGGTGGTCCAGAGAACCGCCCAGCACATAGACAAAAAAGCCCAGGCCAAACACGCCATAGACAATGGCCGGCACACCGGCCAGATTGTTCACGGCAATGCGGATCAAGCGTGTGACCGTACCCTGGCGCGCATATTCACGCAGATAGACCGCCGCCAGCACGCCGAACGGGGTCACGATCACGGCCATGATCAGCGTCATCATCACCGTGCCGAAAATGGCCGGGAAAATACCGCCTTCGGTGTTGGCTTCACGGGGGTCTTCGCTCAGGAACTCCCAGAGTTTCTTGAAGTAGAAACCGATCTTGGTGAAGAACCCCATGGCATTGGGCTGATAGGCATGCACCACTTTGCCCAGGCTGATCTCGACTTCTTTGCCGTTGGCATCGCGGGCTGTCAGGCTGTCACGGTCGAAAGCCTGATGCAGGCCGCCAAGCCGCTCTTCGATCACTTTGTAGCGGGCATCCAGTTCAGCCCGCTCGGCCGCCATGTCCGCCTGGGCAGTCGCGTCGAGCCGGCCTTCCAGCTCCAGCTTGCGGGCCTGAAGGCGCAGACGCTCGATACCGTGGTTGATGGCGCCAATATCTTTCTTTTCCAGGCTGTAAAGCTCGTCGGCCAGCTTCGCGACCCGTTTGATGCGCTCTTGCAACATCGGCCAGGCCGCTTCGCCTTCGGCCACAACAGTGCCGTTTTCCTTGACGTTGACCAGATAGCCATAGAAGTTGCCCCACTCACGACGCTCCAGTGTCATCAGTTCGGCAGGCAGGCTTTGCCTCGTCAGCCATTCGCCGACCACCCAGGTGAAATCGCTGGGGTTCACGTCACGGTTACCAACCTTGAACAACTCGCGGGTCATGAACTCGGGGCCGTTTTCCGGCACCGGCAAGCCAGCACCTTTGAGACGCGCGCGAGGCACCTGCTCCTGCTCGACCAGTTCACCGATCAATACATGCGGTGGCTGATCGGGAACATCGTATTGCGCATACACCAGATCCGCAGGCCAGAAGTGCCCAAGACCACGCACGGCAATCACGGCCAGCAGACCGATCGTCATGATGACCGCGATGGAAACAGCGCCCGCACTCAGCCAGACGCCTGGGGCGCCGCTTTTGAACCAGCTCTTGAGAGAGTCCCGTTTCACTAAGTTCTGCCTTCCTTAAAGCGACGAGTATTTCTTGCGCAGACGCTGACGGATCAGCTCTGCCAGGGTGTTCATGACAAAGGTGAACACCAGCAGCACCAACGCTGCCAGGAACAGCACGCGATAGTGGCTGCCCCCGACTTCAGATTCCGGCATTTCCACGGCCACGTTGGCCGCCAGGGTTCGCATGCCCTCGAACAGATTCATGTCCATGATCGGCGTGTTCCCCGTGGCCATCAGCACGATCATGGTTTCACCCACAGCGCGCCCCATGCCGATCATCAGCGCCGAGAAGATGCCGGGGCTGGCGGTCAGGATCACCACGCGAGTCAGGGTCTGCCAGGGCGTCGCGCCCAGGGCCAGCGAACCCAGGGTCAGGCTGCGCGGCACACTGAAGACGGCGTCTTCGGCAATCGAATAAATATTGGGAATGACTGCAAACCCCATGGCGATACCGACGACCAGTGCATTGCGCTGATCGTAGGTGATGCCCAGGTCATTGCTGATCCACATGCGCATGTCGCCGCCGAAGAACCAGTTCTCCAGATGCGGGCTCATGCTCAGGGAAAACCAGCCCACCAGCAGCACGACCGGCAGCAGAATGGCGCTCTCCCAACCATCGGGCACCCGCAGACGAATCGACTCGGGCAAGCGGGTCCACAGGAAACCCGCCAGCAGGATGCCGATGGGCGTCAACAGCAGCAGGCTGAAGATGCCAGGCAAGTGGCCTTCCAGATACGGCGCCAGGAACAACCCGGCGAAGAAACCGAGGATCACCGTCGGCATCGCTTCCATCAGTTCGATGACCGGCTTGACCTTGCGGCGCATGCCCGGAGCCATGAAGTAAGCGGTATAGATCGCAGCAGCAATGGCCAGCGGTGCGGCCAGGATCATTGCGTAAAACGCGGCTTTCAGCGTGCCATAGGTCAGCGGCGCGAGGCTCAGCTTAGGCTCGAAATCACTGTTGGAAGCCGTGGACTGCCAGACATACTGAGGCGCATCGTAGTTTTCATACCAGACCTTGCCCCACAGCGAACTCCAGGACACTTCCGGGTGCGGGTTATCCAGGGTCATGGGCAGCAACATGCCTGAGCTCTCGACCAGAATCTGGTTGGCCCGTGGCGACAACGCCAGGATTCCCGAACCTTCGACCACCTGATCGACCAGCAGGGTCCGGTGTGCCGTACTGTGGAACACACCCAGCTTGCCCGAAGCATCAAGCGCGATGAAACCCTTGCGACGTTGCTCGGCCCTGATCTGAACGATCGGCGCGTTGCTCATCTTGAAGTCACGAACGCGCATGAAGCGCTGCTCGCCATCGGTATCACGGGCCATGAACCACTGGCTCATGCCGCCCTTGGAGTTACCGATGATCAACGAAATGCCGCCCACCAGCTGGGAGCTGGCTGTGATTTCCGCGTTACCGTCTTCCAGCAGCTTATAGCGGCCATTGAGGGTGCGGTCACGCAGGCTGAACACGTCGGCCTGGGCACGACCATTGATCACATACAGCCATTGCTGACGAGGATCGATGTAGATGGCTTTGACGGCAGCGGACATCTGCGGCAGATCGATGCGGCTCTGCTCGCGGGTCATCTCGCCCGTCATCATGTTTTCTGTCTGCTCAAGCGCCAGAACATGCAACTGGGTTCCGGTGGAGCCCGCAATCTTTAGGTTGTCACCACTGGCACTGACGGTGACGTACTCAACCGCTCGGCCCTGATCGTCCAGCACCAACGGGGTTTCACCGTAAGGCCAGGCAATGCTCGGCGTGATGGTCTTTTTGTTGTCAGGATAGGTGGTCTGATAGGCGTGCTTGAAGATCAGCACCTGGCCGTTGGACAGACCCAGTGCAATCAGCGGCGCGCCGGGCTGGTCCTTGCCGATGGACGCAACGCTCACACCGGCAGGCAGCGGCAGGCTGATGCGTTGCAGCTCGCTGCCGTCCTTGATATCGAAGAAGATCACTTCACCCTTGTCGGAAACCCGCATCCCGATCTGGTTCTGTTCTTCGATGGCAATCATCAGCGGCTTGCCGGCGTCCTGCATCCAGGTAGCGTTCAGAGGCGTCTTCACGCTCAGGCTGGCACCCTTGAAAAGCGGCGCGACGACATAGGCGAGATAGAAAAAGATCAGGGTGATGGCGGCGAGCACGGCAAGGCCACCGATGGCGACATACCAGCGGGTCAGGCGATCCTTGAAGGCACGAACACGGCGCTTTCGCTGCATCTCGGGCGTATTGAAATCAATGCGCTGTGGAGGTGAACTCTGATTCATTCTCGATTTAGCCAGATCATTCATGCGCGCACACCGTAACGGCTCTGTATGACAAAAACATTACAGCAAGGTGACGCAAAAAAGCCCGCCACCCAGGAAAACCGGCAGCGGACTGTTCAATGGGTTGCGAGGCCAATCCTTCAGCCTCTCTTCGTGTTGCTGTTACTTGGAAGCGACACCCGAGGCACCTTGCAGGCCCAGATCAGTCAGTGCCTTTTCGACGACACGGGACGGCAATGGAATGTACCCGTCCTTCATCACCACTTCCTGGCCCTGTCTTGACAGTACCAGCTTCAGAAATTCGGCCTCCAGCGGAGCCAGAGGCTTGTTCGGTGCCTTGTTCACATAAACGTAGAGGAAACGCGACAGCGGATAAGTGCCGTTCAAGGCGTTGGCTTCATTGTCCTCGACAAACTCTGCGCCTTCTTTCTTGGCCAGAGGCACAGTCTTGACGCTGGAAGTCTTGTAGCCGATACCCGAGTAACCAATGCCGTTCAGCGAACTGCTGATGGAGCTGACGACCGAAGCCGAGCCTGGCTGCTCGTTGACGTTGGCCTTGAAGTCGCCTTTGCACAGTGCCTCTTCCTTGAAGTAGCCATAAGTGCCGGATACGGAGTTACGGCCAAACAACTGAATCGGCTTGCTCGCCAGGTCGCCGGTCACACCGACATCACCCCAGGTTTTGGCATCGGCCTTGGCACCGCACAGGCGGGTTACGGAAAAAATCGCGTCCACTTGCTGCATGGTCAGGCCTTTGACCGGGTTGTCCTTGTGAACAAATACGGCCAGGGCATCCACAGCCACCGGAATGGCGGTCGGCTTGTAGCCGTGCTTGAGTTCAAAGGCCGACAGTTCACCGTCTTTCATCTTGCGGCTCATCGGCCCCAGGTTGGCCGTGCCTTCCGTCAGGGCTGGCGGCGCAGTCGATGAACCGGCAGCCTGAATCTGG
Source organism: Pseudomonas sp. FG43 (assembly GCF_057809175.1). Classification (NCBI taxonomy): domain Bacteria; kingdom Pseudomonadati; phylum Pseudomonadota; class Gammaproteobacteria; order Pseudomonadales; family Pseudomonadaceae; genus Pseudomonas; species Pseudomonas sp. FG43. The sequence continues at coordinate 35,358 of NZ_JBMDJL010000006.1, forward strand.
ATATTCACGCTTGGGTATTCTTTCTTGTAGGCCTCGGCCCACAAGGTCATCAGGTTTGCCAGAGTGTCGGACCCCACACTCGACAGGTTCCCGGACACACCCGTTGTCTTGGCGTAAGGCTTGATCGCAGGGTCAACAGCAGCAAAGGAATTGGCCGCCGCAACTCCAGCGGCAACGAATGTCAGTGCGGTCATCAAGCTCTTGAGTGTCATGCCTTGCGCTCCTGCAGGGTATGTAGAGGGTCTTTGACCGTCCATCATTGGTTGGTCGTATGAACACTCTATGAATTGATTGTGACAATAAGATGAAAAGGCCGCCCCCCCTTTCGGGATGGCAGCCTTTATCGATGCCTCATACAAGACAAAATGCTTCAGCGAGAGGCGATCACCGCTTCCGGGCGATCAGATAGAGCCCCAGCGCCATACCCAGACCACTCAAGGCCGCCACATACCAGGCCGGCGCCATCGGGCTGGTCTTGAGCATGAGCGTCACGACCATCGGGGTCAGGCCGCCGAAAATCGCATAGGCCACGTTGTAGGAGAACGACAGCCCCGAGAAGCGCACCACAGGCGGGAACGCCTTGACCATCACGTACGGCACTGCGCCGATGGTACCGACGAACAGACCGGTCACGGCATACAACGGGAACAGCCAGTCCGGGTGCGCGGCCAGCATGTGATAGAAGGTCCAGGAACTGAGCAACAGACCTGTGCTGCCCAGCAGCAATACCAGACCCGCACCGATACGATCCGCAAGCGCACCCGCGCCAATGCAACCCAGGCTCAAAAGAACGATAGCCAGGCTGTTGGCCTTCAAGGCAGTGGCTGCCGTGAAGTCGTACTTGGTTTGCAGCAGAGTCGGTGTCATCAGGATCACGACGATGATCCCGGCCGACAGCAGCCAGGTCAGCAGCATCGACAGAACGACCGCACCACGGTGGTCACGCAATACGCCCTTGAGCGGCAACTCTTCGGCCAGTGCCTTGCGTTGTTGCAGCTCGGCGAACACCGGGGTTTCGTGCAGCAGACGACGCAGGTAGACCGACATCAGGCCGAATACACCGCCCAGCAGGAAAGGAATCCGCCATGCGTAGTCCGAAACCTCGACAGGGGTGTAGATGCTGTTGATCACGGTTGCGACCAGCGAGCCGATCAGGATGCCCGCCGTCAGGCCGGCAGTCAGCGTGCCACAGGCATAACCGACATAGCGGGCCGGAACGTGCTCGGACACGAATACCCAGGCACCCGGCACTTCACCGCCGATGGCCGCGCCCTGAATGACGCGCATCAACAGCAGCAGGATCGGAGCCCACATGCCGATCTGGGCATAGGTTGGCAGCAGACCCATGATCAGGGTCGGCACGGCCATCATGAAAATGCTCAGGGTGAACATCTTCTTGCGACCCAGCAGGTCACCGAAGTGCGCCATGATGATGCCGCCCAGCGGTCTTGCCAGATAACCGGCGGCAAAAATGCCGAAGGTCTGCATCATGCGCAACCAGTCGGGCATGTCCGCAGGGAAGAACAGCTTCCCGACAACGGCCGCGAAGAAGACGAAAATGATGAAGTCGTAAAACTCCAGCGCCCCACCCAGGGCTGAAAGCGACAAGGTTTTGTAATCGCTGCGGGTCAAGGGCCGCGCTGACTTCGCGGAATCTAACGGTACGGATGACATGACAAGGCTTCTCTTTGGGCTTTTCTTTGAATGAGCGAACGACAGCTACGCTGGCTGCGGCGGGGTGGCGTGCAGAAGCGATTGTCCGGGGCAATTGTGCAGATAGGCACCAAAATTGCGTGTACAGGCAGTCTTGTCACCTGTAAGGGTCAGGCAAGATAGCAAATTGTTTCAAAAAACACCTAGCGAGAAGCTGCATCAGGTAAAAAGAAAGCCGAATGGTCGTCGTATGGGGCAACGCCCGATATACTCGCAAACCGTCAAGCGCACTGGGAATCTGTGCAAAAACCTCTTTAGCCAGCGGCTTTCGCAGAGTTTCCCTTTTAGGGCCATACGCCAACCGAACATACAATGTTCACCTGCGTAGTTTTGAATGGCGCCTGTCAACCGCGGTAAAAACACTGAGAGTCATGGGTCAGAGGCACCCCAGGCATGATTGAGCTCGAACAAGAAGATCCAACCCCACAAGGCGACCTTGCCTTGCAAATTACGGCTCTGCCCCGTGAAACCAATGGTTTCGGCGATATTTTCGGCGGCTGGCTTGTTTCACAGATGGACCTGGCAGGCACCGCCATGGCCAGCAAGATCGCCGGGGGTCGCGTGGCGACCGTTGCGATCGACCGCATGGCATTCCTGGTTCCGGTCGCCGTTGGGGAACAGCTTTCCTTCTATACCCGCACACTGGAAGTCGGCCGCACCTCGATCAAGATGATGGTCGAAGTCTGGAGTGATGACCCGTTAAGCAGCGAATGGCGCAAGGTCACCGAAGCCGTCTTCGTCTTCGTGGCCATCGACAGCAGCGGCCGTACACGCTCGGTCCCGGCACGACGGTAAATTGTCGTTCGGGCAAAGACCGGCCGGTTAAGGCTAAACTCATCGACCTTGAAGCAGTCTATTTCTGTCACGGTCCTTGAGTGAGAACTTCGCATGCCAACACCGCAGGTTGAATCCGTAAAGTACGACGAGCTGAATTGCTGGCGTATCCGTCATGGTGATGCAGAGCTGCTGGTTGCCCAGCAAGGCGCGCATATCCTCAGTTATCAGGTCGCCGGGCAAGAGCCCCTGGTCTGGCTGAATGACGGTGCGCAATTCAAGCAAGGCAAGCCGATTCGTGCCGGCATTCCGATTTGCTGGCCATGGTTCGGCAGCCTGGAGCGCAACCCGCAAAGCGTGCAGGCCATGCGCCAGAGCAGCGAGCCTGCAAAGGCCCACGGAGAAGTCCGGACTCTGGACTGGGAACTGCTGGGGATTGGCGAAGATGGCGATGCGCTGCTGGTGGAATTTGTCCTGCCGCAGGCCGAAGGCCATTTACCTGGCTGGCCGCACAACGTAGCCCTGAAACTCAGCATCCGCCTGGACCACGCACTCAATGTCAGCCTGGTCAGCTATAACAGCGGGACCGAAGCCGTCAGCTTCAGTCAGGCCTTGCACACCTACTTCGCTGTCAGCGATGTACACCAGATCAGCATTCAAGGGCTCGATGGCCTGCGCTATATCGAAACCCTGGAAAACTGGGAAGAACGCCAGCAGAGCGGCGACCTGACATTCAGCGGCGAAACCGACCGCATCTACCAGGACACGCCCCCGCTGCTCAGCATTGTCGATCCAGAGTGGAAACGCCGGATTCTCATCCAGACCAGCGGCTCGAAGTCTGCTGTCCTGTGGAACCCGTGGATCGAAAAGACCAGCAAACTCGCCGATATGAAGCCCGATGGCTGGCAGCGCATGGTCTGTGTCGAAACCGCCAACGTGCTGGACGATATCGTGACCCTGGCCCCACAGGACATGCATGTCCTGGGGATCAGCATCTGGAGTGAAGCGCTCTAATCAGCGTTTATAGAAATAAAACTCGGCGAGCGGTGATCAGGCAAGGCGAAAACAGGCGAGGAACGGTCGGAGTCGCGCTCGACTTTACTGGCTGTAAATGAGCATTGCGATGGGGGCGCCCAGCCCGGACTCGCGCACGAGCCTGTTTTCAACGCAGCATGATCGCCGCGCAGCCAGTTTTCGGCCTTAAAGGTCCGAGTCGACCACGACTCGGACCTTGGATGCATCCATCGCATAGGCCGCATCGGCCAGATCGTTACTGACCTTCTCAATCTTCAGCGTACCCACTACCCACAAAGGTGTGTAGATATCATCCAGTTTCAGGCCTTTGGGGTAACGAACCAGCACCAGTTGGTTTGGAGGCGGTGGCGGCACATGGATGCAGGCACCTGGATAAGGGACGAGGAAAAATAAAGTGCTATGGCCTTTGGCATCGGTTTCCAGCGGCACCGGATAACCGCCGAGACGGGTCGTCTTGCCATTCATGTCGGCCACGGTCCTGGTCGAATACATGACCGCGGGCAGCCCTTTGCTCTGTTTCAAACCACCCTTGCTGTCGAAGGTCCCCATGGCTTCAGGAGAGTTATGGTCGATCTCGGGCATGGCTTCGAGGGCTTTCTGGTCCGACTTGGGCATGAGTTCGAGCCAGTCGGTCTCGGGAATCTCGGCATGTACAAGCCCGGATACCAGTAGCAGGGTCATCAATAGAAAACGACGCATCATAAAGCTCGGCAAAGTGGAAAATACTGCCGCGCATTCTAGCCCTCTGCGCACAGAGGGCCAGATGAAAAATCAGCTCTTCTTTTTAATCATGCCGTAGATAAACAGCAGGATGATTGCACCGACCAGTGCTCCCAGGAAACCAGCGCCCTCGCCCGCCTGATAGATACCCAGCGCCTGACCGCCATAAGTCGCGGCGAGAGAACCGCCGATACCCAGCAGGATGGTCATGATCCAGCCCATGCTGTCATCGCCCGGCTTGAGAAAACGCGCCAGCAGGCCAACGATCAAGCCGATAAAGATGGTTCCGATGATGCCCATGTATTTCCCCTGTCTGTGTTGAACACGCCAAGGCCTGATGGCAGCGTTGGCTTACTGCTATCTGAGAACACGGAGAGAGGATTGGTTCCAGGCCCCTTGAAAACAAAGGGCCGGGAATCAGGAGGCATTCAGTTTTGAATCAACGCCTCGACCAGCTTGACCTGGCGGTCCAGCGTCGCACGGTCGCAGCTGCGCACGGTGGCGTGGCCAACCTTGCGACCGGCCTTGAAGGCCTTGCCGTAGTGATGCAGGTGGCAGTCATCGATGGCGATGACCTTGTCCACGGCTGGCACTTCACCGATGAAGTTCAGCATGGCGCTCTCACCGACCTTGGCGGTGGAACCCAATGGCAAGCCAGCAACCGCCCGCAGGTGGTTCTCGAACTGGCTGCATTCGGCGCCTTCGGTAGTCCAGTGCCCGGAGTTGTGTACACGCGGCGCGATTTCATTGGCCTTAAGGCCGCCATCGACTTCAAAGAACTCGAAAGCCAGAACGCCGACGTAATCGAGCTGCTTCAGGACGCGACCGACATAATCTTCGGCCAAAGCCTGCAACGGGTGATCGGTGCTGGCGATGGAGATGCGCAGGATGCCGTTTTCGTGGGTGTTGTGAACCAGCGGATAGAAGCGTGTTTCACCATCGCGGGCACGCACGGCAATCAACGAAACCTCACCGGTGAACGGTACGAAGCCTTCCAACAGGCAAGGCACACTGCCCAGTTCGGCAAAGGTATCGACCACATCGGCAGCTGTACGCAGGACTTTCTGGCCCTTGCCGTCGTAACCCAGGGTACGGGTTTTCAGCACGGCGGGCAGGCCGATGCTGGCGACAGCAGCGTCCAGATCCGATTGCGACTGGATATCCGCGAACTCGGGCGTCGGAATGCCCAGGTCCTTGAACATGCTTTTCTCGAACCAGCGGTCACGAGCGATGCGCAAGGCCTCGGCGCTCGGATAGACCGGCACGAACTGCGACAGGAAAGCCACGGTTTCGGCTGGCACGCTTTCAAACTCGAACGTCACCAGATCGACCTCATCGGCCAACTGACGCAGGTGATCCAGATCGCCGTAATCGGCTCGCAGATGCTCACCCAACGCGGCAGCGCAAGCATCCGGTGCGGGGTCGAGAAAGGCAAAGTTCATACCCAGTGGCGTACCTGCCAGAGCCAACATGCGGCCCAACTGGCCGCCACCGATTACACCGATCTTCATGGAAAAACCTCAGGCGTGGCGCGGGTCTGGATTGTCCAGCACGCTGTCTGTCTGCTCAGTACGGAATTTCTTCAGCACTGCATGGAATTGAGGATGCTTGGCGCCCAGGATACTGGCGGACAACAGAGCGGCGTTGATCGCTCCGGCCTTGCCAATGGCCAGGGTTGCGACAGGAATACCTGCCGGCATCTGCACAATGGACAGCAGGGAGTCGACGCCCGACAGCATCGAGGACTGAACCGGAACGCCAAGCACAGGCAGGTGCGTCTTGGCAGCACACATGCCAGGCAAGTGAGCAGCACCGCCAGCACCGGCGATGATCACTTCGATACCACGGCCTTCGGCTTCTTCAGCGTACTGAAAAAGCAGATCCGGCGTCCGGTGGGCAGACACCACCTTGACTTCATAAGGGATGCCGAGCTTTTCCAGCATATCGGCGGTGTGGCTAAGGGTGGACCAATCGGACTTGGAGCCCATGATCACGCCAACCAGTGCGCTCATCGTCGTGCCTCTCATCGGGCGCCCGCAGGCGCATCAAAAAACAACAAGCCACGCGGGAGGACCGGCGTGGCTTGCTGTACGAATAATGGCCGATTCAACCGGCCAAAGGCCGCGCAGTATACCTCAAAGCGCAAGGATGACAGCCCCCCTGACGACCATCTGCATACGGACCTTGCCGACAGCCTGCAAAGCAGCCCCATGAATGACAAATCTGCTGCAGAAATTCCTACAGAGTGCGTCCGTGCCCTACTACCCCTCTCGAAGTAAAAGCCAACTGACAACCCCTCAACACTTCCTGTTACCTCTTTAACTCACCCACTTGATGAACGACACGTTTCATTCTGGAAAACACTGCAACTCTGTTAATGGATTAACTTATATGAAAATGAATTTCAAAAAATTCTCGGCCCTGCTCGGTGCATTGCTGTTAATAAACTTTCTGTCCGTCTGCGCCAGTGAAGCCCAGGAAAAGCGCCCGTTGTTCCTGTATGTATTCCTGCATGACGACATACCGGCTTCCGAGCGGGCCAACATAAAAAGTGATTACTTTTCATGGATGATCAAGGATCTCGAAAGCTTTACGGGCCGCAGGGTCTATCTCGATATCATCGAGAAAAAATCAGCGCTGAGCGGCTTTCGCTATCAGACCACTGACCTGCAAAGGGGTAAACAGGAATGGGATCGACTTGTGGATCGCCATATTCAGGAAAACAATCTGCCCCTGAACGGAACAACCAAATACCTGCTATTGACCCGCCACCCCATCAACGAAAAAACACTGGGTTATACCCGCGAGAGGCACTATGCAGCGATAGCCTCCATCAAGACATATACCACCGCCGCCCATGAAATAGGCCACATGCTGGGCGGTACTCATGAACACTCGGAAGTATTATTCAGGGGTGGCTGGTGGTGTGAAACCAATATAACGCCCACTCGCGAAAAGATAAGGTCCAATTGTTATATCTACAGCGACAGGAACAAGAAGACCATCGCCGAGCATTTGAGCGCATTCCCGTAAGGCCGGGTACTGCCTGCAAGGTCATCCGGCGCGGCGTAGCCTTCATTGGGCAGCGCCGCCCTCCAGCTTGCGCCATAACAATCGGACATTGGCCTTGCGCACCAGGGCGCAGCGGTACAGACGAATCTCCAGCGGGACATGCCAGTGCGGACCGCCGCACACCACCAGTTCGCCACGCTCCAGCTCGGCCCGCACGCTCAAATGCGGCACCCAGGCGATCCCCAATCCTTCGAGCGCCATGCCTTTCAGGCTGTCGGCCATTGCCGTTTCATAAACCGTGGTGAAACGCAGATTGCGCTGGCGCAGCAACAGATTCACCGAACGCCCCAGAAAGGCACCGGCGCTGTAAGCCAGCAGTGGCACGCTGTTTTCGCCTTCCATATCGAAAAGCGGCTGACCATTGGCGTCCGCAGCGCAGACCGGCAGCATTTCGGTGTGCCCCAGATGCAATGAAGGGAAGATCTCCGCATCCATCTGCAAGGCTGCATCCGGGTCATAGAATGCCAACATCAGGTCACAGCCACCTTCACGCAACGCATGCACCGCATCGCCCACGTTGGTTGCCACCAGCCGGGTCGCAATGTTCAAGCCATCATTGCGCAACTGGGCGATCCAGCGGGGAAAGAATCCAAGCGCCAGAGAGTGCGCCGCCGCCACCTGGATGACTTCGCCCTGCCCGCCTTCAAGATGATGCAGATGGCGCACCACTTCACCCAACTGCTCGACGACCGTGCGCGCCGTCACCAGAAACAACTGCCCGGCTGCCGTCAGTTCGACAGGGGTTCGCGAGCGGTTGACCAGTGTCAGCCCAAGCGCCGACTCCAGGCTGCGGATACGACGGCTGAATGCCGGTTGCGTCACGAAGCGACGCTCAGCCGCCTGGGAAAAACTGCGGGTGGCAGCCAGGGCACTGAAATCTTCCAGCCATTTGCTTTCCAGGTTCATTACGTCCTCCCGGACATTCGGGACATGAATGAAAGAAATTCGGTAGGAACGAATTTATTCGCGAGAGGCCCGCATAACACGAAGAAGATGCATCGCCTTCAATGACGTCTCGCGGATAAATCCGCTACCACTGCGCAACGTCCAGACAGGACATGCCCCCTTTAACAGGGACATTCACTTTGCACCTGCCAATTCATTCTGCCGCGCAATTTGCCAGATAACGTCGCCTCTGCGACAAAAACAATTACAAGTGCGACATTTTGTCCTGTTTACGTACAAAGAGAAACCCACGTCACATTCACATTATGCCGTTATTGCATAGGGCAGCGTTTAACAGCATTGGTCAATTTCAAGCTAAAACCCCAACATTCGGGGCGTTCCGGCATTGTTGTGCCTTATTTGAGACGATCTCTATCATGTCCTCGCCTGCATCACTGCGCATCGAAAAAGACCTGCTTGGTGTTCTCGAAGTACCTGCTCACGCTTACTACGGTATCCAGACCCTGCGAGCAGTGAACAACTTCCACCTCTCCGGCGTTCCGCTTTCGCACTACCCGAAACTGGTCGTTGGACTGGCAATGGTCAAGCAGGCGGCAGCTGATGCAAACCACACGCTCGGACACCTCAGCGATGCCAAGCACGCTGCCATCAGCGAAGCTTGCGCACGTTTGATTCGCGGCGACTTCCACGATCAGTTCGTCGTCGACATGATCCAGGGCGGCGCTGGCACTTCAACCAACATGAATGCCAACGAAGTCATCGCCAACATCGCTCTTGAAGCCATGGGCTTCGAGAAAGGCGAATACAAGCATCTGCACCCGAACAACGACGTGAACATGGCTCAGTCGACCAACGACGCATACCCGACGGCAATCCGTCTGGGCCTGCTGTTGGGTCATGACGCCATGCTCGCAAGCCTCGAAAGCCTGATCCAGTCTTTCGCAGCCAAAGGCGAAGAATTCAACCACGTACTGAAAATGGGCCGTACCCAGTTGCAGGACGCGGTTCCAATGACCCTGGGTCAGGAATTCCGTGCCTTCGCCACAACCTTGACCGAAGACCTGAACCGCCTGCGCACCCTGGCTCCTGAGCTGCTGACCGAAGTGAACCTGGGCGGTACCGCCATCGGTACGGGCATCAACGCCGACCCAGGCTATCAGAAGCTGGCGGTTGAACGCCTGGCGACCATCAGCGGCCATCCACTGGTTCCAGCCGCCGACCTGATCGAAGCGACTTCCGACATGGGCGCCTTCGTCCTGTTCTCCGGCATGCTCAAGCGTACCGCAGTCAAACTGTCGAAGATCTGCAACGACCTGCGCCTGCTGTCCAGCGGCCCACGCACCGGCATCAATGAAATCAACCTGCCAGCGCGTCAGCCAGGCAGCTCGATCATGCCAGGCAAGGTCAACCCGGTCATTCCGGAAGCCGTCAACCAGGTTGCCTTTGAAATCATCGGCAACGACCTGGCCCTGACCATGGCAGCCGAAGGCGGCCAGTTGCAGCTCAACGTCATGGAGCCGCTGATCGCCTACAAGATTTTCGACTCGATCCGCCTGCTGCAACGCGCCATGGACATGTTGCGCGAGCACTGCATCGTCGGCATCACCGCCAACGAACAGCGCTGCCGTGAACTGGTCGAGCACTCGATCGGTCTGGTCACTGCACTGAACCCTTACATCGGTTACGAAAACTCGACCCGTATCGCCCGCATTGCCCTGGAAAGTGGCCGCGGTGTACTGGAACTGGTCCGTGAAGAAGGCTTGCTGGATGACGCGATGCTCAATGACATCCTGCGTCCGGAAAACATGATTGCTCCGCGTCTGGCGCCACTGAAGGCCTGACCGAAAATGCCTTGCGTAACATGCTCACCAGGTTGAGGGCCTAGACACCCCTCACCTTTTGGGGGTCTGGGAGTGATTCTCCAGACCCTTTTTTTTGCCTGCTTGCTGACGACCAATAATAAGGAGTTTGGGCAGCTGAAAACCCCGTTTTTGCTGAGGTCCTGGCAAAGACATTCGTTTCGCACCGCAAATGAAGATTCAGTTACACAACAAAGCGGCTACAGACGTAAAAACTTTGCACCGGTATAGTGCGCCCCCTCAAAAGTAGCGAGGAATAACAAAAATGTTGGAAATGATTAACGACTTCCTCTCGGGAAAGGTCCTCATCGTCCTTATCGTAGGCCTTGGTGGTTACTTCACGATCCGCTCGCGTTTCGTTCAGTTTCGTCACTTCTTTCACATGTTCGCGGTGTTTCGCGACAGCTTGCGTAGCAGCTCGGGTCAACTGAGTTCGTTCCAGGCCCTGATGCTCAGCCTTGCGGGCCGCGTCGGAGCAGGCAACATCGCAGGTGTCGGCCTTGCCGTGACACTGGGCGGTCCAGGCGCAGTGTTCTGGATGTGGGTTACCGCGCTGGTCGGCATGTCCAGCAGCTTCATCGAGTGTTCTCTCGCTCAGCTCTACAAACGCAAGGACTCCGAAGGCCAGTTCCGCGGCGGTCCATCGTTCTACATCCAGCATGGTCTGGGCAAACGCTGGCTGGGTATGGTCATGGCGGTCTTGCTGATCATGACTTTCGGTCTCTCCTTCAACGGCCTGCAATCCCACGCCGTGACCGACTCGCTCAACAGCGCATTCGGCGTAGACCAGATGACCACCGGCATCTGCCTGGTCGTGCTGCTGGGCCTGGCGTTCATCGGTGGCATCAAGCGTATCGCTGCCATTTCCGACCTGCTGGTACCGGTCAAGACCCTGGCCTACATCGCGGTTACCATCTACGTCATCGCCATTCAGATCGACCACGTTCCAGGCATGCTGCTGACCATCGTCAAAAGCGCCTTCGGTCTTGACCCGGTGTTTGGCGGCCTGATCGGCAGCGCAATCGTGATGGGCGTGAAACGTGGCGTTTTCGCCAACGAAGCCGGTCTGGGCAGCGCCCCGAACGTTGCAGCCGTCGCTCAGGTCGACCACCCGGTTTCGCAAGGCGTGGTTCAGGCGTTCAGCGTATTCCTCGACACCTTCCTGATCTGCACCTGCACCGCCTTGCTGATCCTGCTGTCCGGTATCTATGACGTAGGCTACAGCGGCAACGGTATCGTTCTGGCGCAGAACTCTCTGGCAGCCGTAGTGGGCGACTGGGGCCGGATCTTCATCAGCGTTGCGCTGGCACTGTTCGTATTCACCTCGATCCTCTACAACTACTACCTGGGCGAAAACAGCCTGCGCTTCCTGGTAGGCGAGAAGATCCAGGCCATCGTCGGCTTCCGCATCGTGGTTCTGGCTCTGATCTTCTGGGGCGCAGTGGTTGACCTCAAGACGGTGTTTGCCTTCGCCGACATCGCCATGACCCTGCTGGCCTTCGTCAACCTGATCGCCTTGGCCCTGCTGTTCAAGGTCGCCATGCGCATCCTGCGTGACTACGATGAGCAGCGTAAGGCAGGCATCAAGGTTCCGGTCTTCGATTCCAGCAAGTTCCCGGATCTGGATCTGGACCGCAACGCATGGCCTGCCAACCCGACGCAACAGCCTCAAGCTGGCGTTGACGCAGCAGCCAAGCCTGTTTCACAAGCAAACTGACAACCGAAATGCCGCAGGAGAGAACCATGACTCATGATGCACCCCAACCCGCTCAGCGAGTGATGGTTCTTTACACCGGCGGCACCATCGGCATGCAAGCCAGCGCCAATGGCCTGGCTCCAGCGTCCGGTTTCGAGGCAAGGATGGCCGGGCAACTGGCCGAATTGCCTGAACTGGTCGTGCCGCAGTGGCGTTTTCGCGAGATGTCACCTCTGATCGACAGCGCCAACATGACGCCCGATTACTGGTTACGCCTGCGCGAAGCGGTGATCGAAGCCGTGGATGTGGATGGCTGTGACTCGGTGCTCGTGCTGCATGGCACCGACACTCTGGCCTACAGCGCTGCCGCAACGAGCTTCCAGTTGCTGGGACTCAATGCGCCAGTGGTTTTCACCGGCTCCATGCTGCCGGCCGGCGTGCCGGACAGCGATGCCTGGGAAAACGTCAACGGCGCCCTGCTGGCACTGGGTTCGGGTTTGTCGTCGGGTGTTCACCTGTACTTCCACGGTGAACTGCTGGTGCCAACCCGCTGTGCGAAGATCCGCAGCTTCGGTCGTCATCCGTTCGCACCTCTGCAACGCTCGCGTGGCGGCCAGGCTGCCTCGTCATTGCCTGAGGCACTGGATTATCGCCAGCCCAAGACGCTGGCAAATGTCGCGACATTGCCACTGTTTCCCGGTATCGGGGCAGCGCAGATCGATGGCCTGATCGACAGCGGCATCAAAGGTCTGGTGCTTGAATGCTACGGCAGCGGCACCGGCCCGAGCGATAATCCGGCGTTCCTTGCCAGCCTGGAGCGAGCACAACAACAGGGCATTTGCGTGGTTGCGATCACTCAATGTCATGAAGGCGGTGTCGAACTGGACGTCTACGAAGCAGGCAGCCGTCTGCGCGGCGTGGGCGTTCTTTCCGGTGGCGGCATGACCCGCGAAGCAGCGCTTGGCAAACTGCATGCGCTGCTGGGTGCTGGTTTGAAGATTGAAGAAGTCCGGCGTCTGGTCGAGCTGGATCTGTGTGGAGAGCTGCGTTAAGCAGCTCGTCACCACAGCAGGACCTAAAAGGTAGCAGCACTGCTACCTTTTTCATTTGCAACAAACACGGTATTCCCTCCTTCCTGCCACTTGATGACCTTGTTCGGGTCAGCCTCGCTGCGCACGATGCATTTCCACTCATAGCGGGTATTGTCGACAAGCCGGATCAGCCCTTTCCATACGGGATACTGGCTCACATCACTCAGGCGCACGGCCCGTGCGGGGTTCCACTCCCCCAGCTCGAAGCCCGACCCCACGACATAAACGCCCTCGCCGACCTGGGTCTCGCCCTTGTCGCAGCGAAACTGCACATCAACCCCTTTGGCCCGCCAGATCCGTATGGCACCGTTGTCGCCTGCCACCAATGCCTGGCTGAAACTGCCCGGCACACTTTCGCTCTTGAGGTTGGAGCCCAGCGCAACCAGCAGCATCTGTTGCGAGCCTGTCACTTCGGCAACCAGCCCCGAATAGTTGTCCAGAAAGCTGATCGCTGAATCGGCCTTGATACCCGCTGTACGGCGTATCTCTATCAACTGGCGCAGCAGTTGGCCACGTGGCCAGTCATACATGTCCGGCCAGTACACCGTTGGCGTTCCGGGGCTGCTGAGAATGTAGGCATAGGCCTGATCCCGAAGGTTTTCAGGCAAGGACCAGTGATGCTGGCCGCCGTTGGCTCCCGGCGAATAACCGGTGTCATGGTTATCCACAAAGGTCATGGCTGCTGCACGCCATGCAGGGTCGGGATTGCCGTTGAGGCCGTATCGCCATTCGGCGAGCCCCGCGTTTTGCATACGCTCCTTGAGTGCAAAGTCGAATACCGTGCAATGCGCCTGATCGGACCAGACTTTCAGGCCGTCCTGCCAGGTAGCGTTATGTCGCCAGTCATTGGCGGGATATTCGTTCGGCGCCTTCCAGAGTTCCCCCACGCAGAACTGCTGGTCACCGAAGGCTTTCATCCAGTTATCCACAGTCGTGGCGCTGTAGCCTTTTACAAAGTCGAAACGCAGGCCGTCGGCGGAGTAGTTGTCACGCAGGTTCAGGAACTCGTTCTTGAAGAGGTTGAACACTTCAGGCTTTTGCGTATTGAGATCGGCATCACCGCCCATGAACGGATCGCCATCGTCACACTGGGCGCAGCCATCACGCCAATCCGTCTTGTCGCTCAGGGTCTCCTTGAGCGCAGGCCCGACATGCTGGCGGTCCATATGATTGGGCACCACGTCATAAATCACTTTGACGCTGGCAGCACTCAAGGCATCGACCGCCTGCTTGAGCTCGGTATCGCTGCCATAGGCGCTGTTCTTGTCAAAGTCCTGCCAGAAATACCCCTCGCCACCACCTGAAGCACCACTCCCCGGATCGCTCCAGCGCGAAGTGTCACGCCAGGGCACAGGCATCCAGACCGAGGTAAAACCGTCAGCCCGAATCTGCGGAGCCATTGTTTTCAACGTGCTGTACCAACTGCCAGGGCTCGAACGACTGGAGTTCCAGTGAAACCCTTGCAACACGATTTCATCATTGCCGTCGTTGCGCGTGCCCTGAGGGGTATTGCCGCGAAGGTCATCTGCACTGGCGGCCTGCGTCACCAACAGCAGGATTGAAAGCGCACCGAGCCTCAAGAGCTTCATGGCGATACTCCTCGGGAAGAAGGAAGTTATCGCTAGATTAGGCCCGGCCCGGACGCCTGTAACCTGATAGAACTGACAGAACGTCCTTTCAATTCGTTACGGAAAAGCTCTTGTTTATTCCTGCTGCTGAAGTGCCCTCCTGACTTCCCACCTCGGCATCGCGAAGCATCGAATCCAGATTCCGCTCGATGTTCTCGCACAGCGCGACCATCTGGATTTCGTGCTCGCTGGCGCGAAACGGGCTTTGCAGGTCGGTGCCGATTTTTTCGATGGCCAGCAGCATGAAGCCCACCACTGTGGACGCCAATGGCGTGAACCAGCCCAGGGTTTCGACCAGCCCGATGGGCACGATCACGCAGAACAGGGTGATGAACAGCCTGGGGAATGCCACATAGGGATAAGGCAACGGCGTATTGGCGATACGTTCCATACCGCCCTGGCAGTTGGAAAGATCCACCATTGTCGACTCAAGACGAGCGAGGCGAATGCTGTCCAGACGGCCCGCCTTATACTCCTTGGCAATCAGTGCAGCGGAGGCATTGAGCAGGTCATTGGGGAAGTTATTGGTGTCCTGACGGCGCTCGAATTCCTCACGGGAAATCAACGCCTGCACATCGGCCTTGGTGATATCGCCCTTCAAGTGCGCCGACAGGGATTTCACGTAGGCCACGTGCCGGCGCAGCAGCAGCGCCTTGACCGGGTTGATACCGTCTTCATCCTCAATCAGCGTCAGCACCTGACGCGCGAAGCTGCGGGAGCTGTTGACCAGCGCACCCCACAAGGTCCGGGCTTCCCACCAACGGTTATAGGCGCTGGAGTTACGGAAACTGATCAAGACCACCAGCGCCGAACCCAGCAGGGTAAGGGGCATGGACGGCAGCGTGACCTTACGCTCCAGGTACAACATGAAGTCGACCGTGACAATCACATCCCAGATCAGCAGCCAGAAGAGCGACCACCCTACATAACCAAATGTCCTGCTCAGAAATCGAAACCTCTCCATGATCGCCTGCTGCAAAGCATCACCTCATCGATAAACGTGCGGGACTGCAAAGTTTCCCACCACTGCGCAAGGTTTGAATGCCACGGGCTCAGATGGTTCGTTTTTATCCGATCTCGAATATTTCCGTGCATACCGTGTGGAAGCGCCCCCCCTACCGCCAGACCTGACGCAATCTCTCCAGCGCATCGGCAATAGCGTCCTCTGGCACGCCTGCAAACCCCAGGACCAGTCCGGCACGGTTATCCACAGGCTCGGTGGAGTCCGGCAACCAATAACTGCTCAATGCCGTGATCTCGACTCCGACACTCTCGGCCTTTTCGATCAACTCCCGCTCACGGGTGAGGCTGTCCACTCTGACCGTGACATGCAGACCGGCCACGACTTTAGGCATCGCGCCACAGCCCGGAATATTCTCCGGCCAGCCCGCCAGCAGTGCATCACGACGGCTCAAGGCAGCGCGACGCATGCGGCGGATATGCCGTTGAAAGTGACCAGTGGCGATAAATTGCGCCATCACCATCTGGGTGCTGACCTCGGAGTGACGCATATCCACACCCCGACGCTGGCTGAACGGCTTGACCAGCCCCAAGGGCAAGACCAGATACCCCAGACGCAATGCCGGGAAAACCACCTTGCCGAAAGTACCGACATACAGAACCCGCCCTTCCCCATCCAGCGCCGCCAATGGTGCCAAAGGCGCGCCGCTATAGCGGTACTCGCCGTCGTAGTCGTCTTCGACAATCCAGCCCTGGGTCTTTTTTGCCCAGGCCAGCAATTCCAGGCGGCGAGCGAGGCTCATGACCACACCGGTCGGGTATTGGTGGGATGGCGTGACGTAAGCCAGCTTACAGTCGGTGTGTTCCAGATCCGCACAGCGCATGCCCTCCTCATCGACGGCAATGCCCTTCAACCTGCCTCCCGCAACGGCAAAGGCATGACCTGCCGCCCGATAGCCCGGGTTTTCCACAGCCACACCGTCGCCAGCCTCCAACAGCAACTGTGCACAAAGACTGATTGCCTGTTGTGCGCCACTGGTGATCACTATTTGTTCAGCCGAGCAATGCAGCCCGCGAGAAGAACGCAAATACAAGGCAACCAGCTCTCTAAGACGCCACTCTCCTGCTGCCTCGCCATAGCCCAAAAGCTGGAGGTCCGGCTTGCGCCAAAAAGCCGCATGCAGCTTGCCCCATATGGCAAAGGGAAAAAGATCGAAAGCCGGTACGCCCACTCGAAATGTGCGTGGCGCGCCCTTGATGGGAACATTCAGATGATGCTTTTGCAGAAGCTCCAACGCCGAGTTGTGGATAACTTGATCGGGTGCATCCTGAGGGTTTTCGGCAGAAAATGTGGATAAACCTGTGCGTAACCTTGTTGATAAGCCTGTGGATAGTTCAGTGGATAATTTTTTCACAGGCGAACGTTCAACAGGCACCGCCTTATCGGGTAACCGGGCGACGTAAGTCCCATCACCGATGCGGCCTTCGATAAATCCTTCGGCATACAGTTGATCGTAGGCACGCATCACGCTGTTGCGGGAAATAGACAACGACTGCGCCAGATCACGGCTGGCAGGCAAACGTGTGCCACTGGCAAGACCGCCATCGAGAATCCGCTGGCGCAAGACCTGATAAAGCTGCCGACTCAAGCCCCTGCGCCGATCCAGTTCGATACCGGCGAGGTTCAAAGGAAACGCGGGAGAGCCTGAAAGCATGGAATTGGTCCTATGAAATCTATCGGTAATGGCTCTTACAAGGAACCAATAGCTTGCCTAGGATTTAGCCATTAACCAAGGACATTGCCATGTACACGCCCAAAGCCTTCAGTGAGAACGACACGCTTGAGTTGCACGAGTTGATGGAGCAAACCCGCCTGGCGATTCTTGTCACCCAGGGCGAAGGCGGTTTGCAGGCCACTCATCTGCCGCTGTTGCTGCGCCGTGATCAAGGCCCCAACGGCACGCTTTACGGCCACCTGGCCAAAGCCAACCCCCAGTGGCAGGCGCTCGAAAACCTGACTGAAGCCATGGTGATATTCCCCGGTGGCGATGCCTATGTGAGCCCGTCCTTCTACCCGAGCAAGGCCGAACACGAGAAAGTCGTACCGACCTGGAATTACCTCGCGGTTCACGCCTATGGCCAGGCCGAAGTCTTCACCGATGCCCAGCGCCTGCACCAACTGGTTGGCAGCCTCACCGACAAGCATGAGTCCCGCCGTGCGCAGCCGTGGTCCATCAATGATGCACCGGCCGAGTACATCGAAAAGATGCTGGGCGCGATTGTCGGTTTCGCCCTGCCCATCGAGCGCTTGCAGGGCAAGCGCAAACTCAGCCAGAACCGCAGCGCCACGGATATTGCAGGCGTGCGCGATGGCCTGGCTGCCAGCCATGATCCGAAAGACCAGGAAATCGCTCGCTTGATGAGCTGAAGGAGAGAGTCATGACCGCTGTTCAAATCCGTCCCGTAACTGCCGACGATCACGGCGCATGGCTGCCGTTGTGGCAGGCCTATCTGCGCTTCTACAAGACTGAACTGGCCGATGACGTCAGTGACGTTACCTGGCAACGTATCCTGGACCCCGCCGAAACCACCAACTCGGCCTTGGCGTGGCTGGATGGCAAAGCCGTCGGCATGGTGAACTTCATCTAC
The DNA here is from genome assembly GCF_057809175.1 of Pseudomonas sp. FG43. Taxonomy (NCBI): domain Bacteria; kingdom Pseudomonadati; phylum Pseudomonadota; class Gammaproteobacteria; order Pseudomonadales; family Pseudomonadaceae; genus Pseudomonas; species Pseudomonas sp. FG43. The sequence continues at coordinate 53,461 of NZ_JBMDJL010000006.1, forward strand.
CATCGCTCCAACTGGAGCATCAAGAATGCCTGTTATCTACAGGACTTGATCGTGCCCCCCGAACAACGCGGTACCGGTATCGGCAGGCAATTGATCGAACATGTCTACGCTACAGCCAAGGCCAACGATTGCGACAAAGTACATTGGCTGACCCACGAAACCAACGCCACGGCCATTCAGCTTTACGAACGCATCGCCGAACGCGGCGGCTACATTCAATTTCGCAAGGCCCTTTGAGGCAGGAAGTCTGCTCATGTACGACACCCAACTCCACTGGCAGCCCGCGATACTTCCCGGCAGCAAGACTCTGGAAGGCCGCTTCATTCGCCTGGAAAAACTCGACCCGGCCCGCCATGGCGACGATCTCTGGCTTGCGCTCAATGGGCCGGACTCCGACCCGAAACTCTGGGATTACCTGCCTTATGGGCCGTTCAGCGAACGCGAGGCTTTCGACGTCTGGCTGGAGCGACATGCCAAGGACACTGACCCATGGTTCTACAGCGTGGTCGATCAGGCCACAGGCGTGACCGAAGGCGTGATCAGCCTGATGTCCATCGTCGCTGCTCATGGCCGGATAGAAATAGGTCATGTGACCTTTGGTGCCAGCATGCAACGCACCCCAAAAGGCACAGAAGCCATCTACTTGCTGGCCCGGGAAGCCTTTGCTCTGGGCAACCGCCGGCTGGAGTGGAAATGCAACGCCAATAACGCCCGCTCCCGGCGTGCGGCAGATCGCTTCGGCTTCAGCTACGAAGGGCTCTTTCGCCAGCATATGGTGACCAAGGACGTGAACCGCGATACCGCGTGGTATTCGATCATCGACAACGAATGGCCTGAACTGCAAAAGGCTTTCGAGGCCTGGCTGGCTGTGGATAACTTCAAGGATGGGCAGCAGATCAAGGGGCTGGAAGCGTTTCGCGGATGACCGGGAAATAAAAAAGGGGAGCCACATGTGCTCCCCCGAGGAAAATCATTGATCCGCGAAATGGCCTTTCGCGAATGAATTCGCTCCTACAGCGTTGCTGTCATTCGATCTCGACCAGGATCTCGCCAGGGTTGACCCGATCACCTTTGGCGACATGAATGGCGACCACCTTGCCGGCGATGGACGCCTGGACCTCGGTTTCCATTTTCATCGCTTCGGTGATCAGCACAGCCTGACCGGCCTTGACCGTATCGCCTTCCTTGACCAGCACATCGACAATGTTGCCTGGCATGGTGGTGCTGACATGGCCCGGTGCATGGGCTTGTTTGCGCTTGCTGGCTCCGCCGCCGACAAATTCGTTGAGCGGCTCGAACACCACTTCTTCCGGCATGCCGTCGATGGACAGATAGAAGTGGCGCTTGCCCTCCGCCTTGACGCCCACACCAGTGATATCCACACGGTAGGTTTCGCCGTGAACATCGATCACGAACTCGGTCGGTACGCCTTCTCCGCCCGCCTTGCCTACGCTGCCCGCTTCAGGAATCGGCAACAGCTCTTCAGGTTTCAGAGTCCCCGCAGCGCGCTCTTCGAGGAACTTGCGGCCAATGTCAGGGAACATGGCGTAAGTCAGCACGTCCTCTTCGGATTGCGCAAGATCACCGACCTCGCCACGAAGCTTGGTCATTTCCGGTTTGAGCAGATCGGCCGGGCGCACATCGATCAGGTCCTCGTTGCCGATGGCCTGACGACGCAGCCTGGCATCCACTTCACCCGGCGCCTTGCCGTAGCCGCCTTGCAGGTACAGCTTCACTTCGTTGGTGATGGTCTTGTAACGTTCGCCTGCCAGCACGTTGAAGAACGCCTGGGTACCAACGATCTGGGAAGTCGGTGTCACCAGCGGCGGATAGCCCAGATCCTTGCGGACACGCGGGATCTCGGCCAGCACTTCGCCCATACGGCTGAGAGCACCCTGCTCCTTGAGCTGGTTGGCCAGGTTGGAAATCATGCCGCCCGGCACCTGATTGACCTGCACGCGGGTGTCGACCGCCGTGAACTCGCTCTCGAACTGATGGTACTTCTTGCGCACGGCGTAGAAGTACAAGCCGATTTCCTGCAACAGTTCCAGATCGAGGCCGGTATCGAACTCGCTGCCCTTGAGAGCGGCAACCATGGACTCAGTACCCGGATGGCTGGTGCCCCAGGCAAAGCTGGAGATGGCCGTGTCGATATGGTCGGCCCCGTTTTCGACAGCCTTGAGCTGACACATGGCCGCCAGGCCTGCGGTGTCATGGGAATGGATAAAGACCGGCAGCGATTGCTCGGCCTTCAATGCCTTGACCAGTTCGCCCGTGGCGTAAGGGGTCAACAGACCGGCCATGTCCTTGATCGCCACCGAGTCGCAACCCATGGCTTCCATCTGCCGCGCCTGCTCCACGAAGGCGCTGATGGTGTGGACCGGGCTGGTGGTGTAAGCGATGGTGCCCTGGGCATGTTTGCCCGCCTCTTTCACCGCCTCAATGGCGACTTTCAGGTTACGCACATCGTTCATGGCGTCGAAGATACGGAACACATCGATACCGTTTTCCGCCGCCTTGGCGACAAACGCCTTCACCACGTCATCGCTGTAGTGGCGGTACCCCAGCAGATTCTGGCCGCGCAGCAGCATTTGCAGACGGGTGTTGGGCAAGGCCACACGCAACTGGCGCAGACGCTCCCACGGGTCCTCTTTCAAAAACCGCACACAGGCGTCAAACGTTGCACCGCCCCACACTTCCAGCGACCAGTAGCCGACCTTGTCGAGCTTGTCGCAGATCGGCAGCATGTCTTCGGTACGCATGCGGGTCGCCAGCAACGATTGGTGAGCGTCGCGCAGGATGGTGTCGGTGACAAAGATTTTCTTAGGCATGTTGGGGCTCCTTATAGCTGCAAGTTGCAAGCTACAAGCCTCAAGAAAAAGCCGATTCGCTCTTCCTTGTAGCTTGTCACTTGCAGCTTGCCGCTCAATTTTTTACAACCCTGCGTGGGCGGCGATGGCGGCAGCGATGGCCAGGGCCAACTCTTCGGGTTTGCGCTTGATCGAGTAATTGGTCAGTTCAGGATGGCTTTCAACGAAGCTGGTGTTGAACTGGCCGCTGCGGAATTCCGGATTGCGCAGGATTTCCTGGTAATAGGCAGCCGTGGTCTTCACGCCCTGCAGGCGCATGTCGTCCAGCGCACGCAGGCCACGGTCCATCGCTTCTTCCCAGGTCAGCGCCCAGACGATCAGTTTCAGGCACATCGAGTCATAGAACGGCGGGATCGTGTAACCGGTGTAGATCGCCGTATCCGTCCGCACGCCAGGCCCGCCGGGCGCGTAATAGCGAGTGATCTTGCCGAAACTGGGCAGGAAGTTGTTTTTCGGGTCTTCAGCATTGATCCGGAATTGCAGGGCAAAACCACGATGAATAATGTCTTCCTGCTTGATCGACAGCGGCAGACCAGACGCGATGCGGATCTGCTCGCGAACGATATCGATGCCGGTAATCTCTTCGGTGATGGTGTGCTCCACCTGAACCCGGGTGTTCATCTCCATGAAATACACCTCGCCATCGGCGAGCAGGAACTCCACGGTACCGGCATTCTCGTAACCCACTGCCTTGGCGGCACGCACTGACAGATCACCGATATAGGCACGCTGTTCGGGGGTCAGTTGCGGGCTGGGTGCGATTTCGATCAGCTTCTGGTTACGCCGCTGGATGGAGCAGTCGCGCTCGAACAGATGCACGACATTGCCGAAGCTGTCGCCGAGAATCTGCGCCTCAATGTGCTTGGGATTGACGATGCACTTTTCCAGGAAGACTTCCGCCGAGCCGAAAGCCTTGGTGGCTTCGGAGATCACCCGCGGGAAAGCCTGCTCCAGCTCGTCGCGGCTGTTGCAGCGGCGAATGCCACGGCCACCGCCACCGGAAGTCGCCTTGAGCATCACCGGATAACCGATGCGATCACCTTCAAGCAAGGCTTCCTGAATATCCGCGACGTTGCCTTCCGTACCCGGCGTGACCGGCACACCGGCTTTTATCATGCTGCGACGCGCTTCGGTCTTGTCGCCCATGCGGCGAATGACTTCTGCGGACGGGCCGATGAACTTCACGCCGCGCTCGGCGCAGATTTCCGCCAGTTCGGCGTTTTCCGAGAGGAAGCCGTAGCCGGGATGCAGTGCATCGCACCCGGTTTCCACTGCCAGGTTCACCAGCTTGCGCGGGTTCAGGTAACCGGCGAGAGGTTCAGCGCCAATGCTATAGGCTTCGTCGGCACGTTTGACATGCAAGGCATGGCGGTCGGCGTCCGAAAAGATCGCAACCGAGCGGATGCCCATTTCGGCGCATGCACGCACGATCCGGACGGCAATCTCTCCACGGTTGGCGATCAGGATTTTTGTTATCACTGGCATTTCCTCGACCATAAGGACAATCGAACCGGCAGAGCCGGTCGGCGCAAGGCCGCATTACGCAGTGTAGTTACTGTCTTTTTGTAACTGCGTATGTGGCTGAATGACGCAGGGACACCCTATGCCTGATCAGCGATTAATAAAAATGAGTAAAAATTGGGATAGGCATAAGCAAAAGCTTATAGTCAGTACTTAAGCCATTGGCAGGAGTTGTTGATCATGCGTAAGTCATTGATGCGTATGACATTGCGTCAGTTACGAATTTTCAATGAGGTGTGCGACCTGCGCTCCTACAGTCGCGCCGCCGAGGAAATGTCCCTCACTCAGCCGGCTGTCAGCCTGCAGATCCGACAGCTTGAAGAGCTGATCGGGCAGCCGCTGTTCGAGTATGTCGGCAAAAAACTCTACCTGACCGAAGCCGCCGAAGCGCTGCAACTGGCCAGCCGTGACATCTTCGGCCGCCTGGAAAGCCTGGATATGCAGCTTTCCGACATGCAGGGTTCATTGCAGGGCCAGTTGAAGCTGGCCATCGAGTCGAGCTGCAAATATTTCATCCCGCACGTGTTCGCAGCCTTCAAGCGCCAGCACCCGGAAGTCATCCTCAACCTGACCGTGGTCAACCGCGCCATGGTCATCCGGCGCCTGTCGGACAACCGCGACGATCTGGTGGTGATGTCCATGGTGCCGCAGGACATGGGCCTGGAGTTCCTGCCTTTTCTCAACAACCCGATTGTCGCCGTTGCGCCAGCGAGCCATCCGCTGTGTGATCGGGAGCAACTGAGCCTGAAAGACCTGGAGCCCTGGCCGCTGCTGATTCGCGAATCAGGGTCAGGAACACGAAGGGCCTGTGAGGAGTACTTCAAGGAAAAGCGCGTGCATTTCACCCAGACACAGGAAGTGTCATCCAGCGAAGCACAACGCGAATGCGTGGTCGCCGGGCTCGGGCTGGCGCTGCTGACCCGTCACGCCGTCAGCATGGAACTCGCCACCGGCGCCCTCAAGGAGCTGCCCGTGGCGGAGTTGCCGCTTTATCGCAGTTGGTGCGTGGTACAAGCCAGGGATAAACGCCTGTCTCCCGTCGCTCACGCCTTCCTTGCGTTCATCCGCACCGAACGTGCGCAGATCAGCCAGCTTGTCGAACGCTTCGACGGGCGTCCTCGGACGGCTGGTTAGCCTGCCAGTGGTTGCCGGTCATGCTGTCCATGTAATCGCAGAGGTCCTGATTGAGCTGCCGCGCTTCGCAGTAGCTTTCAATCGCGCGACGAAACTCCATTCGGCGCTGGTCTTCCTGTTGACGACGAGTCTTGACGGTGCTGTTGGGTAAGTCATCGTAATGCCGAGCCATGTCCTGCCTCCCAATACGTTGCGGGAGTACAGAGTGGCGCGAGGGCATGACGATCAGGCGGCGAATGCGTGACAAGTTGATGAAGGTTCGCCCCTCAATCCTCGTGGGCCTTCACCGACTTGGGCGACAGCCGCAGGCTGCGCAGACTGCGTTTGACGCTCTTGAGGTGGTTGACCAGGCTCGGGCCGCGAGCCATGGCGACACCCATCGCCAGCACATCGATCACGACCAGATGCGCGATGCGCGAAGTCAGCGGGGTGTAGATTTCGGTGTCTTCGTGTACATCGATGGCCAGATTGACCGACGACAGCTCGGCCAGAGGTGTCTGGCTCGGGCATAGCGTGATGAGCGTTGCGCCGCTTTCGCGAACCAGGTTCGCCGAAATCAGCAAGTCCTTGGAGCGGCCGGACTGGGAAATACACACCGCTACATCGGTCGGCTTCAAGGTCACCGCCGACATTGCCTGCATGTGCGGATCGGAATAGGCCGCAGCGCTCAGCAACAGACGAAAGAACTTGTGCTGGGCATCGGCCGCCACAGCGCCCGAAGCGCCGAAACCATAGAACTCCACCCGATTGGCGCCCGCCATGGCGGTCACGGCCAGTTGCAAGGCATGGGGATCGAGGTTCTCGCGCACTTCCATGAGGGTGTGCAGCGTGGTGTCGAAAATCTTCAGGCTGTAATCGGCAACCGAATCATCTTCGTGAATCGCGAACTGCCCGAAGCTTGCGCCGGCTGCCAGGCTTTGCGCCAGTTTGAGCTTAAGGTCCTGAAACCCCGTGCAGCCAATGGCACGGCAGAAACGCACGATGGTCGGCTCACTGATCCCGACGCTATGAGCAAGGTCAGCCATGGAACTGTGCATCACAGCCGCAGGATCAAGCAGCACATGGTCGGCTACCTTGAGCTCCGACTTGCGCAGCAAATTACGTGACTGGGCGATGTGTTGCAGCAGATTCAAGAGGCAGACTCGCTAGTGGTGCGGTTGGCGGGTTGTAGCTTTCTTGTAGTTATACTACATGACCTGCGAGCCGCCCAGTTAAACGAGCCCTGAACGTCATACACAAGCCTTTGAATGACAAATTCTTCTTTTTTGTGGGAATAATCCTACATTCCAGAGGACTGCTACCTCACCGGGATCGATCCAGCAAACCTGCCATCACCGAAGCTTCGATCGGCCGACTGATCAAATAGCCCTGAACCTCGTCGCAACCCTGCGCCTTGAGAAACTCCAGTTGTTTTTCGTTCTCGACACCTTCAGCCACGACCTTGAGCCCCAGGCTGTGAGCCATGGAGATGATCGCCTGAATGATTGCCGCATCTTCCGTGCCGTCATCCAGGCCGCGGATAAACGCCTGGTCGATCTTTACGTAATCCACCGGGAAGCGTTTCAGATAACTCAATGAAGAGTAGCCGGTGCCAAAGTCGTCGATGGCCAATTTCACGCCCAGTTCGCGCAACTGCTGAAAGGTCGAGATGATATGTTCGACGCTGTCCAGCAACTGGCTTTCGGTCAGCTCAAGCTCAAGCAACTGCGGAGCCAGCCCCGTTTCATCCAGCACTTGCCGCACCAGACTGACCAGCTTGCCCTGACGCAACTGGTGGACCGACAGGTTGACCGAAACGCGGATCGGCTCCAGCCCCTGACGCTGCCATTCACAAGCCTGCCAGCAGGCCTGACGCAGAACGAACTCCCCGATATCGCCAATCAGGCCGGTTTCTTCGGCCAACCCGATGAACTCACCCGGCGGCACCATGCCCCGTGTCGGATGGTTCCAGCGCACCAGCGCCTCTGCCGCATCCAGGCGACCATTTTCCAGCAGCATCTTGGGTTGATAGAAGACTTGTAGCTGGTGATCTTCAATAGCTTTACGCAACTGGATCTCCAGTTGCAGGCGCTCCAGAGTGCTGGCTCGCAGGCTTTCGGTGAAGAACTGGAAGTTGTTGCCGCCCAAGTGCTTGGCATGCCGCATCGCCATGTTGGCCTGGCTCACGAGTGCCGAGATTTCCCGGGCAGAGTCGGGCAGCAGACTGATCCCCACCGAGGCACTGATGACCAGTTCGTTGCCCGCCACCGATAAAGGCGTGCGCAGTTTGCTCAACAAACGGCTGGTGACCCGCGCAAGGCTGGAAAGGTTGGCATAGGCATCGAACAACACCGCGAACTCATCGCCAGACAGGCGCGCAATGGTGTCCGCCTCCGGCATGGCGCTGATCAGTCGACGGGCAACGTGCTTGAGCAACTGGTCCGCAACTTCATGCCCCAGGCTTTCATTGAGCAGCTTGAAACGATCCAGATTGATATGCAGCAGTGCCAGGCTTCTTCCGCCCTGACGCACACGCTGATTGGCTTCACGCAGGCGCTCCTTGAACTGCGAGCGATTGGCCAGCCCCGTCAACTCATCGAAATAGGTGAGGTAGCGCATGCGCTCCTCGGACTCACGATTAGCCGACAAGTCAGTAAAGAAGCCGACTATATGACTGACATTCCCTGCAATATCGCGCACGACATTCATTTGCAGCCATTGCGGATACAGCTCGCCGTTTTTACGCGCCTCCACCAGTTCGCCCTGCCAGCTTCCTGTCTGCTCCAAGGCATGGTGAATCGCCTGGAAGTGGCGGCGAGCATCGCGACTGCTGGCGATATCCATGACCTGACGCCCCACCACATCCTCAGGCGCGTAGCCCGTGAGCCGGGAAAAAGCCTGATTGATGGTGAGAATCCGGTACTGCGGGTCGAAAATCATGATGCTTTCGCTGACCGCATCGAAAACTTTCTCGGCAAGACGCGGCGGGCTTTTGCTCAAGGCCAGATTGGCCGCCTCCAGCTCCAGGGTGCGCTGCGCAACCCGCTCCTCCAGCCCGGCTTGCGCCTCGCGCAGGCTATGCTCGGCCTGGCGGCGCTGCTCGACTTCCCTGGCCAGGCTTTCATTAAGTTCATCGCCCTTGGCCTGGGCTTGCTGCAAGTGCTCGATCAGGGCCTGATTCTGAAAGCGCTGCAACAGGCTGCGCAGTATCAGGCGATTGATCTGCCAAGCCACGACGATCAGAGCAAACAACAGAATCAGGCCGAGCCAGCCCCAGCCGCGAAAGGGCACGTCGCCGCCCAGAAACAGATAAACGATCGGCGGCAACAGGCATGACAGGCTGAAGGTAAGGAACGCGGTGAGGCTGACGGCGTAGGCCACACTGGCACACAGCGTCGCACCACCGATCATGCCGAACACCCAGGCCTGTTGCTCGAAACTGGCCACAGGCACCAACGCCATGGCCGCACAAGCCAGCGTCAGGCCACTGACAGCGGCACCCAGCAGAAACATTCGTCGCCAGACAGGCCGGGCCTGACGCTCAGGGGATGCCGCCCGAAACGCGGCAACCTGGATGATTCGCAGGCCCACAAGTACCGCCAGCCAGAGCAGCCAGATACTGACGAGCACGTAGCGTTCAGGGCTCCAGAGCAGCCATGCGCAGACCAGACCACTGACAAGCATGAACAAGGTCGGCAGCAACGACCCCTGATAAAGCAGGCGCGTGCGCTCGACCCTCAACCGGGTAGCGAACTTCTTGCGAATACCCCGTCGGCTGGTGTCAGAAGCATCGTGGGCGCTGAAGCTGAAAGGCATGGCTGGGTTCTTGTATTTGATAGGGCCTTGGCGTGTGTCGAGCATACACAAGCGCTGAGCCAGACCAAACTGCCACTACCATAAAACTGTGACGTTCAAAGCATTGATCAGAGGGCATCAGGCACAACGGACGCTGTCTGTAGCCTGAGATGACCGATCGTCAGCATCGACGACTTTTTTATTACCCATGACAAAGCATGGTTTGCCCGCCATGGCGCAGCACCCTAGAATGCGTCGATGCGCGATGATCTCTCTCTCCTTCTCAATTCCCTCAACGATGCCCAGCGTCAGGCCGTAGCTGCCTCTCTGGGTCGTCAGTTGGTCCTGGCCGGCGCTGGTTCCGGCAAAACCCGTGTGCTGGTGCATCGCATCGCATGGCTGATGCAGGTCGAGCAAGCCTCCCCGCATTCGGTCCTGTCGGTGACATTCACCAACAAGGCCGCAGCCGAGATGCGTCATCGCATCGAGCAATTGATGGGCATCAGCCCGGCAGGCATGTGGGTCGGCACCTTCCACGGTCTGGCGCACCGCCTGCTGCGGGCACACTGGCAGGAAGCGGGGCTGGTACAAACCTTCCAGATTCTGGACAGCGACGATCAGCAACGTCTGGTCAAGCGCGTGATTCGCGAACTGGGGCTGGACGAACAGCGCTGGCCGGCACGTCAGGCCCAGTGGTTCATCAATGGCCAGAAAGACGAAGGCCTGCGTCCCAAACACATCCAGGCCAGCGGCGACCTGTTCCTGGGCACCATGAAATCGATCTACGAAGCCTATGAAATCGCCTGCCAGCGCGCCGGCGTCATCGACTTCTCCGAGCTGCTACTGCGCGCACTGGACCTGTGGCGCGATCATCCAGGCCTGCTGGCACACTACCAGCGGCGCTTCCGCCATGTGCTGGTGGACGAATTCCAGGACACCAACGCCGTGCAGTACGCCTGGTTGCGGCTGCTGGCACAAGGCGGCGACAGCCTGATGGTGGTCGGCGATGACGACCAGTCCATTTATGGCTGGCGTGGCGCGAAGATCGAGAACATTCATCAGTACTCGTCGGACTTCCCGGATACCGAAGTCATCCGCCTTGAACAGAACTACCGCTCGACGGCAAGCATTCTCAAGGCTGCCAACGGCTTGATCGTCAACAACAGCGGTCGCCTGGGCAAAGAGCTGTGGACGGACGTGGGCGATGGCGAGCTGATCAACCTGTATGCCGCCTTCAACGAACACGACGAAGCGCGCTACGTGGTCGAAACCATCGAAAGCGCCTTGAAGACCGGCCTTTCGCGTAACGATATCGCCATTCTGTATCGCTCCAACGCCCAGTCGCGAGTACTGGAAGAAGCCTTGTTGCGCGAGCGTATTCCTTACCGCATCTACGGCGGCCAGCGATTCTTCGAGCGCGCCGAGATCAAGAATGCCATGGCCTATCTGCGCCTGCTGGAAGGCCGTGGCAACGATGCCGCGCTGGAACGGGTCATCAACGTCCCGGCACGCGGCATTGGCGAGAAAACCGTCGAGGCTATCCGCGAGCATGCGCGCCACACCGATATCTCCATGTGGGAAGCAATGCGCCAACTGGTCGCCAACAAAGGCCTGACTGGCCGGGCAGCCGGAGCCTTGAACGTTTTCATCGAGCTGATCGAGAACCTGTCGGCCAAGGTCATGGAAATGCCCTTGCACCTGATGACCCAGACCGCCATCGAGCAATCGGGGCTGATCGCCTACCACCAACAGGAAAAAGGTGAAAAAGGTCAGGCCAGGGTGGAAAACCTTGAGGAACTGGTCAGCGCTGCGCGCAACTTCGAGAACAATGAAGATGACGAAGAGCTGACCCCGCTGGCGGCTTTCCTGGGTCATGCGTCGCTGGAAGCTGGCGACACTCAGGCTCAGGAGCACGAAGACAGCATCCAGCTCATGACCTTGCACAGCGCCAAGGGCCTGGAGTTTCCTTATGTCTTCCTGGTGGGCATGGAGGAAGGACTGTTCCCGCACAAGATGAGCCTGGAAGAGCCAGGCCGTCTTGAAGAAGAACGCCGTCTGGCTTACGTCGGCATCACCCGGGCCATGCAACAACTGGTGATGACCTACGCCGAAACCCGTCGCCTGTATGGCAGCGAGACCTACAACAAGGTGTCCCGTTTCGTTCGCGAGATTCCGCCCACGCTGATCCAGGAAGTGCGCCTGTCCAATAGCGTCAGCCGTCCTTTCGGTGGTACCCAGAAGGTCAGCAACAGCAGCCTGTTCAATGGCACCGGCATCCCCGAAACCCAGTTCACACTGGGCCAGCAAGTGCAGCACGCGGTATTCGGTGAAGGCGTGATCCTGAATTTCGAGGGCTCCGGCGCTCAGGCCAGGGTGCAGGTCAACTTCGCCGAAGGCAGCAAGTGGCTGATGATGGGCTATGCGAAGCTGGTTCCGATCTGATCGGACTCCGTAGGAGCGAATTCATTCGCGAAGAAAATATTCGCGAATGAATTCGCTCCTACGGCGGCGTATAAAGAAAATTCCCACAGAACTTTATTTCCTCGCCTACCGCCCAAATAGACAGGTCTTACGGGATTTGTGCAAAAACCCGAAACATTAACGCACTAGCCATGGACTGCCCTCCTGTGCAACATGGCGCGCATGCATTCATACAACGGGAATACCCTTATGCAACGTTTTCTAAGCATGGCTCTGGCGCTGTGCATCGGGCTCACCATGAGTCTGGATGTGAACGCCGCACGTTTCGGTGGTGGCAAGAGCATGGGCTCGGCACCGTCGCACCAGGCACGCCAGGCCGCTCCGGCTACTCCAGCCGCAGCCCCTAACGCTGCCGGTCGTCCGGCCGCTGCTGCCAGTGGCGCTTCGCGCTGGTTAGGCCCATTGGCCGGCATCGCTGCCGGTGGCCTGCTGGCTGCAATGTTCATGGGTGATGGCTTCAACGGCCTGCAGATCTTCGACATCCTGATCATGGGCCTCATCGCCTTCCTGATCTTCCGCTTCATTGCGCGTCGTCGCCAGCAGCAACAGCCGAAAATGGCCGGTGCCGGTGCTCCTTACCAGCGTGAAACCAGCCAGCCAGCGCAAAACTCTATCTTCGGTGGCGCTTCGTCGGCCCCTGCCGCTCCGGTCATCAACGCTCCGGCCTGGTTCAACGAAGAGCGCTTCCTGGAAGCCGCCCGTAGCCACTTCCAGTCGCTGCAGCAGCACTGGGATGCGAACGAGATGGACAAGATTGCCGAGTTCGTAACGCCACAAATGCTGCAGTTCCTGAAAAAGGAACGTGCTGACCTTGGCGATGCCTTCCAGTCGACCTACATCGACAACCTGAACGTCCAGCTGGAAGGTGTGGATGATCGCGCTGACAAAACCATCGCGACCCTGACCTTCTCCGGCATCTCCAAGACTTCGCGCTTTGATCAGGGCGAAGTGTTCAGCGAAAGCTGGAACATGGAGCGCGCCCAGGGCGACAACCAACCTTGGCTGGTTGCCGGTATTCGCCAGAACGGCTGATCCCAGGCATATCCAGCAGCACCGAACCCCGGACCTGTTCCGGGGTTTTTATTTTTAGTCACCTGCAGCTAACAAAAGCAAGTCTGAAAGGTCCCACGCTTGATGTGAATTGAAAGCAGGCCGACCAGGATTTTTCGTACAGAGCCTATCCGATCGGGTAGTTATTTTGAGAAAAGCTTTAGGCTACTGTATAACCCGCGCCATCAAGCTTAGAGGACCCATGTCGTGGAAGAAGTCATCGAACAACTGCGTGAACAAAACGAGCCGGTTCCGGTTCCCCTCGAACTGCCTGACGAGGACCAACTCGTCGAGATCGAGGAACAGCTGTTTATCAATATCCCTTACGTCTTCAAAGAATTTCTTCTGACCGTCAGCGACGTCGTGTATGGCAGCCTTGAGCCAGTCACCGTGACCGACCCTCAGTCACACACCTATCTGCCGGATGTAGCCGCGACTGCGTGGGATCTGGGTGTGCCTCGTGAACTGATCCCGATCTGCCAGGACGGCGACGACTATTACTGCGTCGAAGAAGACGGCACTGTGGTGCTGTGGTCCGGCGAAGAAGAGCTGGTGACCGAAGAGAACTGGGAATCTGTCTGGCACTGGGCACGGGATGTCTGGCTGGAAAGCTGAGACACCCCGCAAGAAGGTATCGCCGGGCTCAATGCCCGGACGACTCCTGATTGTTGTTGCCCAGCGTTTCCAGCAAGGCAATCTGCATCCGCGTATGCACGCGAATGAACCAGCGCCACAGCAATGCTGCAACCACCGCCGCAATCAACACGATCACCAGCAGCAGCTCGCTTGTCGGCAGAATGCTCGCCGACAGGGCTGCCAGCAGGATGAAGATCACCACCAGCGACAGCAACGGAATCACCTCCGCCACAACCTTGCGCACCCGCACGGTATGACGCCCGGCCATTTCCGGCTTCACGCCCATCTCGGCCAACAGCATCGATAGCGCCTTGAGCTTGCGGTACGCCGCAATCAGGAACGGCAGCGACAACAGTAAGGCCGCTCCGCAGATCCAGGCTTTCTGCTGGCCCACATCGCTGACCCATTCATTCATGTAAGCGCCAATGCGCCCGGCAAAATAGCCGCCGCTGAAGAAGATGGCAATCACCAGCGCCAGGTTGACCCCGACCTGCAGCAATATCCGCCGGATCATCGACGCCAGCACCGCGCCCTGCCCTTGTGGCTGGATGCTGCGCAGCCATTCGCCGTACATGCCGAACACTCGCGCCATCCGGCGAGGCACCACAGCAGCCAGTTTGAGCGACAGCGGGTCGGCAGCGCGGATCAGGTACGGGGTCAACAGCGTGGTAATGGCCGAAACCGCCACCGCCACGGGATACAGGAAATCACTGGTGACCTGCAAGGTCATACCCAACGCCGCGATGATGAAGGAAAACTCGCCAATCTGTGACAGCCCCATGCCAACGCGCAACGAAGTCCGGCCATCATTACCGGCAATGAAAGCCCCCAGCCCGCAGGACAGCATCTTGCCCAACACCACTGCGACGGTAATCAGCGCGATGGGCCATGCATATTCAAGCAGGACTTTGGGATCGATCATCAGGCCAATGGCAACAAAGAAGATAGCGCTGAACATGTCGCGAATAGGCTCGATAAGCCGCTCGATCTTCACCAGTTGACGGGATTCAGCCATGATCGCGCCAATCAGGAACGCCCCCAGCACCATGCTGTATTCCAGCTTCACAACCAGCAGACAGAAACCGAAACACAGGCCCAGTACGGTCACCAGCAGCATTTCGTTGCTTTCAAACTTCGCGACGTAGGACAGCAGGCGCGGCACCAGCAGAATGCCGACCACCAGGGCCACGATCATGAACAGCGACAGCTTGCCGACCGTGGAGAAGACTTCGCCTGAGCTGACCGAGCCGCTGACAGCAATCCCCGACAGCAAAGCGATGATGCCGATGCCCAGAATGTCTTCGACGATCAGCACCCCGAAGATGAGTTGGGCAAAGTGCTGGTTCTTCATCTTCAGGTCGTTGAGGGCCTTGACGATGATGGTGGTCGAGGAAATGGCCAGGATCGCGCCCAGGAACAGCGAATCCATGGTTTTCCAGCCAAAGAACTGGCCGATTTCGTAGCCGATCCAGATCATCAGGGCAATTTCGAGGAAGGCCGCAATGAATGCCGTGGCTCCCACCTTGAACAGCTTGCGCAGGCTGAACTCCAGGCCCAGGCAGAACATCAGGAAGATCACCCCAAGCTCGGCGAGGGTCTTGATGGTACCTTCATCGTGAATCAGCCCGACAGGCGGCGTATGCGGGCCAATGATGAACCCCGCCACGATATAGCCCAATACCACCGGCTGCTTGAGACGATGGAAGAGAATAGTCACCACACCCGCCACCAGCATGATCACTGCCAAATCCTGAATAAAATTGACGGCATGCATGGGTGTGGCTCCTTATTGAGAAATGATGCTTACCCCTCCCGAATAGCCAGCGAAGCTGAAAAATCGGAAGCTGCATCAAGAAAACGCGGCTAAAAGCGTAAGAAAAAACCCGATCCACGGGTTTTGGGAGAGTAACACTGCACCCGTCTAGAGAAAGCCGGTGCAATATATGGAAACAGATAGATTCGCAGGCGTGACGGCATTGCATCAGCCAACGTCCCGATAACTGTCGTTGCAGGTATTGAACCACCCCCCGTGAGCGTCAGCATAAGGCGCCACTCATGATGACCTTGACCGTGTGAGTACGCTATGGAACCCGGAAACGCCCAGCTGTCGATGACTGTATTGATGACCCCGGACATGGCCAACTTCTCTGGCAATGTACATGGCGGTACTTTGCTCAAGTATCTGGATGAAGTCGCTTACGCCTGCGCCAGCCGTTATGCCGGTCGCTACGTGGTGACGCTGTCTGTGGATCAGGTGATTTTCCGCGAGCCGGTTCACGTCGGTGAGCTGGTGACCTTTCTGGCCTCGGTGAACTACACCGGCAATACCTCGATGGAGGTCGGGATCAAGGTCGTGACCGAGAACATCCGCGAGCGCTCGGTGCGTCACAGCAACAGTTGCTTCTTCACCATGGTCGCGGTGGACGACAACCGCAAGCCAGCCAGCGTCCCGCCGCTGGAGCCGGAAACCGCCGAAGGCAAACGCCGCTTCATCCAGGCCCAGCAACGCCGCCAGATTCGCCAGGAGCTGGAAAAGCGTTATCAGGAGATCAAGGAAGAATCCCTGTAATACGTTGTTCACGAATGAATTCCCACTATGGGAATTCATTCGCCAAGACCATTACAACCGCACCGCCTCAAACCGCACCCGCGGATGGGCAATCCGGTCCTGCGCGCGCACCAGTTCCAGCTCGTAGCTGCCACAGGCCTGGGTTTCCAGCAGCACTTCATGCACTGCCGCAGCCGTGAACTCGAAAGCGGCCACCAGATCATCACCCAGCAGCACACGCGCCAGGAACAAGCCGGACGTCAGATCACCCACGCCCACCGGCTGACGCGGAAAGGCCAGCAGCGGACGACGCAGGTGCCAGCTGGCATCGGCGGTCACCAGCAACATTTCAAAACCATCCGCCGCCTTGCCGGGGTAATCCAGATGCTTGACCAGCACAGCCTTGGGGCCTCGCGCCAGTAACGATCTCGCCATGGCCAGGCAATCGAGAAGGGACTCGGGCTTGCGACCGGCAAAGCTGTCCAGCTCCAGCTGGTTCGGGCACATGAAATCCGCCACTGCCGCTGCTTCTTCCAGCAGAAAATCGCTGACCTCGGCCGGAACGATGCAGCCCTTCTCGGGATGCCCCATCACCGGGTCGCACAAATACAGCGCTTTGGGATTGGCCGCCTTGATACGCGCCACCCCCGTCAGAATCGCCCGCCCCTGCGCCGCGCTGCCCAGATAGCCGGAAAGCACGGCATCGCAGTTGCCCAGTTCACCAATTGCCGCAATACCCTCGATCAACGCCGGGATCTGCTGCGGAGCCAGCACTTCGCCGGTCCATTGCTTGTATTGGGTGTGGTTGGAGAACTGGACCGTATTGAGCGGCCAGACATTGACCCCGATACGCTGCATAGGGAACACCGCTGCGCCGTTGCCTGCGTGGCCGAACACCACATGGGACTGGATGGCGAGCAAGTGAGGTGTACGTTTCATGGGAGGATCCTGAACACGATGCAAGTGCAGTAATAAGAAATTTAAGTCGCGCAGTATGGCTGTAAATCACTTCGGGCAGTTAAGCTGAAGACTCCTGAGTAGGAGCACTCTGCCATGTTGACCCTGGGAAACATTTTCGTGCTGATGCTGTTCGCAAGTGCGGCAGCCTGGTTGTGGCATGCCCACGGTCTGCGCGAGCGAGCGCTGGAGCGGGTCAAACAGCATTGTGCCCGGCTCGACCTGGAACTGCTCGACGGCAATGTCGCTCTGCGTCGTCTGGCTTTCATCCGCGATGCTCAGGGCCACAAGCGTCTGGCCCGTATCTACGGCTTCGAGTTCACCGTCACCGGAGAACAACGTCACCCCGGTACGATCACGATGTTCGGTGCCCATTCGGCCCAGATCGAACTCGCACCCTACCCGTTTGAAATTAAAACGCCACCACCTAGCGCTGAAATCATCGAAATGAACAAGTGGCGCGAGACTCATCAGCAACGCAAGCAGTGAGCTAATTGCGTCTGCAACATGACGCTGTCCTGCGGCGTCGCAAAGATCAATTCCAGACGCGAATCCTGGCGCCACTCGCTGCCTTGCCATTCAAGTTGCGAGCCTTCCAGCCCATTGGCTGAAAACCAGCCGTCGGGGCTGTGGATAACCATCTTGGCGCGCCGCCACGTCAGGCTTTCCAGCCATTGCAGCAGCTTTGCCCGATCGAACTGCCGGGAAGGATGCCAGCGCCAGCCGATACTCCAGCCGTCCGGGCTCTCCTGGCTCTGACGGATCGGCTCGTTCGGATCATTCCAGACAGCAGGCAATTGCCCGAGGCCTGGGGGCAGAATGAGGTTATCCACAGCACGGTTATCCACAGCTCCGTGCTCCAGAAAACCGGGCAGTTGCGCCAACGCAAGCTGGCCTTGCTCAACCCAGATCAGCGAATGCTCCGGCAATGCCTCGGCCAAACGCCTGCGTGACGCATCGTCGATACCCTGCGCCTTGTTCATCACCACCAGACCAGCATCCGCCAACGCATCCTGCTGGGTAACCGGTAGCGGCTGACCTGCCGCCATGCTGATCGCATCGAGCACCATCACGCCAGGTTGCACACTGAGCACACCCAGCCATGGTGCCTGGCGCAACTGGGCCATGAGTTGTGCCGGATGCCCCAGGCCCGAAGGTTCGATGAACAGGCGGTCGGGCCTGGCCTTGCGCAGCAGGCGTCCCAGGCCGATCTGAAACGGCACGCCGTTGACGCAGCACAGGCAGCCGCCAGCCACTTCGCCAAGTGCGATACCATCGGCATCCACGGCCAACAGCGCAGCATCCAGACCGATCTGGCCAAACTCGTTGATCAGCACCGCCCAGCGCTCATCGGCCGGTTTCTGGCTCAGCAGATGCCTGATAAGGCTGGTCTTGCCGGCGCCCAGCGGGCCACCAATCACATGGGTCGGGATGTTCTGCAGCATCTGGAGTCGCTTCTGGAGAGTGTCGTTTGCAAACAATGATGAAGGAAAGCTGACAATGCGAGCCATCAGGCTGCCTGTTCGATTGGCGTTGATGCTGCTGACAATGGCATCGGGCAAGGTATTGGCCCAAGCGTGTCTGGTGCACAGCCAGGCTGAGAGATTAGACGTCAAAGTCTGTCAGGAAAACCTGAATATCCCGGAAGACCTGTTCCGCGACGGCTTCTGCCAACCGCAACTGGCAGGCCAGAAAACAGAAGTGACCTTCTCGCAGAGTTGCCCGGCAGGCGCCTTTGGCATATGCAGCAACGCACAGGTCGCCAATATGCCCTATCGCGAGAATATCCACTATTACGGCATCGCCAGCGACGCGCTTTACCTGAAGCCGTTTTGTGAGGGGCAAAGCAAGGGCAAGTGGCTGACGCCCAATTAGGCCAGCCAGTCCAGGGTCAGGATCAGACGCCGTTCGTTACGTTCCAGTTGCGGCGAACGATGCACCAGCCCCAGGCCCTCGTTGCCGCTCCAGCGCTCGCCCTTGAGCAAGGCCACTGCACCGCACTGGATTTGCTGGATACGACTCGGGTCCTGCGGTTCGGCTTCAGGACTGCCAAGTTGCTTGCGGTCGATGGCGTTTTCCTTGAGCCACTGGCTGCCGATCCCGGCATAGGTGGTGACCAGCCGCACCGGCACGTGATCGACGTGAAAACGCGGACACATGACTTTGTCCAGCGCCCGCAAGCGCAGGCCGACACATTCGGCGCCCAGCAGGCATGAATAAGCACTGACCAGCCATGACACGTCCGCGATGAATCCGTCATAGCCCTGCAAGTCGGCATAGCCCGAGGCCAGGCCTTGCAGATTGGGCTCGACATCACCGCCCTGCACTTCCAGAGTCATGGACTCAGACAGGGGCTCGTTCAGGGACAACAGCAATGCACCGAAGTCCTCGATATGCGCGGGCAACTGGCGCTGCCAGACAGACAGGTTGACGCCGTCTTCCAGCACCTGCCCCAACACTTCGGGCGTCTCGCCCTGCACCTGACGGGCACGGGGCTGAAACTTCAATACGGGTGCCAGCATCAGGCAGCCTCCTCGTCGTACCAGTCACCAAACGGGTCAGGCAACAGGCGCCAGCTCTCCGCGCCCATGGCCAGTTCGTCGTCGGTAAGCAAACAGTCATCCAGCTCTGCGATCAGTTGGGCGAAGTCGATGTTTTGCCCGATGAACACCAGCTCCTGACGGCAATCGCCGGTTTCAGGCGACCAGTTGTCCATGATCGACGTAATGTTCTCCTGATCCTGCGGCCAGTGCGCGCGACTCACGAAGCGCCACCAGCGGCCTGCAAAACCATGCCGCATCAGGCCGCCAGCCTGGGACCAGCTGCCCGCATCCTTGTATTTGCTCGCCAGCCAGAAGAAGCCTTTGGAGCGCAGCAGTTTGCCGTTGGTCCATGGGCGATCGATGAAGTTGAAAAAACGCTCTGGATGGAAAGGACGACGCGCCCGGTAAGCCGTGGAGGCGATGCCGTACTCTTCGGTTTCCGGCACATGCTCGCCACGCATTTCCTTGAGCCAGCCCGGCGCCTGGGAAGCTCGCTCGAAATCGAAACGACCGGTGTTGAGGATGGTCGATAACGGCACCTCGCCCATCACCATCGGTACGATCTCGGCATGGGCGTTGAGGCGCTTGAGGATGGCCATCAGTTCTTCACGTTCGCTGGAGCTGATCAGGTCGATCTTGCTGAGCAGGATCACATCCGCGAACTCGATCTGCTCGATCAGCAGATCGGTAATCGAGCGGTCATCCTCTTCGCCCAGGGTTTCGCCACGGGTCGCCAGGCTTTCGGAAGCCTGATAATCGAGCATGAAATTGACGCCATCGACCACCGTCACCATGGTGTCCAGCCGCGCCATGTCGGCCAGGCTCTTGCCCGCTTCATCGCGGAAGGTAAAGGTTTCGGCCACCGGCAAGGGTTCGGAAATGCCCGTGGATTCGATCAGCAGATAATCGAAACGCCCATCCTGAGCCAGACGGCTGACTTCTTCGAGCAGGTCTTCGCGCAACGTGCAGCAGATGCAGCCGTTGCTCATCTCGATGAGCTTTTCTTCGGCACGATTCAGGCTGACATCACGCTGAACTTCGCCGCCATCGATATTGATCTCGCTCATATCGTTGACGATAACGGCCACTCGCAGGTTTTCGCGGTTGCGCAGCACGTAATTGAGGAGGGTGCTTTTCCCGGCTCCAAGAAAACCGGACAAAACGGTAACAGGCAGACGATTGGGCATCAGGATTCTCGGGCCAGGTTGCAAGGCTTGCACCTTGTTGATATAGGCTGCACCGGGCCTGTTATCGACACCGTTGGCAGCCAGCTCTAATCACCCGACAATGTTATAGTATAACGATGCAAAATTGCCAACCTGTTCGACAAAGGGCATCTGCGTGAAACACATTTCAAAAGGCTTGTTCACGTTACTGATAATGATCAGCACGCAAATAATGGCGGCAGGCCCGCGGCCCGGCGTAGATATGGCGACCTGTACCCGCAGCGCGAACCTGCTGGCGTGCAGCGATGCGCAAGGCAATGGCTATAGCGTCTTCACCGCAGGTTCGACCACGTATTTGCGGGGCTATGAGGTGATTGGCAAAAAACGCTGGGCGCAGACCAACAGCCGGTTTGATCAGTTGACCTTCTTCACCGGCCTGGCCTCGAATGGCGATGCCTGGATAGGCACCATCCAGCGTATCGGCTGGACCACCATCACACGGGTTTCCAGCTCCGATGGCACACGCAGCAAGATCACTTGCAGCCGTCTGAATGGCTGCCACTGAGCAACGTCAGGCTTGCGCCTGTTTCTTCTGCTCCTGAACCCAAGCCATGTGGGAATCCAGCGGCGGGTTGCGCTGGAAGTAACGCTGCAAGCCCTCGAACAAACCATCGGCCACGGCCTGCTGATGGCGTGCAGTCACCAGTCTCTGGCTATCGCGGCTATTGGAGATGAACCCCGTCTCGACCAGAATCGAAGGCACGTCCGGTGACTTGAGCACCGCAAACCCCGCCTGTTCCACGCGCTTCTGATGCAGTGTGGTGATGCCTTCCAGGCTGCCCAGCACGGTATGGCCCAGTTGCAGGCTGGCGGCGATGGTAGCGTTCATCGACATGTCGAGAATCACCCCGGCCAGCATCGGGTCCTTGTCCTTGAGATTGAGCAACGAGGTGGCGCCCAGCAGGTCGGCGCCGTTTTCACGCTGGGCCATGAACCGCGCCGTCGCCGATGTCGCGCCGCCTTCGGACAAGGCAAACACCGAAGCGCCGGAGGCTGTCAGCCGCGGCGCAGCATCGGCATGCACCGAGATGAACATGTCGGCCTTGGACTTATGGGCAAACTCCACACGCTTGCGCAGGGGAACAAAGAAATCATCGTTGCGCACCAGCCGCACATCGAAGCCTTTCTCACGCTTCAAGCGCTTGGCAAGCAATTGAGCAATGGACAGCACAACGTCTTTCTCACGCTCGCCTCGGGAACCGACAGCGCCAGGGTCCTTGCCGCCATGCCCCGCATCGACCACCACCATGATGTCGCGCTTGGGATGAGCCTTGTCCGAAACCTGAGCCGGTGGAGGTGGCGCAACGGCAGCCATCTGCACCGGCGCGCTGGCAGTAGAACTCAAGTCCAGTACCAGGCGGTGCCCCTGCCCGCCTTCCGGCCCCAGCAGAAAACTGTTGAGCTGCACAGGCGCGGTGAGATCCAGCACGATGCGCGTGTCATCACCATGGCCGTAATGCCCGGAACGAATCGACTTGATCACCGTTCGATCCAGCGCCAATTGGCTGAAATCCCCGGTCAGCCGCGAACCGCTGACATCGATGATCAAGCGGTCAGGCGCAGCCAGCGTGAAAGTCTTGTATTGCACAGGCCCGCTCAAATCGAGCACCAGCCTCAGCTTGTCATCGCTGCGCCACAGTCGGGCATTGCGAATCTGCGTGGCGTAAGCCCCAAAAGGCAAGGCCAGCGCAGCGCTGGCCAGAAGCATATTGAGCAGGATTTGACGTCTGTGCATGGCAGGTCTCACGAAACAAGGCGAGCATCCAGGCTCATGAAAAGTATCACCGCAACAATAGTAATAATATAACACCACGTTACAAGTGAAACTTGAAGCCTTACATGAAGATTGGCGCTGTCGAGAAACCTGCAATCAGGGGCAGTAAGTGCATGACCGAAAAGAAAAATGTTCCACGTGGAACGTAATCAGTTTCGTGGAGCCACTGCACCGCATTGCGGCCCTAACCAGACAGCCCGTGTGTCCATGCTGCCATTCTGTTGCTGGCCTGTAGCGTTGAAGGTGCCGACCACTTTGGTGGTGAATTCGCGGTTACTGAGAAACTGGGCCTGCCCGGTACCTTGCGCCTTGGGGCAACTGAACTGGAAGTTCCAGGTCTGACCGTTACGTGCGGTGATCTTTTGCGAGCAGCCGGATTTTGGATCGGTAAGAGGAATATTGTCCGATTTGACCTGCGCCTCGGTCAGGCAGAATCGCACGCCTTGCCCACCCAGAGTGACGCCTTGTTTCTGCATCATCTGTTCCATCATGGCGCGCTGCTCGGGAGGCAGGTTTTTCAATTGGCCCAGCATCAGTTGCAGATCCGGCAGCGCCTGACCATCGACCTGCATGTTGCTGGAGGTCAGTTCCCACAAACCAGGTTGCAGCACCTGAGCATGAGCCACAGGTGCAGCCAGACAAAACATCAACGCCAACGCGCGTTTGTTCATTAAAAAGATTCCTCGTAAGAACATTACCCAGATAGGCCGCATCTTAGACGACATAAGCTGTAACCAGTTGCACCCGGATCAAAATAGCGACAATCCCGAGCGGCTATGGTCTGTTGTAGGCGCAAAGTTAAGGAGCATCGTTTACCTATGGATTTCCATAGCCCGTATTTCTTCGGCTACGTCCTGGCTTTCATTCATCTGGTGGGCGCAGTTGCTGCCATCCATGCATTGCTGACCGTGCGCACCGCGCAAGGCGCGATTGCCTGGGCGATGCCGCTGTTCTTCATTCCTTACTTCACCCTGATCCCTTATCTGGTCTTCGGGCGCAGTTCGTTTGATGCCTATATCAAGGCCCGGCGTGACGCCAACAGCGAAATGCGCAACGCTATCACCAACCTGAACTGGCGCCCCTGGATCGAAGAAGCCGTCGCCGCGCGCCGCTCGGATGCTTACGCATCGCTGCGCGCCATGCCCAAGCTCGGGCGCATGCCGGCTCTGGCCAATAACGAGGTCAAACTGTTGATCAATGGCAAGGCCAGCTTCGATGCCATGTTCGCGGCCATCGAGCAGGCCCGGCAGACAGTTCTGGTGCAGTTCTTCATCATTCATGACGATGACCTTGGGCGTCGCCTGCAAACGCTGCTGCTGAAGAAAGCCGCCGAAGGCGTGGCGATTTTCGTGCTCTATGACCGTATCGGCAGCCATGCCCTGCCCGCTTCCTACAGCGAAAAGCTGCGCGCAGGCGGTGTGCAGATCAAGGCCTTTGCCACCCATGGCGGCTGGCTCAATCGCTTCCAGATCAACTTCCGCAATCACCGCAAGATAGTGGTGGTCGACGGGCTGAAAGGCTATCTGGGCGGGCACAACGTCGGTGATGAATACATGGGCCTCAAACCGCCCCTGTCGCCCTGGCGTGATACCCATGTGCAGGTCATCGGTCCGGTGGTCGCCTGCCTGCAGGAGTCGTTCGCCGAAGACTGGTTCTGGGCCACCCGCGAACTGCCGCCCATGAACCTTCCCGAATCATTTCCTGAACAGGGCGTGCTGTGTCAGTTACTGGCCAGCGGTCCGGCCGATGCCCAGGAAACCTGCTCGCTGTTCTTTGTCGAAGCCATCCACGCGGCGACCGAGCGGGTGTGGATCACCAGCCCTTACTTTATCCCTGACGAAGCCGTCTCGGCAGCGTTGCGCCTGGCAGTGCTGCGCGGTGTGGATGTGCGACTGCTGCTGCCTTCGCGCCCCGACCATTACGTGGTGTACGCCGCCTCCAGCCTGTACGCCTTCGATGCCGTGCGGGCTGGCGTGCGAGTGTTCCGCTACAGACCGGGCTTCCTGCACCAGAAGGTGGTGCTGGTGGACAACGAGATCACCGCCATCGGCAGCGCCAATCTGGACAACCGCTCGTTCCGGCTGAATTTCGAGCTGATGCTGCTGACCGTCGATACGGACTTCGCCCGTGAGGTTGAAGCCATGCTGAGTGCCGACTTCAACCTGAGCCACGAGATATCCCTTCAGGAAAGCCGCGAAACCCGCCACCTGCACCAACTGGGCATGCGCGTGGCGCGGTTGATTTCGCCGATCCTGTAAATCACCGATAGATGTCTTCACGGGTCAACGGCAAACCGTTCCCGCCATCGGCAAAGGGTTTGACGGCCAGGATCTGGTGCAGATTGATCCAGCCCTTGGCGAATGCATACGCGCAACCTGCCAAGTATAGCCGCCAGATACGCAGGGTGTGTTCCGGCACCATGGCGGCAGCCTCGCTCAAGCGCGCCTCAAGGCGAGCACTCCAGTGCTCCAGCGTCCTGGCGTAATGCAGACGCAGGCTTTCGACGTCGACGATTTCCAGGCCTGCTTCACTGATATGCGCGCTGATCATCGCCAGATGCGGCAACTCGCCGTTGGGGAACACATACCGGTCGATGAACTCCCCAGCTCCACGCCCAACCGGACGGCCATCGGTGTGCAAGGCCGTAATCCCGTGATTCATCACCAGACCACCCTCCTTCACGGCACCAAACAGGCGTTGGGTGTAGAGCGGCAGGTTGCCGTGGCCCACATGCTCGAACATGCCCACGCTGACCACCTTGTCGAAACGCTGGTCTTGCGGCAGATCGCGGTAGTCGAGCAATTGCAGCTCGACCCTGTCCTGCAAACCCTCGGCCTTGACCCGCTCCCGGGCAAGCGCCAGTTGCTCGTGGCTAAGGGTGATCCCGAACACCTTCACCCCATACTCACGCGCCGCAAAACGTGCCAGACCGCCCCATCCACAACCGACATCCAGCAGGTACTCACCGGGCTTGAGGCGCAACTTGCGGCACAGATGCTGAAACTTGTCCTGCTGCGCCTGCTCAAGCGTCTCCCTTCCCGTCTTGAAGTAAGCGCAGGAATAAACCATCTCCGTATCGAGCCATAGCTGATAGAAGTCGTTGGACAGGTCGTAGTGATAGGAGATCGACGCCGCGTCGGTGGCTTTATCGTGCTGAGTGCGCACAGGAGAGATGGAGTCTTCATTCACCAGCAAGGCGTGAGTCAACTCGTCACAAACCCTCACGACTTCACTGATCGAACCTTCCAGTTCCAGACGCCCCTCCACGAAGGCGCTACCCAGCAGGCCGAGGCTGGGATGGGTGAAGTCGGAAACCAACATCGGGTCTTTGACGAAAATCGTGACACTGGGCGCAGGCCCCAGATCCAGCTCATGACCGTCCCAAAGCTTGAGACGCAATGGCAAGTGGAGATTCTGCAAGGCCGTTGGAAGTTGCACATTCATATGAGTTGCCCCCCTATCCAGAAGCTGGAGAAAGGTAGTCCAGACGGTTCAGTCAGAACCGAGGCTATTGGCATGAAAGAAAAACTACCGGGAACGGCCTTGTGCCCACTGATTCGAGCCAAACGTGCAGCCTTTCATGGATCACCCTAGTCTTGAATGACCATCAATTTGTAACAGAGTTCTTCGGGCTTGAGTGCCGTCTTACAATTTTAGTAGCGGCTCCTGAAAACGCAGCAAACGCCCGGCATTACCCAGCACCAGCAACGTGCTGAGGTTATGCAGCACAGCCGCAACCATGGCGCCAGCGACACCCAGCAGACCAAAGGCTGCCAGTGCAACAATAGCCAGTGTCCAGCCGAGGCCGATGATCACGTTCACTTGCAACGTCTGGCGACACAGGCGGCTAAGGCGTACGCAGGTGCCGAGACGACGCAAATCGCTGCCGATCAGCACGATATCCGCCGAAGCCAGCGCGATATCGGCACCACCTGCGCCCATGGCGACGCCGACAACACCTGCCTTCAAGGCCAGCGAATCGTTGATCCCGTCACCGACGACCATCGGTCTGAAGCCCTGGGCAATTTCACCCTTCACCCGGTTGAGCTTGTCTTCAGGCAGTGCCTGAGCCTGAACATCGACGATCCCCACTTCCCGCGCCAGATTGTCGGCCACGGTCTGGCGATCACCGGTCAGCAATAATTGCCGTCCCAGGCCCAGCTCGCGCAACTCGGCCAGCGCCTTGCTCGCCTCGGGCTTGAGGCTGTCCGACAGCAACAACCAAGCCTGGAATACCCCGCCCAGCGCCAGCCCGGCCAACGGGCCGTCATGCTCGGGCACCGCAGGCGTGGTAATTCCCAATTGCTCAAACAGCTCGGGACGTCCCAATGCCGCTTCGCCATGGGCTGTCGAAGCCACCACACCCAGGCCCTGACGTTCGCGAATATCGCTGAGCGCCAGCAGTTGATCCTTGTCCACCAGCCCGGCCAGTGCCCGGCTGACCG
Source organism: Pseudomonas sp. FG43 (assembly GCF_057809175.1). Lineage (NCBI taxonomy): Bacteria > Pseudomonadati > Pseudomonadota > Gammaproteobacteria > Pseudomonadales > Pseudomonadaceae > Pseudomonas > Pseudomonas sp. FG43. Next base: position 80,420 of record NZ_JBMDJL010000006.1, read on the forward strand.
GATGGCTGCTGGCCGACCCGAGGCTGGCCGCCAACGGCAGCAGGTCTGCATACCCCGTGCTGTCCTGGATCGATTGAAGACGCAGGCTGCCAAACGTCAGGGTGCCGGTTTTATCCACAACCAGCGACGTCAGGTCCGCCAGCTCTTCGAGAAATGCCGAACTGCGGATCAGAATCCCGTGACGGGCCGCCACGGCAATGCCCGCAATGGCCGTGGCCGGAGCCGAAAGCACCAGCGCACAAGGACAGGCAGCGACCAGCACAGCCAGCATCGCCTGAGCATCCTGAGTGATGAACCAGGTCAGCGCGGCAATCAGCAACACCAGCACCATGTAGCTGCCGGCATAACGCTCCAGCAGACGAGTGATCGGCGGCTTGGAACGTTCCGCGCTTTGCATCAGCGCAATCACCTTGCCCAGCGTGGACTGGTCGCCAATGCGCGTCACCTCGATGCGCAGCAGGCCATCAAGGTTGATCGCTCCGCCGTAGACTTCCATTCCGGTCTGAGCTTCCAGCGGTATGGACTCGCCGGTAATGGAGGACGTATCGAGGCTGGCCTGACCGGAAATCACCCGGCCATCGGCAGGCACCCGATCACCGGCCCGCACCTCGACCTGATCGCCAGCCTGCAACGTCGAGTTGTCCACTTCATGAATGCTGCCATCGGCCTTGATCAACCGGGCGTGGCTGCGGGTCAGTTGGCCCAGCGCCTGAATGGCTTCCTGGGAACCGATCACGCTGCGCTCTTCCAGTACATGGCCGAAGATCATGATGATCGGCAGCAAGGCCGCCGTCATGAGGTCGCCTGTAGCCCATGCGCCCAGCATCGCCAGAGCAATCAACTGGTCGGTAATCCCGTGCAGGCTCGGGTGACGCAAACTGTGCCAGCCAGCACTGATCACCGGGATTGCCACCAGCAGCGAGGCCGCGCCCAGCAGCAACTGGCTGACGCCGGTCTGCTCAGGCGTAATCAGACGCCAGATCAGGCCCAGCCCCAATAAACCCAAAGCCAGCATGGCCAGGGTCAACTGACGGGCCGCGCTGCGTTGCTCCGCCCCGCTCAGCAGGCTGGCCGCTTCGGGTCTGGCGTGGGTGTGAACGGCTTCGCCACTCATTGTTCAGCTCCCTGAATGATCAGGCGGGAATCGTCTTTGGGGTCGACAGTAGTGACCGATCCGGCCTGACCGAGAATTTTCGGCACGCGCTCACGGTAGAGGCGTTGCAACAGACCAGGATCGTTGCGGTTCTGGATCGACTGCGCGAGGCTGGCAACGGTCGCGGTGTCGGTCTGGGCCTTGGCCAGTCGTTCCGACGCCTGGGCATGCGCCACCTGCAAGGTTCGGTCGGCTTGCTGGTTGGCAGCCTGAGTGAGCTTTTCCGCATCGTTATGGGCGTTGGCCACGGCCTGGTCCGCTTGCTGGCTGGCGGTCAGCACCGCATTAAAGGCGTTGACGGCGGCCTTGGGCAAGCTGGACTGCACATCCACCCGCGCCACCTCGATACCGACTCCAGCGCCTGTCGCCTCCAGTTCAGCCAGACGCTGGTTGATGCCGCGCACCAGATCGCCACGCAACCGCTCACGCCGTTCGGCAGCCTTGCTGTCAGCTCCGATAAGTTCGGGACGTGCAACCAGAATAGTGTCCAGATCTCGCGCCGCCGTCAGCGCCACGGCGCTGCGATTGACCAGCCGATCCAGTGCAGGCAGCACATGCTCGCTCTGGAGAACGAAAGCATATGGATCGGTCACCTTGTAGAACACCGTCACGTCGAGCTGGACGACACCCGCATCGCCCGTCAGCAGAAAGCCGGAGCCGGCCAGTGCATCGCTCATGGGCACGGCAAAGGTTGCGACCTCATCGGCCTTCTGGGCCTGAGGCGAGCGCAACAGGGTTTCCACCCGGCGCTCGATTACCCGATCCGCCGAAGGCAGCAGAACCACACGTTCCAGTGGCTGCGGCCAGGCAATCAGCAAACCGGCGTTCTGGATCCGCTCCAGCTCACCGAAGCGCATGACCACGGCACGGTTCTGGGGATCGATCTGTCGCACGTTGGAAGTCACCCAGCCCAGTGCCGCCAACAGCGTCACGCCATACAACCCCAGAAACGCCAGACGACTGGCCTGCAACCATGGGCTGTTGAACGCCGGACGCTGCGCTTCTGCCTCGACGCCTGAAGGCTCGCTCATGGCTGCGATCCACTCTTGCCGTCCAGTGTCGGCGGCCCGTCCACCAGCACCCGGAACGGCGCGGCATCGGTGCGCAGGATCAGCCTGGTGCCCGGCGTCACCACCGTGCCCAGCGTGTCGAGGGAGCGCAGCAGGTTGTAGAGCTGCGGCGAGCCCGCATAGGCGCGGCCATAGATCTCGGCGGCTTCGACCCGAGACTGAGCCTCGATATCCGCCGCCTTGACCGTGGCATCGGCTTCGACGATCCGCGCATCACGCTCGGCAGCCGAACGGATCTGCGCGGCTTCGCGCTTGCCGGCGGCCGTGCGCTCGGTGGCAATGGTTTCACGCTCGGCACGCATACGGTCGACCGTGGCGCTGAGCGTCACCGAAGGCAAGGTCAGGCGCTCCACGCCGACCTGCAGGACTTTCACGCCATAAGTCGTGAGCAACTGCTGCTCGATCTGCTGGCGCAGCTGGTTCTCGAAAGCCGTGATGTTCACTTTGCTGGCATCGGTATTGACCAGGTTCGACAAGTCGAAGCTACTGGCGGTGGTTTCCAGCGCCGAGCCGACGAAGGTGCGAATCTGCCGGGCAGCCTCATCGGGCTGGTTCTGTACGGCGCGCATGAAACGCTGCACGTTGTCCCCATCGCCCTGCACCTGCCACGCCACATAAGCCTGGACGATGATGCGCAGACCATCGCGGGTGCCCACATCCTGCAAACCGCTGGAGGTGGTGCGCAAACGCAGGTCCACAGGGATCGCCGCCTCGAACGGCGCAGGCCAGCGCCAGCTCAGGCCCGGCTCCAGCAAGACGCGGGACGGATTGCCGAAGCGGGTAATCACCGTCGCCTCCCCCGAACGAACCTGCACCAGACTCGCCGTGGCGACCGCAAATGCAATCAGCAATACCGCCAGCCCCATTCGCAGCCAGGGACGCTTCCCTGAGCCGACGGCTTCATCGTGATGATAGTGGTGATGCCCCCCATGGGCATGGTCGCTGTGGTCGTGATGATGGAACAGACTCAAGGGACGACTCCTTACTGAACGGCTTTACGCGGCGCCGTTGGGTCTGCCGGTGGGGTGAAGGTGCGAAGGTCGATGGTCGGCGCACTAGTGCCGCCCAGACGATGGTCGAGAACCAGCAGTCTGGCGCTGCCCAGGCCCTGGCTGAGCCGGGTCAGGTATTGCTCCAGCAGGAACGCTTGGCCCGCCTTGGCGTAGGCCTGTCGCTCGGCACTGAAACGCAGGTCCGCGCCTTGCGCCGTCGCCAGCACTTCACGTGCATTGGCACTGGCCTGGTCATGGGCGACGCTGGCATTGAGTTGCGCCTGATTGGCCTGGGCACTGGCCGCGCCGCGCTCGCGGGCGATCAAGGCCTGGGCGCTGATCTGCGCAGCCTGCACGGCATGGTAGGCATTGGCGGCACCGGCTGGTGGATGGATGGCTTCGACCACCGTGGCGAGAATTTCCACGCCACTATCGAGACGCTGCAAGTCGGCCTGGACCGCTTTGCCTATGTCTTCGGCCAGCCCTGTGCGTTGTTCGCCGAGCAGCTCATCCAGCGTGCGGGAAGCGAAGTCGTGGACCAGCACACGGCTGGCGGTGCTGCGAATCAGGGTCGGCACATCGGCACTGTTGTAGGTCGCGGCAAGCGCAGCGGCGTCGGTCAAGCCGATGCGATAGACAAAGCGCACATCCATGTTCACCACCTGGAAGCTCTGCTTGTCACCCGTGCTGCTGGCGATCACCTGGGATTTCTCGTTGATGTGGCTGGCGTCCCACAGGCGATTGGCGCTGGCGGGCGGCGGACCTTCGGCAGGGTCCAGAAGCTGTTCCACGGCACTGGCCTCGGAAACGCTGGTGGCCATCTCGTGAACCACGCCGTTTTCCACCGCCAGCACCTTGCCGAACGGCCATGGCAACCCGACATGCAGACCCGGCCCGAACACCTCGACCGGTTTGCCGAAGCGCTCATAAATCCCGCGCCCCTGCATTGAAATTTCATGCACGCCCGTAAGCGCCCAGCCCAAGGCAGCAACCACCGCCAGCACCGGCAGAAACGCACGCCGCATATAGCTCAGCGCCCAGATCTGGCGCAGGTCGATACCAAACCGGTTATGCAATTCATGCTGCAAAACCAGCAACGGCCGAGGCGGCCAGCGCAACAGATCGGCAATCAGGCTGCTGGCCATCAAGCGTGGCTCAAGACGCTCATTGCGCGGAGTGAAGAGCGACAGCAGCGCCCGAAGCAGGAATTCGACAGCGACCAACGCTGGCAGGATGCCGACCAGCACCGCCAGCCGTGGCGGCCAGACGCGATCCACGCTGGCAAAGAACAGACACAGCGCCCCGACCAGCAAGACCCCGATGACCATGCGGGTCAGTTGCGCCAGTTGCCCGGCTTCAGGCCATTGGGCGGTCTGTTCGTGACTGAACTGCCGCTCCAGCACCAGCAATCCGAAAGCCATCAGCAGCATGAGGCTGCCCGCCAGACTGGCGACAGATGACAGCTCGGTGCCGGGCAAGCTCAAGTCCCAGACCATGCGGATACATATCAGCGCCAGCAGCGACCAGCCGGCAAGCCACAATGCCGCGGTGCCCAAGTGTGCGAGCATGGATTCGCCAGCATCGCTGAGCCGGGTCAGCAGGCGCTCGTACCAACCGGCTTCGTCGATCTGCGGCAACGTCTGGCTCTGTTCAAGCGGCGCGAGTGTGCCCAGGGCACGAGCGCGCCAGCGGGCGATCCCCAGCGCCGATTGCAGTCCGGCTGCCAGCAACAACAAGGCAGCAGCACCGTTGACGAGCACCGCCATCCACAAGGAACTGGGGGAAAACAGATCGACGAACAGCGCCAGCAACAGCACCGTGATGCTCGTGCCGACAGCCAGGTACCTGAGCCGACTCAGGCGCTGTGCCTGTTGTGCAGCCAGTTGAAAGCGCGGCAAACCCTCAAGGCCTGCGCGCCCGATATCCAGATCAACCCGCATTGCTACCCCGGAACCTGACTAACCCCATGAATGATAGCGTTACGATATAACGCTTATCGTGAAACTTTCGTCAGGTGACTCCGCGTCTCTGGCCGCTACGAGCAAACAATATTGTTCAGCAGCCCGGCCTGCTATCTCTCAGAAGGAGAAGGCCAGACAGACATGGCCAAATCCACGATCTCAAACAGCTTCTGCCGATCCGCTCCGTCGCGTGCCTGTGCCGCCACTCCCTGAAGTATTGCCATGAAAAACCCCGCCAGAACCGCAGCGTCAGTGCCAGGAGGAAGTTCACCTTTCTGGATGCCTCCCCTGATCGTTGAGACGAAGTCGGTTTCCATGTCACGGCGAATTGCAGCCAGATGTTCGCGGACATCGGCAGCCGCTTCCGAACAACTGACCGCAGCCGTGGCGAGCAGACATCCGGAAGAACCTGAATTGGCTGTAAACACATCGACTGCATGATGCAATGAACCCAGAACGCTTTCACGAACTGTAGCGTTCGCATCAAGCTCCTTTCTGGAAGCCATTCCCTTTTTGACATACAGATCCACAACCTCCAGAAAAAGCTGTTTCTTGTCTCCGAAGGCGGCATAGATGCTTGGAGCGGTGACCCCCATTGCCTTGGTCAGCGTGGCCATGGACGTGGATTCATAGCCATGCTCCCAGAAAGCGAGCATTGCCTTTTCCAGTACGACATCGCGGTCAAAAGAAAGCGGACGTCCCGATTTTTTAGATTCGACTGTTTTCATAATGATCGCTATGAAATGTTTGACAGCGTCTGCGTGGCCGGGATAAAAGCATTTCGTAATGAACGCTACGAAATATAAGGCTTGAAAAATTATGTCACATAAATGGTTACAAGTTGGCCTGCAAGCAGACAACCCGTCGTGACGTCGAGCGTGGAAAGCCTATAGCTCACCCCCCTGAAAACAAAATGACGGTCTGACTCAAGCTTCCAGCCTGGGCACAGGTTCGTCCGTGCGAATAAATCTGTAGCTCCAGGTATGGAACATGCCAAGCAATGTAATCCGATATAACTGCGTGGGTTGCGGTATCTGCTGTAAAGGCCGGCTTGTACCCTTGACGCTGAACGAAGCCGAACAATGGCTGGCTCGCGGACACGATGTAGCGGTAATCCTGGAGGCCTTCAACGAGCTGACCTGGCCAGCCGATTCAAGAGAATATGCGCACAGCGCTGGCAGGTCGGTCGCGGTCAACGATGCCCAGAGCAGCATTCGCGTCATTGCGGTGTTCGCTGGCAATGCCCTTGAACAATGCCCGAATCTGCGTGCGGATAACCTGTGCGGTATCTATGAAGAACGCCCGCTGGTCTGCCGGATTTACCCGATGGAAATCAATCCATTCATCGAGGTGAACAAGGACAACAAGATCTGTCCGCCCGAGTCCTGGGAAAGCGGCGACATCCTGTGTACCGATGGCGTAGCCAATCCCGAACTTCAGGCACTGGTCAACCGCTCCAGGCAAGCCGACATCGTTGACGCTGCGGCCAAGATAGCAGTCTGCGCACAACTGGGCATCAAGGTGGCCAGTTGGAAGGAAGATGCATTCGCTGTCTACTTCCCGGAGCGTTTGCAACTGATCGATGCGATACGCAGCAGCAAGGAGGCCACCGTAGAGGACTGGAGAGAAAACTGGAAAGTACGGGTCGATGATCCGCAACTGCACGAGCGCCTGCTTGCACACCATATTCCGCTGGCCGCCGCGGATGACTGTGACTATATCTTTCACAAGTTGTAGCAAGGCAATGGCAAAAGCTCCTGGCGTTCAAGCCCGTGAGCACCCCGATTGGCGGGTTGAGCCGCCTGAAAGGCATGGCAAAATGATTGCTGAATATTGCATAGCGAATGGCTTCCAGACGTCACGCAAACTCAACTTCCTGACCGCTCATTCGCACCCGACTCGTCTGAAAGCCTTATGCCAAGCGGCGATGAGCGGGATGAGGCGGTCGAGCCGGTTCTGAAAACCTTCCCGCCCTGCCCTTCAAGTGCTGTATTCATTGACGATGAGCGGCATTTTTTTTCACCTATTTTGGAACAGCATCTCGTCTTTGTTATCTGTTGTGGGTAGTTTGCGTTCGGCAAGGAGTCGTTGGCGCGCCATTTTCTTGTGCAGGACGCACAGAATTACTCAGAGGCTTCACTTTTATGAATCGCAGGAATCTCCTTAAAGCTTCCATGGCGTTGGCCGCCTATAGCAGCTTGCCAGCCTCGGGGCTTTTTGCTGCGCGAGCGCTTGCCGCAGCTGCGGACGGCGAGATAGAACATTTCGATTTCCCGACATTGCAGGCTCACGCCAAACAACTGGCCGGCAAGGCCTATGTCAGCACCAAGCAGGTGCTGCCGCCGGTATTGGCGAACATGACGCCGCTGCAATTCAACGCCATCCGCTATGACGCCGCGCACTCCTTGTGGCATGACGTCAAAGGCCAGCTCGACGTACAGTTCTTCCACGTCGGCATGGGCTTCAAGACGCCCGTGCGCATGTACAGCCTCGACGCCAAGACCAAACAGGCGCGCGAAGTGCATTTCCGTCATGAACTGTTCAATTACGAGAACAGCGGCATCGACAAAAATCTGGTCAAGGGCGACCTGGGCTTTGCCGGATTCAAGCTGTTCAAGGCTCCACAAATCGCCGTCAACGATATCGTGTCGTTCCTGGGCGCCAGTTATTTCCGCGCAGTGGACGGCAACAATCAGTACGGCCTGTCAGCACGCGGTCTGGCCATCGACACCTACGCCAAGCGCCAGGAAGAGTTTCCCGACTTCACCAAGTTCTGGTTCGAGACGCCAGACAAGAATGCCACCCGTTTCGTGGTCTATGCCTTGCTGGACTCGCCGAGCGCCACAGGTGCCTATCGCTTCGACATCGATTGCCAGTCCGGTCAGGTGGTGATGGAAGTCGACGCACATATCAACGCGCGGGCCGACATCGAGCAACTGGGCATCACGCCGATGACCAGCATGTTCAGTTGCGGTACCCACGAGCGCCGCATGTGCGACTCGATTCACCCGCAACTGCACGACTCCGACCGGCTGGCCATGTGGCGCGGTAACGGCGAGTGGATCTGCCGCCCGCTGAACAACCCGACCAAACTGCAATTCAACGCCTTCTCCGACAAGGACCCGAAGGGCTTCGGCCTGGTGCAGTACGACCACAACTTTGCCAGCTATCAGGATACGGTTGTCTGGTACCACCGCCGCCCAAGCCTGTGGGTCGAGCCCACGACGCCGTGGGGTGAAGGCGAGGTCAGCCTGCTGGAGATCCCGACCACGGGCGAAACGATGGATAACATCGTGGTGTTCTGGACCCCCAAGGCCAAGGTCAAGGCTGGCGAGTCACTCAACTACGGCTACAAGCTGTTCTGGAGCCCGCTGCCACCGGTCAGCACTCCGCTGGCTCAGGTCAATGCGACCCGTTCGGGCATGGGCGGCTTTACCGAAGGCTGGGCACCGGGCGAGCATTACCCAAAATACTGGGCACGTCGTTTTGCAGTGGACTTCCACGGCGGCGGCCTGGATCGTCTCCCCGAAGGTACAGGTATCGAGCCAGTGCTCAAGGTTTCCCACGGCAAGGTCCAGGACTTCAACATCCTGGTGCTGCCGGACATCAAGGGCTACCGCATCACCTTCGACTGGTTGCCTGACAGCGACTCGGTAGAGCCGGTGGAAATGCGCATGTTCATCCGCACCGGGGATCGCACCCTGAGTGAAACCTGGCTGTACCAGTACTTCCCGCCTGCACCGGACAGACGCAAGTACCCGTAATGTTCTGAAACCCGTAACAGTTGCAGGACCGGATTTATCCGGGAAGACATGATTGCTGACGGTGAAGAGGCAGTGAATGCACTGGCCTCTTCCCGGATAAATCCGGTCCTGCCTGGTTTTGATCACCTCTAAAAGTTGACAGTATCGTGAACTGCGACTGATATATCCCTTGTCACGCCGTTGCGAGCATTCGCTCCAGACTTGTTTCCCCTCCTCAAGCTCATCCCCTTATCGGCCCGTCTGTCGCGGTCGAGGGCGGTAGCTATGCCCATCCGAAATTCCTGACGCTCTTCAGAAGGCCTACATCATGGAGTTGAACCCTGTGGACAATACGGGCGAGAAACCGTCGCTCCTGTCTTTCGATAAGTCGACCGTAGTGGTGCTGGTTGCCATCGGTCTGATTCTGGTCGAAACCTTTTCCGGCGCCCTGCGTTTCTATTTCGACAAGGTCGGCATCAGCCCGCTGCTCTATCTGCCCAAGATGGCCTGCGTCCTGCTGTTCGTCATGGAGTTGCGCACCCTCAAGGCCGGAAGACTGTTCTGGACATGCATGGTGCTGTGGCTGATTTACGCACTGCTGGCGATGCTGCACAGAGCCCATGTATTCAATCTGGCATTCAGCCTGTTCGCCTTGAGCCCGCTGTTTTTCGGGCTGGTGTGCAGCGAGCACCTGTTCCATCGAAGAAAGCTGCTCGGCTGGGCCATCGGCTTTTGTCTGCTGGCATCTCTGGTGGGGCTGGCGCTGGACAAGTTCACCTTCGTGCCCTGGAAAGGCTACAGCTACAGCGTGGGAGAAACGCAACTGAGCGCCAACACATCCTGGAGTTCGGATGAGGAAGACCGGGTCGCCGGGTTCGCCCGGATGTCCAGCCTGCTGGCCATACTCATCGCCATCTACAGCCTGTATCTGCTCATGTTCATCCGCTCGCGCCCGGTCCTCATGGTGCTGAGCGCAGTGGCGCTCTACGCGATTGTGCTGACCACCAGCAAAGGCCCAGCCGTCGCTTTTATGCTGACTCTGGGTTTGTTGCTGATCCAGCGCATGACCTGGATCTGCCGGCTTGCCTGCATCATGGCAGTCATGGCCGGTCTGCTGCTGCCGACGCTGGGCCTGCTGTATGACTTCGATGCCCGAACGGTCAGCAGCGGTGGCAGCTCGATGGCATCGCTGTATGACCGGCTGAACAATACCTGGCCCAACATCGTCGAAGCCATGACCTTTGCGGGCTGGGGCATTACCGGCGCGGGCTTCGGAATGGTCGGCAGTACGCTGACGATGTTCCCGGTTCCAGGTGCCGATATTTTCATGACCATCGACAGCAGCGTCATGTACCTGTGGGTGATGCTGGGCGCGACCGGGCTACTGCTGTATGCACTGCAGATTCCCATGTTCTTCGCATTGATCAACGATCAGAGCCACAAGGGTCGCATGTTGCTGGCGATCAGCTTTTGCTGCTGCCTGATCAGTTGGACCACGGACATCTTCGAGGTAGCGGTAGCCAACCTGTTCATCGGCCTGACCATAGGCCATGTGGTGTTCGCCAAGCGTGAAGAAGATGCTCTGGCAACCCGTTCACCGGAAATCCAGATCAGCACCCTCCCCGCGCAATACTGAGGCTTCAACATGAAAACCCTTGCATGCCTGCTGCTGGGTTGCCTGGCCGGTAACGCATCGGTGCAGGCCGAACCGGTATTTCTGGTCGGTATCGGCACCCATTTGATGAACTTCGACCAGCCCGTCCGGCAGCCGCTGAACCTTGCCGCGCAGGCAGGCTTCAACGCGGTCAGGGACGATATCTTCTGGTCGACCGCCGAACCCAGTCCCAATCAGTTGCGTATCGTTCCGCAATGGCGCAATTACCTGAACCTGGCCAGCGACCTGAACCTCAACAGAACGGCAATCCTGGGCTACAGCACCTACTTTCATGGCAATGCCAAGCCGCGCACGCCCGAAGTCACGGTGCCCTTTCTGAAATACGTCGATTACGTCAGCCGACAACTGGGCAACAAGGTCAGCTTTTACGAGGTCTGGAACGAGTGGGATCTGGACGGGCCAAAAGACCGCAAACTCAGTCTGGATTATGCAGACCTGGTGCGCAGCACCGTGCCGGTGATTCGCCAGAACACCCTCAATGCCAACGGCACTCCGGCAAAGATCCTGGCAGGAGCCATTACCCGCGACGGCATGAATGGTGGTTTCGCGGATGGCCTGATCGAAAGCGGCGTGCTAGATCTGGTGGACGGCCTTTCCCTGCATCCTTACGCCCATTGTTCCGCTACCAACGGCAATACGCCGGAAGCCTGGGTGCGCTGGATGACCCGCTACGAGCTGGACATCCGCACCCGTGTTGGCCGCGCTGTGCCGCTCTACCTCACGGAAATGGGCTGGCCCAGCCATCAGGGGCCTTGCGGCAAAAGTGAAGTGACCCAGGCCGTGTACATGGCGCGGATCTTTTTCCTGTCGCGCACGGTGCCCAATGTCAAAGGCCTGTGGTGGTACGACCTGCTCAATGACGGACCGAACCGTTACGACCAGGAGCACAACTTCGGAGTGCTCAATGAAGACCTCTCGCCCAAGCCCGCCTACACCATGATGCAAGCCATTGCGCCGGTCATCAGCAGCTTCACCTACGATGCACAGGCCAGCACCCTGAGCGACAGCACTTACCTGCTGTACTTCGACAAGGGTGATGAGCGTGTTCTGGTGGCCTGGGCAATCGGCGCACCGAAAGACGAAAAAATCATCAGCGACAAGCCCATGAGCGGCCCGGTGAGGCTGACCGATACCATCAACCCCGAACAGGGCCGCATCGACAGCAAGCAGTCATGGCAGTGCCAGGCAAGCCGCTGCTCGACCTCGGTCAGGCTGACCAACTTCCCCAAGATCATCAGCCTGAGCAGCAATCACTGATCGTGCGACACCGCTGATGGCTGAATGCGCTCGGCAAACTTGACCAGATCCGCCAATGAGTCCGCCTGCATCTTGCGCATGACCGAGCCACGCCGGACCTTGACCGTTATCTCGCTCACGTTGAGCCGGTCCGCAATCTGCTTGTTCAGCAGGCCGCTGACCACAAGGTCCATCACCTGCTGCTCACCGGCATTGAGGCTTGCATAACGCCGTTGCAACTCGGTTTCCACTGCGCTGGCCTGACGTCTTGCCCGGTCCCGCACCAAGCCTTGCTGGATGGCGTCCAGCAAATCCTGCTCGCGAAAAGGCTTGGTCAGAAACTCCAGAGCCCCCGCCTTCATCGCCCGCACCGACATGGGAATATCACCATGACCGGTGATGAAAATCACCGGCAGGCCGATGCCCCACTTCACCATATCACGCTGAAAATCCAGGCCGCTCATGCCCGGCATGCGCACGTCCAGAATCAGGCAACCGGGCGCATCGGGCCGCGAGGCGTCGAGAAACTCCTGAGTCGAGCCAAACAGCATGGAGCGCAGCCCGACCGAGGCCAGCAAGTCCTCCAGAGACGAGCGCACCGACTGATCGTCGTCGACCACGTAAATGATCGGTTCCTCGACCTGCGGGGTCGGAACGATTGTTTTCATCAGCTCTCCATCTTTGCGGTAGGCAGGGTGAAGTGAAACGTCGCGCCGCCTTGCTCGCCGGGTGTCATCCAGATGCGTCCGCCATGGGCTTCGATAATGGAGCGGCTGATCGCCAGCCCAATCCCCATCCCCTGTTCTTTGGTCGTGTAGAAAGCATCGAAAATCCGGTCGAGATGTTCCGCCGGAACGCCGATACCGTTATCGCGCACCGAAAATCCGATATCCGCGCCAGCGCTCCAGTCGACCACCACCTGCAACTGGCCATGGCCTGACTCAAGACCGCTCATGGCGTCCATCGCATTGAGCATCATGTTCAGCAACACCTGCTGGATCTGCACCCGGTCGGCCAACAGCGGAGGCAAGCCGTCGGGAATTTCCACCGTCAGGGTAATGCCCTGCTGGTTCATTTCACTATGGGCGAGGGAAACGATTTCGGCGACGGCATCGGCCACGCTCACCCACTCCTTGTGGGTCGGGGCCGGTTTCGCCAGCGCACGCACATGCACGATTACATCACTGGCCCGATTGGCATCACCGATCATGCGCTCGATGGCCTGTCGGGCCTTGGGCAGATTCGCAGGCTCGCTGGCCAGCCAGCGCAGCCCGGCATTGCCACTGGTGACAATCGCCGCCAGAGGCTGATTGACCTCATGGGCGATGGAAGCCGTCAGTTCGCCCAACATATTGACCCGGGCAATCTGCGCCAACTGGGTACGCGCCTCATGAACCGTCCGGACTGCCGCTGCCAGGCGCAATGCCAGATACGTCGTCATGGCGATGGCCAAGAGGCTGATACCACAATTGATCAGCCCCGCTTCGCTGGAGCGGGAAGTGGTCAGTTCATAACTGAGCACCGTCAGCCCCATACACGCCAGCGCGACCGCGATCACGCCGCCAGCGGGCATGAACCTGACAGCCATGAGCACCACGGCAATCTGAAAGACACCGACCGCGATTTCCAGATCCGTCAGCGTATCGGCAATCGCAATGGCCACCGCCAGGGCGAGCAATAAGGCCAGTCGAACAGCCATTGCCGCCTTGCCAAAGGTTTTCGACTCGCGCATTGCCCGTGTCTCGCTCGTTGATGAAAGCTGAATATGCCAGTTTTCCTGCAAAGCTTATGAAGGATTGTCGAGGCTGAACTGATCCAGCAATTCATCATAGGCAAAAAGCTCGGCATAGCGGCCCCACTGGGTGACGCTGCGCAAGGTCTGCATCGCATCGCCTTCGGACATGAAGTCTTCGAGCTGGTCACGAAAGCGTCGCGCAGGCGCGGTATGGGTTGCGCGATCATCCAGAACCCGGCGGATATGCGCCACCAGCGGCACGAAACTCAGCAGATGGTGGGCGAAGAGCTGCTTGCGCTCGTCGACATCCGCCAGCGCATAACGACGCGCAGCCGGCAGCAGGCGGATATCGCCACCCTTGAGTTCGGCAAAGCGCAGCAATTGCAGGACTTCGGCAATCGGGAACAGCTCATCGGCGTTGTAGTGCAGCGCGCTCGCCAGCTCCGGCAAATCCGCCGTGGCACCATAAGGCGGTGCATGAATCGCCTCGATCAGCCCGGCCAGCGCGTTGATTGATACCTGCGGCAGCACCATGCCCAACCCAGTCCCCGGAAAAACGCCCTGACGCAACTCGCCAGCGCCACTGTCCTGAGTCATGAGCACGTAGATCTCCTCGACCAGCGCCCTGAAAGACGGGTCCTGACGATTGCGCGGCTGCGGCAGGTCGACCTTGATTTCGCTGACCACCCGACCGGGGTTGGAGGAGAACAGCAGGATGCGATCACACATCAGCACCGCTTCGGCAATGTTGTGGGTCACCATCAGGATGGACTTGATGGGCATCCGGCCTTCCGACCACATGTCCAGCAGGTCGGTGCGCAAGGTTTCGGCGGTCAGCACGTCGAGGGCAGAAAAAGGCTCGTCCATCAGCAGCACGTCGGGGTCGATCACCAGAGCACGGGCCATGCCCACACGCTGGCGCATGCCGCCCGACAGCTCCTTGGGATAGGCGCTCTCGAAACCGTCCAGGCCAATCAGGTCGATGGCCGCCAGTGCGCGCTTGCGACGCAATTCGGCAGGCACTCGCTGCGCCTCCAGGCCAACCTCCACGTTCTCCAGCACTGTCAGCCACGGGAACAGCGCAAAGCTCTGGAAAACCATGCTCACGGTGGGTGCGCGCCCTTGCGGCCCGGCGGGGAAACTCACTTCGCCAGCGGTGGGCACCACCAGACCGGCAATCGAGCGCAGCAACGTGGACTTGCCCGAACCCGAGCGGCCCAGCAGCCCGATGATCTCGTTTTCGTTGAGCTTCAGCGTCACGTTATCGAGCACCAGACGCTCTTTGCTGGCCTTGCCGTAGACATGCCGGACGTCACGGACATCCACCAGGCAGCGCTTTTCGATAGTCATCATGGCTTCCACTCCTCAAACCAGGCTCAAACGCCGCTCGGCAAACCCGTACAGCGGGCGCCAGAGCAGGCGGTTGAAAGCAATTACAAACACCGACATCACGACAACACCCAAGGCAACCCTGGCAAAATCCCCGGCCTGAGTAGCGTTGGCGATATACGAGCCCAGCCCGGTCGCCTCCAGCGACTTGTCGCCCCAGGACACGGCCTCGGCCACGATGCTGGCGTTCCACGAACCACCCGAAGCGGTGAGCGCTCCAGTGATGTAGTAAGGGAAGATCCCCGGCAAGGCCACGCGCCGCCACCATTGCCAGCCGCGCATGTTGAACATCCCGGCCACCTCGCGCAGATCGGTCGGCAACGCGCTGGCCCCGGCGATCACGTTGAACAGGATGTACCACTGAGTCCCCAGGACCATGAGCGGCGAGAGCCAGATATCCGGGTTCAGGTTCAGCCCGACAATGGCGATGACTGCAAACGGAAACAGCACGTTGGCAGGGAACGCCGCGAGAAACTGCGCGACCGGTTGCAGGCGCTCAGCCCACGCCGGGCGCAGGCCGATCCAGACGCCAATCGGCACCCAGATCAGGCTGGCAATGACAATCAACAGGACCACACGCAACATGGTCGCCAGCCCCAGACCAAAAGCGTTCAGTGCGTCGTCCAGCCCCAGTGACGCACCGATGAAATGCATCAGCCAGACACTGCCAGACACACAAGCAGCCAACACCAGCATCCGCCAGAAGCCGTCAGCCAGACGGGAAGACTCCGGCCTGGATACCGCTTTGCGGGAGCGCCCCAAGGCCGTCCAGTCCATCGACATCAATACCCGCCATGGCACCGTGAACACCGTGCAGAGCGCCGGAATCAGACGCGAACGCCCCAACAGGCTGTACATCCACGAACGCGGACGCTTTTGCGAAGCCGTCTGCTCGAAACGAAACTTGTCAGCCCAGGCCACCACCGGCCGAAACAGCAACTGGTCGTAGCACAGGATCACCAGCGCCATGGCGCCAACCGCCCAGGCCACCGCTGCCATGTCCTTGCGGGCTATCGCCAGAGCCAGCCAGGAACCGATGCCCGGCAGGTTGATCTGGGTGTCGGCAACCGAAATAGCCTCACAGGCCACGACAAAGAACCAGCCACCGGACATCGACATCATCATGTTCCAGACCAGTCCCGGCATGGCGAATGGCAATTCCAGCCGGACAAACCGGAGCAACGGCGAGAAACCGAACTGACGACTGACTTCATTCAAATCGCTCGGCACCGTGCGCAGCGATTGATAGAAACTGAACGTCATGTTCCAGGCCTGGCTGGTAAAGATGGCAAAGACGGCGGCCAATTCCGCACCCAGTTGCCGACCGGGAAACATGCCCATGAAAAAGGTCACGGTAAATGCCAGAAAACCCAGGACCGGCACGGACTGCAAGATATCCAGCGCGGGCACAATAATCATCTCGGCCTTGCGACTCTTGGCCGCCAACGTGGCCACGATGAACGTAAAGATCAATGAAGCCGCCAAGGCAGCGAACATGCGCAAAGTCGTGCGCAATGCATAATCCGGCAACTGTGCCGGATCGAGCACCATGGGCGTGCTTTCCAGCGCGGCCAAGGGTTGCGTCATCTGATGGACACCGTGAAACACCAATACCGCGATCACCGCCAGAAGCAGCACGCAGATGAAGTCGGCCAGACCGGACACAGGGCTGCGTGTCGCACCGTATTTAATGGCTGGCAATTTTTTATCGGATTCAAAGACAGAGTTCATTGCTCACCTCGAACAATTGCGTACAGGCAAGGGCGGCAAGTATCAAAAGACCTGGCCGTGAGCGTTGAGCGGAAAGTTATGAAAAACAACAGTGCTCTATTACACGGCCAAGTTTATAGAAGTCCGTGAAATGCTTAAAACCTGCAAAAGTAGCCAATTAACAAACTTGCATATAACTTCCCTATACCAAGGTATATCGGTGCAGGGTCCTCTAAACCGATTGGGCAAGAACTATCCATATCATTGCCACACGCAACGACTACATTGAGTATTCAGCAAGGACTTCGCAGGGAAACCGGGCATGAGATTTGGGCTACTGGTCACAGGCTTTGTTCTGGCACTGCTGCAACCGACAGGGCATGCGCTGTCAGCTCCGTATCTGGCGGGAGGCAGCGAGTGGCGACCGTTCAGCTATGCGGATGAGCAGGGCAACCTGCAAGGGATATCCATCGACATCGGGCGGCGCGTGCTGGAGATGGCGAATATCGATGCAGAATTCGTTTCCTATCCGGTCAATCGTCTGCAAGCCATGCTGGACAAGGACCAGATCGACCTGAACTATGCCGACTCGCCCAGTTGGAACAGCCCCGAAGATTTAAAGCGCTATGTGTTTTCCATCCCGTACATGACCGTAAAGGAGCACCTGTACTTCGTCACGGATCACCCGGCAGCCACAACCCCTGTGGATAAACTGCACGACCTGACCATTGGCATGGTTCGGGGATATACCTATCGCGCACTGGAAACCGCTTTTGCCCAGAGGCGTGTTTCCAGGCTGGAAACCTCGCAGGACCTGGCACTGCTCGAACTGCTGCAAACCCGGCGTGTAGACACCGTGGCCATGATCGATGAGCTATACGATTACCTGATCGCCAGCCATCGAATCGACCCCGCCAACTTCCGCCAGGGCGCCCAACTCAGCGAAGCGCCACTGGCGATCAAGTTGCAGCGCAGGCACGCCGCTCTCCTGCCACAAATCAACGCCGCGATCCTCAACCTGCAACGTAATGGCGAAGTGGAGAGAATCCGCCAGTCATACCTGCCAGCCCTGTAGAAACCCGCCCAGGAGCGAATTCATTCGCTCCTGCCTATTACACCCGGAAATGGCTCACCATCATCTGCAACTGGTTGCCCAGGCGCGCCAGCTCTACGCTGGAGGCTGCGGTTTCTTCGCTGGCTTCGGCCGTCTGCTCGGACACATCGCGAACGTTCAGGATGCTGCGGCTGATTTCGTCAGCCACCGAACTCTGCTGTTCGGCTGCGGCGGCGATCTGCTGGTTCATGGCCTGAATGCTGGAGACCGTGCGTGTGATGCTTTCCAGAGAAGTACCAGCCTTGCGAGTCAGAGCGACGCTGCTGTCGGTCAGGCTGCGGCTGCCGAGCATGATATCGGAGACCTGACGGGTGCCGTTTTGCAGGCCTGCCACCAACGTCTCGATTTCCTCAGTCGATTGCTGGGTACGTTGAGCCAGACCACGCACCTCGTCAGCCACCACCGCAAAACCACGCCCGGCCTCACCGGCACGCGCCGCTTCGATAGCCGCGTTGAGTGCCAGCAGGTTGGTCTGCTCGGCCACCGCCTTGATCACGTCCATGACCTTGCCGATCTTGTCGCTTTCCTGCTCCAGTACCGTCATGGCATCGCTGGAGCGCAATACTTCAGCGGCCAGTTTTTCGATCTGGTGAATGGCTTCGCCCACCACCTTGTCACCTTCGCGAGCTTCCTGGTCGGCAGTCGAAGCTGCAACCGAGGCTTGCTCGGCGTTGCGCGCCACTTCATGCACCGTTGCCGACATTTCATGCATGGCCGTCGCGACCTGATCGGTCTCGACTTTCTGGCTGTTGACCCCGGCGCTGGTCTGCTCGGTCACGGCTGAAAGCTCTTCGGCAGCGCTGGCAATCTGGGTCACGCCATCACGAATTCCGGTAATCAGCTCACGCAGCGTGGTGCCCATGCGCTGGATGCCTTGTTGCAGCACGCCCAGTTCGTCGCGACGAGTCACCACCATGGTGTGGCTCAGGTCGCCCGAAGCAATGCGGTTCACGACTTCCAGGGTTTCCTGCAATGGGCGGGTGATCTGGCGAGTAATGATGATGGCCGCAAAAACACCGAGCAGCAGAGCAACCAGCGCACCGATGAGCTGGAGGCTGCGGGCCTGGGAAGTGTCTCGCTCAACCAGCGTTTTTTGCATGGCGTTAAGCTCGGTGCCCACTTTGAAGATCTCATCCCCAAGAGCAGTCATTTCCTTGCGCGTGGCATTGATGGCGCTGTCCGCGTCCTTGAAGCCCTGTACAGAGGTCTTGTAGGCGCGCAGGGTTGTTTCCAGTTGTGCGACCTTGTCGCCATGGGTCGCATTGAACGCAGCCTTGAGTCTGTCGACACCCGCGATGCTCGCCTCCAGTTGCTGGAATGCTGCCTGCTCGGTCTTTTCCGTCGTATTGCCGGTATAGCCGCGCACTTCGTAACGCACCAGTTGCACGTCCATACGAGCGCTTGCAATCAGTTGCAGCAGATCGGAACGCGCAGGATCGGAAGCGTCCATCTTGACTACGGACTCATTGATCGCAGAAATGAGGTCACTCGCCCTGGCTGCCGTTACTCCCATTTCCGCACGCACAGTGGCGCTGTTGCGATAGGCCGTGCGCATCTGGTTCAGAAGTTTTTCGTAAGCATTGAGCTGATCGCCCAGGCGCTCCAGAAGCTTTGCATTCGCCGGGTTGGTGAAGTTCTTCAGGATGGACTGCCGAGTGTTCTTGAAAGTATCCAGTTGAGTCTGAACATTCTGTGCAGCGGTATCGTCACCATCGGCGAGCATGTACTGCAAACGGGCCACACGCAGCACCGTCAGCTTGTTACCCAGCTCGGTGATATCGCCGATTCTGTCGGTGCGATAGATCAGCTTGTCGAGGCCGTTCCAGCCGACAAGGGCCAGCAACGCGGTAAAAATCAGAACCAGGCCAAACCCCAGAGCCAGCTTCATGTTGACGCTTATATTTGCAAAACTGCTGTTCATAAACTCTCCGTGATGTTCTTTCGATGCGCCCATGCAAAAGCTGAAGGTTTTATTTTTTTAAGCAGCAGAGTTGCGCGATAGGCGTATCGGCCTGCACGACCACAAACTTGATCAAAAAGTCAGGAGTCGGGTTAAAAAAATTTCTGGAATGCAGGCGGGGCAAGGCGCGCTTCAGGTTTCAGCGGCTCGAATTTGCTTCCACATAACCGCTGTAGGAGCGAATTCATTCGCGAACAACGGCATTGAAGGCGATAGATTTTCTTTGAATGTAAGCCGACGCCGACCTGAACCCGTTGGTGATTACTAAAAACCTGACACAGGTTCATCAGCCGGATCAGCCTGGCCAGTTACTGCTCGTGGCCCCGACAAAAATACCTGCCGAACCGGAGCCCGCTCCTGAGCCAGTCGCGACCTCAGCCACGGCAGAAGCCATCACCGAACCCGCTGCAATCGAACCGCCGCCACCACCCTCTCCTGCGCCCAGTGTCGATGACCTGCTCAAGGAGTTGCCTCTGGACAAGCTGGGCGATGACATTGAGGTTGTCACCAACGAAAGCACGGTCAGCTTTCGCATCAACAGTGAAATCCTTTTCCCTTCCGGCCAGTCCGACCTCAATCTGGGCGGCCTGAAGGTTCTGCAACACCTGATTCCCGTACTCGAAAGCGTCTCGCACAAAGTCATCGTGACGGGCCACACCGACACGCAGGACATCCGCAATTCCCGATTCCCTTCCAACTGGGAACTCTCCAGCGCCCGCGCAGGCAGCGTGGTGCGTTACCTGCAGAGCAACGGCATCAAAGGCAATCGGCTTGCGGCCGTGGGCTATGCAGACACGCAGCCCCTGGGCGACAACCATACTGCCCAGGGGCGCGCGAGTAATCGGCGGGTGGAACTGGTGCTGGAACGCTGAGGGTAAAGTTACCCACAGCCAGTTATCCACAGGTGGAGCGGATTACAGCTTGAACTTGCGCACCAGTGTTTGCAGATAACCACCAAGGCGTGCCAGTTCGACGCTGGAGGCAGCCGTTTCTTCGCTGGCCGCCGAGGTCTGCTCGGAGATTTCACGCACATTGATCACGCTGCGATTGATCTCTTCAGCCACAGCGCTCTGTTGCTCGGCGGCAGCAGCAATCTGGTGGTTCATGGATTCAATGGCCGACACCGAACGGGTAATGCTGCCCAGAGAAACACCAGCGCGGCGAGCCAGATCGACGCTGCTGTCTGTCAGCGAGCGGCTGTTTTCGAGAATACTGGAGACCTGCTGCGTACCGCCTTGCAGCCCGATGATCAATTGTTCGATTTCTTCGGTCGACGCCTGAGTGCGTTGCGCCAGGCTGCGCACTTCATCGGCCACCACGGCAAAGCCCCGACCGGCTTCACCGGCACGGGCTGCTTCAATGGCCGCGTTGAGCGCCAGCAGGTTGGTCTGTTGCGCCACGGACTTGATGACATCGAGCACAGTGCCAATCTTGTCGCTTTCCTGCTTGAGGCTCGTCATTGCCGAAGTGGAGTTACCGACCTCGCTGGCCAGTCGCTCGATCTGTTCGATGGCCTGCCCCACGACGCTATCACCTTCACGGGCTTCTCGCGTGGCGTTGACTGCTGCATCGGAAGCTTGCTCGGCATTGCGCGCCACCTCCTGAACGGTAGCGGTCATTTCGTTCATGGCAGTCGCCACCTGATCGGTTTCGACTTTCTGGCTGTTGACGCCGGTGCTGGTCTGCTCGGTAACTGCCGAAAGCTGCTCGGCAGCACTGGCAATCTGTACCACACCATCGCGCAAGCCGCCGATCAGTTCACGCAGATTAAGCGTCATGCGCTGCATGCTGCTCTGCAACAGGCCCAATTCATCACGGCGCACCACTTTCAGATCGTTACTCAGGTCGCCATTGGCAACCAGCTCGGCACTGCGCAGGGTTTCCATCAGCGGGACAACGATCAACCTGGTGATGACCCAGGCTGCCAGAATGCCAAGCAGCAAGGCACCCAACGCAGCACTGCCCAACACATTGCGCGCACTCAGAACATCGGCAGCACGCTGATCGGCCTGATTTTGCGCCAACTGATTGCTGGCCACGAACAAGGCCTTGATATCTTCGTTGAGCGCCGACTGGGCCTTGTTAGCCGACGCCTGAGCATCACTGAACATCCCGACGACCGAGCGGTAAGCCGTCAGCGCAGCCTGAAGTCGCTGCACACTGTCGGCCTGGGCACCAGGCATAAGCTGACCGAGTGTTTTCGCGTAGGCACTCGCCTGATCGATAGCCTCTTTAGCAGGCTGTTCAAGATCCGCCCTCAGGCTGTAGGTGTAACCGCGCAGTTGGAAACGCGCCTGCTGAACCAGCCTCTGCTCTTTATCCACAGCATCGCGCAGCGCCTGATCGCCGGAAGCAACGCTGGCTTCAAGCTTTGTCAGCTCGGCCAACGCTGCATCGGAGTGATTGCCAAAAACCGCTCGGGTCGCCTCACGGGCCTGAATGGCCTGGGTGAAGTCGCTGAAGTGTGCCCGATAGCGTTTCACCGACTCGTTGGCCGATTCGATATGTGGAACATTGTGTGGCGAATTGAAGGCCGAGCGGCTTTGGGCAAGGTGGCTATCAAGGCTGTCCAGCATCTTGACCACTGCTGCGGCGTGTTCGGCATCGAAAGTGATGGTGTAAGACAAGCGTGCGATACGCATGTCCCTGGCCAGTTCGTTCAGCTTGGCGATATCCAGAATTCTGTCACTGCGCTCACTTAACGATGTGATCCCCGACCAGCCAGTCAAGGCAATCAATATCGTCAGTACCAGCACCATGCCAAAGCCCAGCGTCAGTTTTGATCTGACACTGATGTTTTCCAGAACCCCGTTAACCGCTGCAAACATTGCCCCGCCTCCACGCCAACAAAGTCAGCATTTGAAGGTCTTATTACCTTCAAATGACAGTCGGCAAGGCAGTGTATCGGTTGAACAAGGTAAAACTGAACAGACATCTATACGGGAGACAGAAGCCAGCGTGAATTCACCGGCTGGTGCTATGTGGATATCTGCACATCATTCATGCTGGCATTGCGGGCAACCCGGTTTCGACCCGCCAGTTTCGCATGGTAGAGCTGCTGATCCGCACGCTTGATAAGTGCCGTCGTATTGGCATCGGTTGATTCGGACAGGCCAATACCGATGCTGACAGTGACCTGCCCGACCAGAGCAAAATCTGCATCGGCGATGGCGGCACGGATCTTCTCGGCGACAATGTCCGGGCTGCCCTGATTATCGAACTGCGGCAACAGCACCGCAAACTCCTCGCCGCCGTAGCGGGCAACGAAGTCTGTGGAGCGAGTGTTCTTCTCAATGAGTTGAGCCAGTTGGTACAGGACCTCATCACCGATGGCATGGCCATAAGTGTCATTGATCCGCTTGAAGTGGTCGGCATCGATGAACAGCAAGGCGAACGGGCGTCCGGTCAGTACAAAGCGCTGGCTGCACTCGATCAGTTTTTCATCGAACAGACGCCGGTTATACACCCCCGTCAGCGCATCGTGAGTCGCCAGTTTCAGCAACTCGGCATTGGCTTCGGTGAGGGCTGCCGTACGTTGCGCAACCGTGACTTCCAGCGAACTGTTGGCATCCTGCAGTTCGCGCTCCTTGCCCAGCAAGGACTGAGTCATGTTCTGTATCGACTGGCCGAGCTGAGCAATTTCCAGCACGGGATGGCTGAGAGGGAAAACCACGTCTGGCTGCTGATCCTGTACCTGCCTGGCTGACTTTGCCAGTTGCTCGATCGGCCGACTGAGGTACAGCGCCAGATAGTAAGCCGCCAATCCAAAGGCGACGGCGGCAATAAAGCCCAGCACGAGCAACCTGTAAAACAAGCTATGTGCGGGTTGCAGAGCCTGAGCCAAGGGCTGGCGAACCGCAACATACCAGGCCAGCCCTGAAATCGTCGGGGTTGGCACTTTTACAACGCTGGTCAGAAAACCATCGCCCACAAACCATCCCGGCTCCGGTGACTGAAGCAGTTCAGGGTGTTTTTCTCCGACACGCTGCTGTGGATAAAGGACATCACCCGCATGATCGACAATCAGCACTTCGATATTGTTCAGCATGTCTTCGCGCAAGACTGCCGCCTCGACAATCCTGGCCATCCAGCTCCAGTGCGCATGGGCGCTCAGCACCCCTACCACCGCGCCATCGGCATTACGGATGGGCGAGGCAAAATCGATGAAGCGCAGAGGTTCGCCACTGGGGTTGGGCAGTAACTTGGCCAGCAAGACCGCCTCATGAGGGTCGCCGGTGTAGGAACCTTGCAGACCCGCCTTGAACCAGGGGCGTTCCTTGACCGATAGGTTGACCAGAAGCCCATTCACGGCCTGCCTCACCCGCCCTTGTGTATCGGCAACGCCCATCCAGGCATATTCGGAATGGGACTGGCTGCGCAGCTCCATCGACCGCAGGATAGCCGGGTCGTCCAGATTGCCGCTCATCAAATGGGATTCCTGGCTGAGCAGGTGCATTTCCAGTTGCCGCTCATAGAGCTGCGCGCCCAGCAATGCAGCAGCCGATTTGGCGGTACTTAATGAAGTATTGGCACTCGCCTGTTTCATCTGTTCGGTAGCGATATGCCCGACATAGAAGCCGACACTCAAGAGCGTGAATAACGACAAGCCCGCACACCATAAGGTCAGGTGACTACGGAGACTGGCTTTGATCATGGGTGGGCATCTGATGGTGAGAATAGTGGCATGTTATGCCGAATATGACGGCCAAAGGGCAAGGAAAAAATTTGCTCGGAACAACCGTCAAGAAGGGCGTTACCGGCCCATGAAACTGCAACGGTTCAAGGGGATTGGGTCGTCCTGCAAACGGGCTGTCGCAGATTCATGAGTAAATCTCATGACTGTATTCGCCGGAACCACATAGTCCTGCTCAAGCGACTGGTTTACCTTCCCTACATTCGAGGTGATACAAGGCTCCTCACTCTTTTTGCGCTCCCGATAAAACGGATTACTGAATGCCACCGGAAAGCTTCAACGATCTATCTGCTTTTACCGTTGTCGCAACCGAGCGCAGCTTCACCAGAGCCGCTGCAAAGCTGGGCGTATCTCAATCGGCCCTCAGCCATACCATCCGCAATCTTGAAGCACGGCTTGGCCTGCGCCTGCTGACCCGTACGACCCGCAGCGTCTCACCGACCGAAGCAGGCGAACGTCTGTTGCGCACGGTGAAGCCACGCTTCGAGGAAATAGAGTCCGAGCTGGCAATCCTGACGGAAGATCGCGAGAACCCGGTCGGCACTGTCCGCATCACGGCCAGCGAACACGCCTCGATCACCATCATCTCGCCGGCGCTGATAAAGCTTCTTCCCCAATATCCGCAGATCAACGTCGAGGTGAACATCGATTCCGGCCTGGTCGATATCGTTGCCGAGCGCTATGACATGGGCGTACGACTCGGTGACCGGGTCGCCAAGGACATGATTGCAGTCAGAATGAGCCCTGACCTGCGCTGGGTTGTTGTCGGAGCACCGTCTTACTTTGCAAAACACCCACGACCGCAGGTACCTCAAGACCTGACGGCCCATAACTGCATCAATATCCGCTTTCCTACCCACGGCGACCTCTTTGCCTGGGACTTCGCCAAAGATGACCAGGAACTCAAGGTCAAGGTTGGCGGGCAACTGACCTTCAACAGCGTGGCCCTGCGACTGGACGCGGTACTGGCCGGGCTCGGGCTTGCGTACCTGCCAGAAGACCGGGTCGAGCAATTCATCGCCGAAGGAAAACTGATTAACGTCCTGGACGACTGGTGCCCGACCTGCCCCGGTTATCACCTCTATTACCCGAATCGCCAGTACTCTTCATGTGCGTTTTCTTTGGTAGTCGAGGCGTTGCGATATCAGGGGTGAACCTCGTCCGCCCCTTTAGATAGCGACGGCCTTGGTACGAAAACGCCGTAGCTGGCCATTCAACCCCACAGCAAGTTCGGACAGTTGCTGGCTGGCGGTGCGAGTCTGCTCGGCTCCGGTAGCGGTCTGTACCGACAGGTCGCGAATGCGCACCAGGTTGTGATCAATCTCACGGGCAACCTGAGCCTGCTCCTCGGCGGCGCTGGCAATCACGAGGTTGCGCTCATCGATCCCGTTGACGGACTGGGCAATGGCTTCCAGCGCAGTGCTGGCGGCCTGAGCCTGTTCCCGGGTCTGCTGTGCCTGATCGGCGCTGGTCAACAAGGCTTCAACGGTCTGGCCGGTGCCTTGCTGGATGCTGCCGATCATGGTTTCAATCTCACGAGTGGATTCGCCAGTACGCTGAGCCAACGCCCGCACCTCATCGGCGACAACGGCAAAGCCACGACCTGCATCGCCGGCACGTGCCGCCTCGATAGCAGCATTGAGCGCCAACAGGTTGGTCTGATCGGCCACAGAGCGGATCACGTCCAGTACCTGGCTGATATTGCGGGTCTGCTCTGCCAGTTGCCGGGCCTGAGTGCTGGCACCGAGGACATTTTCTGTCAGCACCTCGATAGCCCCAAGGGTATCGCCCAACTGGCGCTGCCCCTGACGTGCCGACTCCGCTGCCTGACGCGACTCGGCCGACGTGGTCGTCGCGTTGCCTGCAACCTCATCCACCGCCTGGCTCATTTCGGTCACGGCAGTAGCCGCCATCTCGATCTCACTGTTCTGCTGTTGCAGGCCCTGAGCGCTTTCCTGCATGACCGTGGTCATCTCTTCGGCGGCAGAGGCAAGCTGGGTCGCAGACTGACCGATATGCTCCAGCGTGTCGCGCAACTGGCCTTGCATCTGATGCATCGCCTGCAAAAGCTGCGCAGCTTCATCGTGGCCGTGGATATCCAGACGCTGGGTGAGGTCGCCATCGGCAATCTTGCTCGCGGCGGCAACGGCCTGGGAGATGGGACGCACAAGGCTGAGTGTCAGACGCCAGGCCAGCAAAAGAGTCATGCCGAGCGCAGTCAGGATTGCGATCCAGGTGATGGATTTGGCCTGACTGTAAGCAGCACCTGACTCCTCGGAAGATGCCTGAATACTGGCCTGATTGATTTTGCTCAGCGTTGCGGTGCGTTCGTTCATCTGAATGCCGAGTTGCGCCATGCTCGTCTGCATGATCTTGCGGGCATTCTCGATTTGGCCGGCAGTGATCAGGTCAGCTACCTGGTTGGCATCACGCAAATAATCACGATGAATCTGGCGCAGAGTGTCCACGGCCTGGCGCTCTGCATCGGAGTCCAGCAACTGTTGGTAGCGATCCAGACCTGCCTTGACCTCAACGCTCAGTTCTTCGATTTTCTTGCGCGTCGTCGCCAGAGTGGCCGCATCGGGGATAGCCAGCAGGCGTAATGATTCGATGCGGGTACGGGCAAGTTTCAAGGCGATATTGTCAGCTTCAACGATGCTGGGCACATCATTCGTCTCCATCCGTATGCCTTGCTTACGAATATCGGAAAGCTGGAGTAAACCAAAAAGTCCCAGCCCGGCGACAAGCGCCGCAAGAACGCCAAAACAGATAAGACTACGTGTCGCGATTTTAAAACTACGAAGGTTCATGATGGGCTCGCATCAGGCCTGCCAATCAATAAGTCAGCAGACTGCTATTGGGTTATTTAGTACATGGTCAGACAGAGAGCTGAACGCAGGCAGGCAAAGGGGAGAAGTGCAAAGCTCCCATTCGCCCAATGGACGCTGTTTGCTTAAACTCTTCGATCACGATTAAAACCGGGTCAATACTCAGGTTTTTTCATGACATTAAAGCGTCACACTTTCCATTGCCGAACTTTAATACTTTCATAGTTCCGTGAGCGGCTCACCCGGCATCGACGGGGTGCATTTCAGCACATTCGCCGAGGAATCATAGTGTCCCTGAATACAAATTTCAGTGTCCGCAGACTCCAGACACGCCAGAAAACTTAACACTTCATTCATCACGGCGCTGTGTCCACGAACGCTAAAAACAGTGTGCGCGCCACAACTCCAGACGCCTGTAAAATAGGATGATAATTCTAAAATTCTTTCTTCAATCACTCATTTCAACAATGTTGATCGAGCAAGGCTTGGCATGATCTTTCATGTTTGGCATTCTCACTAAAGATTTCACTTAGAAGCTCGCTATGCCTACTCTCGCTGCCTCTTGTGCCCAGGTAATCCTACGCCTGGCTACCACCCTGTCTGCGCCATCCATGGAGTTCCAACGATTTTATTCGGACGTAGAGATGAGCGTTCAGGAGGGGTCAAGGCTCAAAGTAACAGAGGCATCCCGCCTGGTTGCGGCAATCACTGAAGAATCCGGTGATCCCGAGACAGGATTGTATTCCTACGGTTTATTCCAGCCCGGCCAGTTGAACTCACAGCTGTACGCAATCATGTCCAGCTCAACCCTGGGCGAAGCGCTAAAGACGATGGGGCAATACTCCGTCCTGCTATCAGATGGTATGCCTGTCTCCGTAACTGAAGACGCAGAGACCCTGACCATTGAGTTTCTTCGCCTGGAATCGGTCAACGTTAACAGACAGTACATTGACTGCTGTCTGTCCACACAGGTGGCTTTGACGCATTGGTTATTGCCGTGGGACAAACCCATCCCTGTGGCAGCAGCCTTCAGTTACAAGCAACCGGAAGACTGCACAATGCTGGAGTCTTTTTTTGGAAACAACTTAACGTTCTCCAGCGACATCAACAGAATAAGCTACTCCCTGACCGACTGCGCGCGCCCCTTGAGCACCGCCAATCCGGCATTGAAAATACATCATTTGAATTACACGAATGAAGAGCTTTCTCTGCGCCAATATAGAATTTCCCCCATTGTCAGAAACCATATTTTTGTCTCCTTATCTTCGGGTAACTTGATGTCATTGGCCCAAGTGGCGCTCAAAATGAACTTAAGTACACGAACGCTTCAAAACCGACTCGATGATGAGTCTACGGGCTTTCAAAACCTTCTGGATGAGTGCCGACGGGAACTGGCGGACCAGCTTCTTTGCTTTACAGAGGCGACGATAATCTCCATCGCTGAAAAACTGAGCTTTCGCGACAGCAGCAGTTTTCACAAAGCCTGTAATCGCTGGTTTGGCTGCCCACCGGGGTTGTATAGAAGTAAAAGTCTCAGGAAGGCGGTTCACTGAGAATCAGTGAGTCGCACCTTGTATGGTGAGATGGAAGACACGGCTGTCAGCGACACCCGCTGGAGGAGTGATTGGGGATAACTCTTGGGGTGTATCAACTCTGTGGGTCTTAGCCTGGAAACTCTATAAAAGAGCTTCCAGGCTGTGACGGTTTTATTGCTGTGGACCCATCATGGTTTTACCATCTGTGGATAACTCACTCCACAGTCACAGACTTCGCCAGATTCCGCGGCTGATCAACGTCCGTACCTTTCAACACTGCCACGTAGTACGAGAGCAATTGCAGCGGGATGGTGTAGAGGATCGGGGCCAGGGCATCGATGATGTGTGGCATGACGATGACGTGGGTGCCTTCGCCGTTTTTCATGCCGGCTTGCTCGTCAGCGAACACCACCAGTTCACCGCCGCGTGCGCGGACTTCCTGGAGGTTGGATTTGAGTTTTTCCAGCAATTCGTTGTTGGGCGCGACGGTAACGACCGGCATGTCGTTATCCACAAGCGCCAATGGACCGTGCTTGAGTTCGCCGGCCGGGTAGGCTTCGGCGTGGATGTACGAGATTTCCTTGAGCTTGAGGGCTCCTTCCATCGCTACCGGGAACTGCGCGCCACGGCCCAGGAACAGGGTGTGGTGCTTCTCGGCAAATAGCTCGGCGACTTTCTCGACGGTGCTGTCCATGGCCAGTGCCTCACCCAGACGGGTCGGCAGGCGACGCAGTTCTTCGACCAGTTCGGCTTCGACACCTTCATCCAGTGTGCCTTTGACTTGCCCAAGGGACAGGGTCAGCAACAGCAGGGCAACCAGTTGGGTGGTGAATGCCTTGGTGGAGGCCACACCGATTTCAGGACCGGCCTGAGTCAGCAGGGTCAGATCCGACTCGCGGACCAGCGAGCTGATGCCGACGTTGCAGATCGCCAGGCTTGCCAGGAAGCCCAGTTCCTTGGCGTTACGCAGTGCGGCCAGGGTGTCGGCTGTTTCGCCAGACTGGGAAATCGAAACGAACAGGGTGTCCGGTTGGACCACAACCTTGCGATAGCGGAACTCGCTGGCCACTTCGACCTGGCAAGGAATGCCGGCCAGACCTTCGAGCCAGTAACGCGCAACCATACCGGCATGATAGCTGGTGCCACAGGCCACGATCTGGACATTGCGGACCTTGGCGAACAGTTCGGCAGCTTGCGGGCCAAAAGCATGAACCAGCACTTGTTGCTGACCCAGACGGCCTTCCAGCGTGCGCTGCACAACCTTGGGCTGCTCGTGGATTTCCTTGAGCATGAAGTGGCGATATTCGCCCTTGTCGGCCGCTTCGGCACCTTCGTGGTATTGCACGGTTTCACGGACCACCGGAAAACCATCCACAGTCCAGATCTGCACGCTGTCGCGACGGATCTCTGCGATATCGCCTTCTTCCAGATACACGAAGCGGTCGGTTACCTGACGCAATGCCAACTGGTCCGATGCCAGGAAGTTTTCACCAAGGCCCAGGCCAATCACCAGCGGGCTGCCGCTGCGAGCAGCCAGCAGACGATCCGGTTGTTTGGCGCTGATAACCGCCAGGCCATAAGCACCGTGCAGTTCCTTGACTGCCGCTTTCAGGGCGTCGGCCAGATCAGGGGTGTCCTTGAGCTTGTGGTGCAGCAAGTGGACGATGACTTCAGTGTCGGTATCGGAAACGAATACGTAACCCAGGCCTTTGAGGCGCTCGCGCAGGGCTTCATGGTTTTCGATGATGCCGTTGTGGACAACTGCCAGTTCGTCAGCTGAAAAGTGCGGGTGTGCATTACGCTCGCAAGGCGCACCGTGGGTGGCCCAACGAGTGTGAGCGATACCCAGGCGACCGTTCAGAGGCTCGCCTGCAAGTGCTTGCTCCAACTCACTGACCTTGCCCGAACGGCGACGACGCTCAAGGGTGCCTTCATTGCTGAAAACGGCTACACCTGCGCTGTCATAACCACGGTATTCAAGACGTTTTAGCCCTTCCAGCAGAATGGCTGTGATACTACGTTCAGCAACGGCGCCGACAATTCCACACATGGTTCTCTCCTAGCTGACAGCGGCACAAATCAGGGTAATGCCGCGGGCTTTTATCTGTTCGCGTGCCTCGTCGGGCAGGCGCTCATCTGTAATAAGGGTATGGATACTGCTCCAGGGCAGTTCCAGATTGGGAATCTTGCGACCGACTTTATCGGCTTCAACCATGACGATCACTTCGCGGGCGACTTCAGCCATGACCCGACTCAGGCCCAGCAACTCATTGAAGGTTGTGGTACCTCGAACCAGATCGATGCCATCAGCACCGATGAACAATTGATCGAAATCGTAGGAGCGCAGAACCTGCTCGGCTACCTGTCCCTGAAAGGATTCGGAGTGCGGGTCCCAGGTTCCACCGGTCATCAACAGCACCGGTTCATGCTCAAGCTCAGCCAGAGCGCGGGCCACATTCAGGGAGTTGGTCATCACGACCAGACCCGGCTGATTCCCAAGCTCGGGAATCAGCGCAGCAGTGGTGCTGCCACTGTCCACAATGATCCGCGCATGTTCGCGAATCCGCGACACTGCCGCACGGGCAATGGCTTGCTTGTATCTGGAAACAGGCTGACTGCTCTCGGCAATCAGTTCCTGAGGCAAGGTGATAGCGCCACCGTAGCGGCGTAACAACAGACCGTTGCTTTCAAGAGCAGCCAGATCCTTTCGGATCGTAACTTCTGAAGTTTCAAAATGCCTGGCCAGATCATCGACACTGACTTCGCCCTGCTCATTGAGCAAGGCGAGGATATTATGGCGACGTTGAGGTGTATTGCGTTTCGACATTTTGGCTTTAAGTTTCGATTCAAAAGATAACGAAAGCAATAAAACCCTATTATCGGAAGATGGTCAACCCGTAGGAGCGAATTCATTCGCGAATGGAGTTGTTTCGCGAATAAATGCACTCCTGTGGATAACCTTATGGTTTCTTGACCTTCACCGGACGCTTCCAGCCTTCTATGTTGCGCTGGCGTGCGCGAGCAACGCCCAACTGTTCGGCCGGAATGTCCTGAGTGATGGTGGAACCTGCGGCAGTGCTGGCTCCTGAAGAGATATCCACAGGCGCGACCAGCGAGTTATTGGAGCCGATGAATACGTCTTCGCCCAGAATGGTCTTGTGCTTGTTGGCGCCATCGTAGTTACAGGTGATGGTCCCTGCACCGATATTGGTTCTCGCTCCGATCTCGGCATCGCCCAGATACGTCAGGTGCCCGGCTTTTGCGCCGTCCCCGAGGTGAGCATTCTTGAGTTCGACAAAGTTACCCACATGGGCCTTGGCACCCAGCACGCTGCCTGGACGCAGACGGGCGAATGGGCCGGCATCACTGCCCTCTCCCAGAATCGCACCTTCGATATGGCTATTGGCTTTGACCACTACGCCTTTGCGCAGGGTGCTGTCCTTGATGACACAGTTCGGGCCGATGACCACGTCATCTTCAATGACCACGCGACCTTCAAGGATCACGTTGATATCGATCAGCACATCACGACCGACAGTCACTTCACCGCGCACGTCGAAACGTGACGGGTCACGCAGGGTCACGCCGGCAGCCATCACACGACGGGCCTCACGCAACTGGTAATGACGCTCCAGTTCCGCCAATTGCTTGCGGTCATTGGCGCCCTGCACTTCCATCGCGTCGTGGGGCTGTTCCGTGGCAACCACAAGCCCGTCACTGACCGCCATGGCAATCACATCCGTCAGGTAATACTCGCCCTGGGCATTGTTGTTGGACAAACGTCCAAGCCAGTCAGCCAGGCGTTTGCCGGGCACCGCAAGAATACCGGTGTTGCCTTCGTTGATCGCTTTTTGAGCTTCGCTGGCATCCTTGTGCTCGACGATGGCACAGACCCGGTTCTGTTCGTCGCGCACGATACGGCCGTAGCCTGTCGGATCGTCCAGGGTCACGGTAAGCAGGCCCAACTGCTCGGGTGTGACCAGAGCCAGCAAGCGCTGCAGGGTCTGGACTTCAATCAGCGGTACATCGCCGTAAAGAATCAGCACCGTGTCGGCGCTCAGTTCAGGCACTGCCTGGGCAACTGCGTGGCCAGTACCAAGTTGCTTGTCCTGCATGACGAAATTCAGGTCATCCGCCGCCAGACGTTCGCGCACGGCATCGGCGCCATGGCCGATCACTACATGAATACCGTTTGGGGATAACTGTCGTGCGCTGTGGATAACATGGCCAAGCATGGAATTACCTGCTACAGGGTGCAGGACTTTAGGCAAGGCCGAACGCATCCGGGTACCTTGGCCAGCGGCAAGAATAACGATATCGAGAGACATGAGGACTACCAACTGAGCGGTAACCAGCCCGGAACGGGCTGATCCTGAAAAAAGAAAAAGGGTAGCCGAGGCTACCCTTTTACTCAATCGCGCATTGAAACCAGCGGGGTTAGCCGCCGAACTTCTTGCGAATTTGCTGAACGGTGCGCAGCTGAGCTGCAGCCTCGGCCAGACGAGCAGTCGCAGATCCGTAATCGAAGTCCGCGCCTTTTTCGTTCAGGGCCTTCTCGGCAGCCTTGACGGCGGCCTGAGCAGAAGCTTCGTCCAGGTCGGCAGCACGTTGCACAGTATCGGCAAGCACCTTGACCATGTTCGGCTGAACCTCGAGGAAACCACCGGAGATGTAGAACACCTCGGCTTCCCCACCCTGCTTGATCAAGCGGATCGGGCCCGGTACCAGATTGGTGATCAGAGGCGCGTGGCCTGGAGCGATACCAAGATCACCCAGGTTACCGTGCGCAATCACCATCTCGACCAGACCGGAGAAGATTTCTCCTTCCGCGCTGACGATGTCGCAATGGACTGTCATAGCCATTTGCTTGCCTCAACCTGATTAGCGCCCGTTGCCGGGCGCCGGGATTACAGTTTCTTGGCTTTCTCGATAGCTTCTTCGATACCGCCGACCATGTAGAACGCTTGTTCTGGCAGGTGGTCGTAGTCACCGTTGAGGATGCCTTTGAAGCCAGCAATGGTGTCTTTCAGGGAAACGTATTTACCCGATGCACCAGTGAAGACTTCAGCCACGAAGAACGGCTGCGACAGGAAGCGCTGGATCTTACGAGCACGGTTTACCAACTGCTTGTCGGTTTCCGACAGCTCGTCCATACCCAGGATCGCGATGATGTCTTTCAGCTCTTTGTAACGCTGCAACACGTACTGAACGCCGCGAGCGGTGTCGTAGTGTTCCTGGCCGATGACGTTCGGGTCCAGCTGGCGCGAAGTCGAATCCAGTGGATCTACCGCTGGGTAGATACCCAGGGAAGCGATGTCACGGGACAGTACGACAGTTGCGTCCAAGTGGGCGAACGTGGTCGCTGGCGACGGGTCGGTCAAGTCGTCCGCTGGTACGTATACCGCCTGGATCGAGGTGATCGAACCGTTTTTGGTGGAAGTGATGCGCTCTTGCAGAGTACCCATCTCTTCAGCCAGGGTCGGTTGGTAACCTACTGCGGAAGGCATACGGCCCAGCAGTGCGGATACTTCGGTACCGGCCAGGGTGTAACGATAGATGTTGTCGACGAACAGCAGAACGTCGTTACCTTCGTCACGGAACTTCTCGGCCATGGTCAGGCCAGTCAGAGCAACGCGCAGACGGTTTCCCGGTGGCTCGTTCATCTGACCGTAAACCAGTGCCACTTTGTCCAGAACGTTGGAGTCCTTCATCTCGTGGTAGAAGTCGTTACCCTCACGAGTACGCTCACCCACACCGGCGAACACGGAATAACCGCTGTGCTCGATGGCGATGTTACGGATCAGTTCCATCATGTTTACGGTTTTGCCTACACCGGCACCACCGAACAGACCGACTTTACCACCCTTGGCGAACGGGCAAACCAGGTCGATAACCTTGATGCCTGTTTCCAGCAGATCGTTGCCACCTGCCTGTTCAGCGAAGGACGGCGCAGGACGGTGAATGCCCCAACGCTCTTCTTCACCGATAGGACCGGCTTCGTCGATCGGGTTGCCAAGGACGTCCATGATCCGGCCCAGAGTCGCTTTACCGACTGGTACGGAGATGGCTGTGCCGCTGTCGTTGACGTTCAGACCGCGCTTCAAGCCTTCGGTCGAACCCATTGCAATGGTACGAACCACGCCGTCGCCCAGCTGCTGCTGAACTTCGAGAGTGGTTTGCGCGCCTTCTACACTCAGCGCGTTATAGATACTCGGTACGCTATCGCGTGGGAATTCCACGTCGATCACGGCGCCGATGATTTGAACGATACGTCCGCTACTCATTAGCTGGTTCCTCTAATATTTGAACCGTTAAACCGCGGCAGCGCCGCCGACGATTTCCGAGATCTCTTGGGTGATCGCTGCCTGACGCGCCTTGTTGTAGATCAGCTGCAAATCGCTGATCAAATCACCGGCGTTGTCTGTGGCGTTCTTCATCGCGATCATCCGCGCAGCTTGTTCAGCAGCGTTGTTCTCGACCACCGCCTGGTACACCTGCGACTCAACGTAGCGAACCATCAAGCCGTCAAGCAGCTCTTTGGCATCGGGTTCGTAGAGATAGTCCCAGTGGTGCTTGAGTTTCTGATCCGGGGTTGCCACCAGCGGAATCAATTGCTCCACCGTTGGCTGCTGGGTCATGGTGTTGATGAACTTGTTGGATACCACGGACAGGCGATCAATTCGACCATCCAGGTAGGCATCCAGCATCACCTTGACGCTGCCGATCAGATCATTGATCGACGGCTCTTCGCCCAGGTGGCTGATCGCAGCGACGACGTTACCGCCGAAGTTGCGGAAAAATGCCGCACCTTTGCTGCCGACCACGCACAGATCGATCTCTACGCCGTTTTCACGGTTTACCGCCATGTCCTTGACCAAAGCCTTGAACAGGTTGGTGTTCAAGCCACCGCACAAACCACGGTCACTGCTCACTACGACATAACCGACACGCTTTACTTCGCGCTCGATCATGAACGGGTGGCGATACTCCGGGTTGGCGTTGGCAAGATGACCAATCACCTGACGGATGCGCTCCGCGTAAGGACGGCTAGCAGCCATGCGCGACTGAGCCTTGCGCATTTTGCTGACCGCCACTTTTTCCATGGCGCTGGTGATCTTTTGCGTGCTTTTGATGCTCGCAATCTTGCTGCGAATCTCTTTTGCGCCTGCCATGTAACACCTATCAGGTTAGCAAGCGGGAACCTTTCGGCTCCCGCTGCGGCTTACCAGGTTTGGGTGGCTTTGAACTTCTCGATACCGGCTTTGAGGCCAGCGTCGATTTCGTCATTGAAGTCACCCTTCACGTTGATCTTCGCCATCAAGTCGGCGTGATCGCGGTTGAAGTAAGCAATCAGAGCCTGCTCGAAGCTGCCGATTTTTGGAATCTCGATATCCACCAGGAAGCCACGTTCAGCGGCATACAGGGACAGCGACATATCAGCGATAGACATCGGCGCGTATTGCTTCTGCTTCATCAGCTCGGTAACGCGCTGACCATGCTCAAGCTGCTTGCGAGTGGCTTCATCCAAGTCAGAAGCGAACTGGGCGAATGCTGCCAGTTCACGGTACTGAGCCAGAGCGGTACGGATACCACCGGAAAGCTTCTTGATGATCTTGGTCTGTGCGGCACCACCTACACGGGATACCGAAACACCGGCGTTCACTGCCGGACGGATGCCGGAGTTGAACATGGCCGATTCCAGGAAGATCTGACCGTCAGTGATGGAAATCACGTTGGTCGGAACGAACGCGGAAACGTCGCCAGCCTGGGTTTCGATGATCGGTAGTGCAGTCAGGGAACCGGTTTTGCCGGTCACTGCGCCGTTGGTGAACTTCTCTACGTACTCTTCGGAAACACGCGATGCGCGCTCCAGCAGACGGGAGTGGAGATAGAACACGTCACCCGGGTAGGCTTCACGGCCTGGTGGACGGCGCAGCAGCAGGGAAATCTGGCGGTAAGCCACTGCTTGCTTGGACAGATCGTCATAAACGATCAGCGCGTCTTCACCGCGGTCGCGGAAGTACTCGCCCATGGTGCAACCCGAGTACGGTGCAAGGAATTGCAGCGCAGCGGATTCGGAAGCACTTGCAGCAACGATGATGGTGTTAGCCAGTGCACCGTTTTCTTCGAGCTTGCGAACAACGTTGGCGATGGTCGATTGTTTCTGACCAACTGCAACGTAGACGCAGAAGATGCCGCTGTTTTTCTGGTTGATGATCGCGTCGATCGCCATAGCGGTTTTACCGATCTGGCGGTCACCGATGATCAGCTCACGCTGGCCACGGCCGACTGGAATCATTGCGTCGACGGCCTTGTAACCAGTTTGCACTGGCTGGTCGACCGACTTACGCCAGATCACGCCTGGAGCAACTTTCTCGACCGCATCGGTCTCGGTGTTGTTCAGCGGACCTTTACCGTCAACAGGGTTGCCCAGTGCGTCGACTACGCGACCCAGCAGTTCCTTACCAACCGGAACTTCGAGGATGCGGCCAGTACACTTGGCGCTCATGCCTTCAGCCAGAGTCGTGTAGGCGCCCAGTACAACGGCACCGACAGAGTCTTGCTCAAGGTTCAGCGCCATACCGTAGACGCCGCCCGGAAACTCGATCATTTCGCCGTACATTACGTCGGCCAGACCGTGAATCCGCACGATACCGTCAGACACGCTGACGACGGTGCCTTCGTTACGGGCTTGGGAGGTTACATCGAGCTTCTCGATGCGACCCTTGATGATTTCACTTATTTCGGAAGGATTGAGTTGCTGCATTGCTCTGCTGCCCCTTCAAACTCAAGATTTCAATGCTTCGGCTAGTTGCGCGATCTTGCCGCGAACTGAGCCATCGATAACCAGGTCGCCGGCGCGGATAACGACACCACCGATAAGGGTGGCATCCTCCGCAGCATGCAGGCGCACTTCCCGGCCGAGCCGTGCACTGAGAACCTTGGCGAGTTTGTCTTGCTGTTCTTGGTTCAATGCAAAAGCACTGGTGACATCCACATCGACCGATTTTTCCTGCTCGGCCTTGTACAGGTCGAACAGTTCGGCGATCTCCGGCAGAAGCGGGAGACGGTCGTTTTCAGCAACGACATGGATGAAATTCTGTGCCTTGGCATCGAACTTGTCGCCACACACTTCAATAAAAGTGGTGGCCTTCTGTGCGCTCGTCAGTCGCGGGGCCTTGAGCAGGCTCTGCATGGTGTCGTCTTGCGACACCGCAGCAGCCAGGCCGAGCATGGCTGACCAATTGGCCAGTTGCTGGTGGGCCTGCGCGTGCTCGAAGGCCGCCTTAGCGTAAGGTCGGGCCAACGTGGTCAGTTCTGCCATGATCGCCCTCGCTTAAATTTCAGCAGCCAGTTTGTTAACCAGCTCCGCGTGCGCGTTTTGATCGATTGTGGCACCCAGGATCTTCTCGGCGCCATTGACTGCCAGGCTACCCAACTGGGCGCGCAGAGCGTCTTTGACACTGTTCAGTTCCTGCTCGATCTCGGCCTGAGCCTGAGCCTTCACACGGTCAGCTTCAACGCGAGCCTGTTCACGGGCTTCGTCGACAATCTGAGTACCGCGTTTCTTGGCCTGCTCAATGATTTCAGCTGCTTGAGCTTTAGCTTCGCGCAGTTGTTGACCCACTTTGTCTTGGGCCAGCTCCAGGTCGCGAGCTGCTCGTGTAGCAGCGTCCAGTCCATCCGCGATCTTCTTCTGACGTTCGTGCAAAGCCGCGATGACCGGAGGCCACACGAACTTCATGCAGAACAGCACAAAGATGAAGAACGCAACGGACTGGCCAATCAGGGTTGCATTAATATTCACGCCAACACCTCGCTCGTTCGTTGTCCATCACACCAATCAACTCGAAAAATCGAGCGATTAGCCAGCGAGTTGACCAACGAAGGGGTTCGCGAAGGTGAAGAACAGAGCGATACCAACACCGATCATGGTAACGGCGTCGAGCAGGCCCGCAACGATGAACATTTTAACTTGCAGCATTGGAACCATTTCTGGTTGACGCGCAGCGCCTTCCAGGAACTTACCGCCCAACAGGCCGAAACCGATTGCAGTACCCAGTGCGCCCAGGCCGATCAACAGTGCAACAGCGATAGCGGTTAGACCAACTACAGTTTCCATCTTTCCTCCCGACTTTTACGTCGTATTGGTTAGGTTTTCTTAGATTAAAGCGGTAAAACAAAATCGTTTGTTACATCAGCCCTTGCGGTCTCCCGCTTGCGGCTCCCTCTCACCAATGGCAAGAGGGTCATCAGATGCACCGAATGGCGAATCTTAATGGTTATCTTCGTGAGCCATCGACAGGTAAACGATGGTCAGCATCATGAAGATGAACGCTTGCAGGGTGATGATCAGGATGTGGAATACAGCCCACGCCCATTGCAGCACCACACCCAGGCCACTGAGCCAGAGCAGGCCACTGCCGAACATGACCGCGATCAGGATGAATACCAGCTCGCCAGCGTACATGTTGCCGAACAGACGCAGTGCCAGCGAAATCGGCTTGGCTACCAGGGTCACGAATTCAAGCAGGAAGTTCACCGGAATCAGCAGCGCCTGAACGAAGATGTTCTTGCTGCCGAACGGGTGAAGGGTCAGTTCGCCGATGAAACCACCGATGCCCTTGACCTTGATGCTGTAGAAAATGATCAGTGCGAAGACCGACAGAGCCATGCCCAGAGTGGCATTTGGGTCAGTGGTCGGAACAGCACGGAAAGGAATGTGCTCATCGCCCGAGATCAGCATCGCCAGCTGAGGAATCCAGTCGACAGGAACCAGGTCGACGGCGTTCATCAGGAACACCCAGACGAAAATGGTCAGAGCCAGTGGAGCGATCACGGCGCTACGGCCGTGGAAGCTGTCACGCACGCTGCCATCGACGAACTCGACCAGCACTTCGACGAAGTTCTGCAGAGCGCCAGGCTGACCGGAAGTTACCTTCTTGGCCGCCATGCGGAAAATAAGAACGAAAATAAGGCCCAGTGCGACCGACCAGCCGAGGGTATCGACGTGGAAAGCCCAAAAGCCCATTTCTTTTGCTTCTGCTGCGGTGTGGGCAAAGCCCCAGCTGCCGTTGGGTAGCTGACCGAAAGTCAGGTTCTGCAAGTGGTGCTGGATATAGCCCGAAGCTGTTTGCTCTGCCATTTTTGCCTCAAACGCCCTAAGGTCTCGAAAGTCTTGTTCTCATTAGCAGGGGAGCGAACCAGTTGACCACCTGGATCAACATGAACACGCCGAATACAGCTAGCGGCGCCAATGGCTTCACACCTGCGAACGTCAGTGCAAAAAGCACTGCCGTAAAAATCAGTTTGCCTGCCTCGCCGGCATAAAATGACCGGACGATGGCTTGCGCTGCTCTAGCCCCGGAAAACCGGAAAGCCTTGTGAGCAAAGTACAAATTGGGCAGCCAGGCTATCAGGCCACCGCACAGCCCAGAATATCCCGCTACGACTCCTTTCAACTGCCAAAGCGCAAAAGCGGCCAGCAGCAGGACAATCAATTGAGCCAGCAATACCGGAAAAACCGCTAGTCGATGGAACGGCAAGCGGTCTGGCATGCGTGATTCCATCGCAACTGCTCCTTGAATGTCGGTCGCCATAAGCAATAACTTGGCATAATTTGTGCCGACAAAATGCGCGCAGAGTATAGGGGCGGTTAAGCCCCTATTCAACCGTAAGGTAGTGATTTCCGACTACACGCTACAGAGCAATTGTTTCAGCGAATGTGGGCAAGCACACCTTGCAACTCATCCAGCGAGTTATAACGGATGACTAACTGCCCTTTTCCCTTCTGTCCGTGACGGATCTGGACCGCAGAGCCCAGCCGCTCGGCAAGGCGCTGTTCCAGCCGACTGATGTCCGGATCTGTTTTTACCGCCTCCACTGGAGCCGGTTTGCCACTGAGCCACTGCCTGACAAGCGCTTCGGTCTGACGCACAGTCAGGCCACGTGCGACAACATGTCGCGCACCCTCGATCTGCCTTTCTTCAGGTAAACCGAGCAATGCACGGGCATGGCCCATTTCCAGATCACCATGCGACAGCATGGTCTTGATGACCTCAGGCAATGCAATCAGACGCAGCAGGTTGGCCACACTGACTCGTGACTTGCCGACTGCATCGGCGACCTGCTGCTGAGTCAGTTGAAACTCTTGCTGCAACCGCTGCAGGGCCATCGCTTCTTCGATGGGGTTGAGGTCTTCGCGCTGGATGTTCTCGATCAACGCCATGGCGATGGCGTTTTCATCCGAGACTTCGCGGACCATTGCCGGAATCGTCTCTACGCCTGCCTGCTGGCTGGCACGCCAGCGACGCTCACCTGCAATGATCTCGTAGCGATTGTCACCAATGGGACGA
Organism: Pseudomonas sp. FG43; assembly: GCF_057809175.1. Lineage (NCBI taxonomy): Bacteria > Pseudomonadati > Pseudomonadota > Gammaproteobacteria > Pseudomonadales > Pseudomonadaceae > Pseudomonas > Pseudomonas sp. FG43. The sequence goes on from NZ_JBMDJL010000006.1 coordinate 121,570, forward strand.
ATCACGATCGGCTGCATGACGCCCTGGGACTTGATCGACAGGGCAAGCTCTTCAAGCGCCTGGGGATCCATATCGCGACGCGGCTGGTACTTGCCACGCTGGATCAGATCCAGAGGCACATGCTGCAGCTCGCGCTGATCGATCTTGACGGCCTGTTCTTCCAGAGAACTGACGGTTGGACTGCTCAGAAGTGCGTCCAACCCACGTCCGAGACCTCGTTTCTTGACGGCCATGGGAATTCCTTAGGTTGGCTGCGCGGCTTTCGAGCTGCGACGTTGACGACGTACCAGTTCACCCGCCAGGGCCAGGTAAGCCAGCGCACCGCGGGAAGCCTTGTCATAGGCCAGAACCGGCATGCCAAAACTCGGCGCTTCGGCGAGCCTGATGTTGCGCGGGATCACGGTGTCGTAGAGCTGTTCGCCAAAGTGTTCCTTGAGCTGCGCGGAAACATCGTTGATCAGGCTCAGGCGCGGGTCGTACATCGTGCGCAGCAACCCTTCTATTTTCAGTTGAGGGTTGAGCAGTTCTGCGATGCGCTTGATGTTATCCACAAGGTCGCTGAGACCTTCGAGCGCAAAATACTCGCACTGCATGGGGATAATGACCCCATCGGATGCCACCAGGGCATTGAGGGTCAGCATCGACAGCGACGGTGGGCAGTCAATGAGGATGTAATCGTAGTTTTCCCGGATAGGCGCCAGCGCATTGCGCAAGCGGCTTTCCTTCATCTGCATTTCCAGCAACACCACTTCGGCCGCCGTAAGGTCACGGTTGGCCGGCAGCAGTTGATAACCGCCATGTTCGGAAAACTGTATCGCCTCGGCCAGATCGCATTCACCGATCAGCAAGTCGTATACCGAGTTTTCCAGGGTGTGTTTATCCACACCGCTACCCATGGTCGCGTTGCCCTGAGGGTCGAGATCGATCAACAGCACGCGGCGCTTGGTTGCAACCAGTGACGCTGCGAGGTTGATACAAGTGGTGGTTTTACCCACACCACCTTTCTGGTTCGCTATCGCGAATACCTTAGCCATTCTTGCTTGTGTTCCCAGTCATGCCGTGCGGCGCAGTATCAGCAGATGGCGTTGGCCTTGGCAACCTGGAACGGTCAAGGCTTGTGCGCTATCGAGATGAAAATCTGGCGGCAATGCTACCAGTTCATCGGTCGGATGCAGCCCTTTCATCGCCAGCCAACGTGTATCGGTGTCGCCCATGTGGCGCGTCCACCCAGTAAAGTCTTCCAGACTGCTGAACGCCCGGGAAACAATTCCCGTGAACGGCGCATCTGGCTGATAAGCCTCTGCACGGCTGTGGATAACTTCGAGGTTGTCGAGTTTCAGCTCAAGTTTGACCTGAGTCTGGAACCGGGTTTTCTTGCCATTGCTGTCCAGAAGCGAAACTTTCATCTCCGGGAACATGATAGCCAACGGAATACCGGGCATCCCGCCACCACTACCAACGTCCAGCCAGCGTGGGCCTTCGATGAAAGGAACGACACTCAGGCTGTCGAGCAAATGACGCGAAACCATCTCGTCCGGATTGCGCACAGCCGTCAGGTTGTAGGCTTTGTTCCACTTTATCAACAGCTCAAGGTAAGCCAGTAACTGGCCATGCTGCTTTTCGCTCAGATCCACGCCCAGTTCCCGGGCACCTGTGGATAATTCCTGAGCATGCTGCGGGGTAACCATAGAACTCAAGCGCTTTACTCCAACTGACGGCCCGCGCCGCGTTTTTTCAAATGAATCATCAACAGGGAAATCGCCGCCGGCGTAACGCCAGGAATCCGCGATGCCTGTCCCAGGGTCTCGGGACGAGTTATCCCCAGCTTGCCTTGAATCTCTTTCGACAGACCGGAAATCGTCGTGTAGTCGATGTCTTCCGGCAGTTTTGTATCTTCACTGGCCCGCAGACGGGCAATTTCGTCCTGCTGACGTTCGATGTAACCGGCGTATTTGGTCTTGATCTCGACCTGCTCGGTGACTTGAGGGTCGCTACAGCCCTCGCCGGTAAGGGAAATCAGGCTCGCATAATCGACTTCCGGACGAGTCAGCAGGTTGAGCAGATTGTATTCGTGAGTCAGCGGCGTGCCGAAGTGTGCGGCAATCGCATCGCCCTGCTCTGTACCAGGTCGAACCCAGGTACTTTTCAGACGCTGTTCTTCAAGCGCGATATTTTCACGCTTGGTGCAGAACGCTGCCCAGTGGGCGTCGTCGATTAGCCCCAGCTCACGACCTTTTTCGGTCAGACGCAGGTCGGCGTTGTCTTCACGCAGGATCAGACGATATTCGGCACGGGATGTGAACATCCGGTAAGGCTCTTGTGTGCCGAGTGTAATCAGGTCGTCAACCAGTACGCCGATGTACGCTTCATCACGACGCGGGCACCAGCTTTCCTTGCCCTGGGCGCGAAGCGCAGCGTTGGTCCCGGCCAGCAGACCTTGCGCACCGGCTTCTTCGTAGCCAGTGGTGCCGTTGATCTGGCCAGCGAAAAACAGGCCGCCGATGACTTTGGTTTCCAGGCTGTATTTCAGGTCCCGAGGATCGAAGTAGTCATACTCGATGGCGTAACCAGGACGGACGATGTGCGCATTCTCCATGCCGCGAATCGAACGAACGATCTGCAACTGCACATCGAATGGCAGCGAAGTGGAAATTCCGTTCGGATACAGCTCGTGAGTGGTCAAGCCTTCAGGTTCGATGAAGACCTGATGGCTTTCCTTGTCGGCAAAGCGATGGATCTTGTCTTCGATCGAAGGGCAGTAGCGCGGGCCGATACCTTCGATCACACCGGAATACATGGGTGAACGATCAAGGTTGGAGGCAATGATTTCGTGGGTCCGGGCATTGGTATGCGTGATCCAGCAACTGACTTGCTCTGGATGCTGCTCCTTGGAACCCAGGAACGACATGACCGGTATAGGCGTATCGCCAGGTTGTTCTGTCATCACCGAAAAATCGACCGAACGGCCATCGATACGCGGTGGCGTACCGGTTTTCAGGCGACCAACGCGCAGCGGCAGTTCACGTAACCGTTTTGCAAGGGCAATCGACGGCGGATCTCCTGCACGGCCACCGGAATAGTTCTGCATACCGATGTGGATAAGTCCGCCCAGGAACGTACCAGTGGTCAAGACCACGGAATCGGCCATGAAACGCAGACCCATTTGGGTAACAACGCCACGGACCTGATCCTGCTCGACGATCAGGTCATCGCAGGCCTGTTGAAATATCCACAGGTTCGGCTGGTTTTCCAGGATTTCGCGAATGGCGGCCTTGTACAGGACACGGTCTGCCTGAGCACGAGTGGCTCGTACTGCTGGCCCTTTGCGGCTGTTCAATACACGGAACTGGATGCCGCCTTTATCGGTGGCCGTTGCCATCGCACCACCAAGGGCGTCGATTTCCTTGACCAGATGACTTTTGCCAATGCCGCCAATGGCCGGGTTACAGCTCATCTGACCGAGCGTTTCCACGTTGTGCGTCAGCAATAGGGTTTTGACACCCATGCGTGCCGACGCAAGTGCGGCCTCGGTACCGGCATGACCGCCACCGATGACGATCACTTCAAAACGGGAAGGGAAATCCACCACGCACCTCGTGCCTGTTGTCGATGGGAAATTGGGATAGCTGACAAGTATAGGGAATACACCCACCTGAAAGAAACCCGTTGCACAAAATTTAACCAGCTGTGGAAAACTGATGAATAAAGAAATTAAAAAGGAAAGAAATCTTATAAAACCTTGTTTTTATGTTTATTCTTACTGAGCATCCTTTCTGTGGATAAGGTTCTACAGGCCATATAAATCAATATGTACAGCGATTCAAAAGTCTGTGTTCATGTGCCATTGAGGCCTTTGGATAACCGTCTTGAGCCTGTGGATTAAATGACCACTTGTCCACAGAGGGGTTTATCTTCAGCTTTCGACCCCAGTTATCAACTGAGCTCAGAAGCAGTTATTCACAGGGCTTAATTCTGCTGAAAAGCACTTTGAATGGACAATTCACAGGCCCGTAAGCCCACAGAATTGTGTTTTGGTGCGACCAGTGGCAATGAGCAGGCAGGGCAAAGCCTTTCTCTGTGAATAAGAGAGGCTTGCTGGGGGACTAGAAAGGGAGTTCAGAAAGGCAAGCCCGACATTGCGTCGGGCTGTATTGCCGAGATTACTTGCCGATGCAGAAGCTTGAGAAGATCCTGCCGAGCAGGTCGTCGGAGCTGAAAGCCCCGGTAATTTCACCCAACGCCTGCTGAGCCTGGCGCAGGTCTTCCGCCAATAGCTCGCCTGCGCCGGCCAATGTCAGTTGTGCGCGGCCATGCTCCAGAAAGTCACTGGCATGACGCAGAGCTTCGAGATGGCGTCGACGTGCGCTGAAGCTGCTTTCCGAGGTCTGCTCGTATCCCATGCAGGCTTTGAGGTGCTCGCGCAGCAGTTCCAGACCTTCACCTCCGGCCTTGGCACTGAGACTGATCGTGACATGGCCATCAGCGCTGGTTTCCAGAGCGATGAGGTCGCCACTGAGATCGGCCTTGTTACGGATTAGCGTAACTTTGGATGCATCAGGGCGTTGTTCCAGGAACTCTGGCCATAGTGCGAAAGGATCGGTCGCTTCAGGCGCCGTAGCGTCTACCACCAGCAAGATGCGATCTGCCTCGCCAATGGCCTTGAGGGCACGTTGTACGCCGATGATTTCCACCTGATCGTCGGTATCGCGCAGGCCTGCCGTATCCACAACATGCAGTGGCATGCCGTCTATGTGGATATGTTCGCGCAGCACATCACGTGTCGTGCCGGCTATCTCGGTGACAATCGCAGCCTCTCGACCTGCCAGGGCATTGAGCAGGCTGGATTTGCCGGCATTGGGACGACCAGCAATCACTACAGTCATGCCGTCCCGCAGCAGCGCACCCTGGCCTGCTTCGCGCAGCACTGTGGATAACTCGTTACGCACCTCATCAAGCATGCTCAGTACATGGCCATCAGCAAGAAAGTCGATTTCTTCCTCAGGAAAGTCGATGGCCGCTTCGACATAGATCCGCAGGCTGATCAACTTCTCGGTCAAGTTATCCACACGCTGCGAAAAAACACCCTGCAAGGAGCGTAATGCGTTGCGCGCAGCCTGTGCAGAACTGGCTTCGATCAGATCCGCGATGGCCTCTGCTTGAGCGAGATCGAGCTTATCGTTGAGGAACGCCCGTTCGCTGAATTCACCTGGCCTTGCCAGACGGCTGCCAAGTTGCAGGCAACGTTGCAGCAGCATATCCAGAACGATAGGGCCGCCGTGGCCTTGCAGCTCCAGGACGTCCTCGCCGGTAAAGGAGTTTGGGCCAGGAAAATACAGCGCAATCCCTTCATCGATGACCTGGCCAGTTTCATCCTCGAAAGGCCCGTAGTGAGCAAATCGTGGTTTTGGCGTGCGGCCAATGATCGCTTGAGCAGCCTTGCTCGCCAAAGGCCCGGATATACGCACGATGCCAACACCCCCGCGACCTTGGGCGGTTGCGATGGCTGCGATGGTTTCACGAGGGACGTTCATGGTCCGGCTCCTGGACAACTGACAGATAGCAAAACGCCCCACGAGGGGGCGTCTTGTAAAACTTGTTCACAGGTTAGATCAAGCAGCAGCCTTGTTGGTAGCGGCTTCGATCTTGCGAGTGATGTAGGCCTGCTGTGCGATCGACAGGGTGTTGTTCACAACCCAGTACAGAACCAGACCGGCAGGGAACCACAGGAAGAAGAACGTGAAGATGATTGGCATCATTTTCATGACCTTGGCCTGCATCGGATCCGGCGGAGTCGGGTTCAGACGCTGCTGGATGAACATGGTTGCGCCCATGATGATCGGCAGGATAAAGAACGGGTCTTTGATCGACAGGTCGGTTATCCACAGGATCCACGGAGCCTGACGCATTTCCACGCTTTCCAGGAGTACCCAGTACAGCGAGAGGAAAACCGGCATCTGGACAAGAATCGGCAAGCATCCACCCAGCGGGTTGATCTTTTCTTTCTTGTACAGCTCCATCATTGCCTGGGACATCTTCTGACGATCGTCACCAAACTGCTCTTTCAGGGCGGTCAGCTTTGGACCTACGGCACGCATGCGCGCCATGGATTTGTAGCTGGCAGCAGAGAGAGGGAAGAACAAGCCTTTGATCAGCATGGTCAGGAAGATGATCGACCAGCCCCAGTTACCCACAATGGCGTGGATATGTTGCAGCAACCAGAAAATTGGTTGGGCAATGAACCACAGAATGCCGTAGTCGACAGTCAGTTCCAGACCTGGGGATAACTCTTTGAGTACTGCCTGGCTTTTCGGGCCGGCATACAGCGTCGCGCTGGTTTCGCCTTTGGCACCGGCTGCAACAGCCAGTGTCGGGCCAGTGAAACCGATGATGTAGTTGCCTTGGTTGTCTTTACGAGTCTGAACAGCATTGCTGTCGCTGTGGCTTGGAATCCAGGCCGTCACGAAGTAATGCTGAAGCCACGCAACCCAGCCACCTTGTACTGTTTCTTTCAGCGGAGCCTTGTCGATATCTTTCATCGACACTTTTTTGTACGGCTCTGCAGCTGTCCACAAGGCAGCACCCAGGTAGGTTGCAGTGCCAGTGGCAGTGGTCGAAGACGGATCGGAGCTGGCATCGCGCTTCAATTGTGCAAACAGATTGCCCGCCCAAGGCTGAGCGCTCTGGTTATCCACAACGTAGGTGACCACTACATCGTACAAACCGCGCTTGAATGTGAAGCGCTTGATGTAATTGACGCCGTTATCAGCGAATTTCAGCTCGACGACCAGATCATTCTGGCCATCGTTCAGTTGATAAGTCTTTTGTGCAGACGAATAAACCGGACGGCCGGTAGCACGGGCATCAGGTCCGTTGGTACCGGTCAGGCCGCTTTGTGCCAGAAAGGTACGTTCACTGCCGTTGTCGAACAGCTGGAAAGGAACATCCGGGCGGTCCTGGCGACGTGGATACAGCGGCAAACGAAGTTGGACTACGTCACCACCTACCGGATCGATCGCCAGATCGAGCACGTCAGTCTTGACCTGAATCAGGTCTTTGCTGGGCGCTACCGGAGTTTCCAGAGGCGCTGCGACATTATTCGCGGTCGGGCTTGGAACATCGGCATTTGCAGAACCATTAGTACCAGCAGCCGTATCCGGTATAGCCGGTGCGGTTGTGCTGGCTGCAACATTCTGGGTCGGCATGGCAGCCTGGCCGTAGTCTTGGTTCCATTTCAGAACCCCGACGTAGGTCACGATTGCCAGGGCGACGATCAGGATCGTGCGTTTAATATCCATGATTACTCGGCCATCGAAGAAGAACGGGAGGTGGGGATAGGTGGAACCGGGTCATAACCACCGGGATTCCACGGATGACAGCGGCCCAAACGACGAAGTGTCAGCCAGCCGCCGCGTAAAAGGCCATGATTATCGATGGCTTCATACGCATAGCAGGAACAACTGGGGTAGAAACGACAGTGACTGGCCATCAGCGGGCTAATGGCGTAGCGGTAAAACTGGATCGGAACGAGTGCCAGTTTACGCATCTGGACTGTCTACCCCTGCAGTTTCGGTTTTTGCTTCTGGAGTGGGTCGGCTACGCGCCAGACGTTTCCAGAGCTTGCCGAAATGCTGAATCAGTTCAGGGTTTTCTACATCACCCAAACCTTTACGCGCGACGATCACGATATCCCAACCGACCAGATTATCCTGGTGCTGGCGGAATGATTCGCGCATGAGGCGTTTCAAGCGGTTTCGCTCAACGGAGAGCTTTACGCTCTTTTTACCTATCACCAGCCCCAGACGAGGATGATCAAGGTCGTTGTTGCGTGCAAGGAGCAGGAGATTTTTACCCGGAACCTTGCCGGTAGGGGAGTCAAAGACTGCCTTGAAATGCCGGGGAGTCAGCAAACGCTTTTCCCGACTGAAGTCTCGACTCACCACCAGTGCCGATTTATCAAACTGCCAGACGCTTACGGCCTTTGGCGCGACGACGCGACAGGACTGCACGGCCGTTCTTGGTGGCCATACGGGCACGGAAACCGTGGGTGCGGGCGCGCTTGATAGTGCTGGGTTGGAAAGTACGTTTCATGGCGTGTTACCTGGTTCGTCCACTACGGGCCGGAATGGCCCCCGTTTTAAGAGACCGGGGATTCTAGAGAAAGCAGGCGTGCAGGTCAATTTCCAACCAGCTTTTCCTTTATTTACTTCCTTACGAGTCATTACGCATTCCTTACGAGTCATTACGCATTCCTCATCCGCATCCGGGGTGACCTGAGAGAAATCAGTTATAGAAATAAAAAGAGGGAATATTTAAAGCTTCTTTGTAGAGCTTATAAAGACTAGGGACGCACCTGTCTGTGGATAACCAATCGAAGTCCTTTAAAATCAATGTGTACAGAAGATCATAAGGCTGTCGAGAAACCGTGCTCTCCCTGTGCTGTGACCTCGGAAAAGCTGTGTATGGAATGGCATGTTATCCACAGGTGCGTTATCCACAGAGTTTCGACCCGACTTATGCAATGAGCTGAAGCCGGTTTATCCACAGAGCTTATCCACCTACCGTCTGTCGACTTTTCAAGTAATAAAAGCCGGCTTTCTCCTTGTTTGTGAGCAACCTACATGTGGATAAGTCGGCGTCTGATCGTTACAATGGCGGATGTTTTTGCCTCACCGGCTTTCGACTTAGGGGATATCCGTGTCAGTGGAACTTTGGCAGCAGTGCGTGGAGCTTTTGCGCGATGAGCTGCCTGCCCAGCAATTCAACACTTGGATCCGTCCGCTACAGGTCGAAGCCGAAGGCGACGAGTTGCGTGTGTATGCACCAAACCGTTTCGTTCTCGATTGGGTAAACGAAAAGTACCTGAGTCGTCTGCTTGAGCTGTTGGGCGAGCACGGCCAGGGAATGGCGCCTGCTCTTTCCTTATTAATAGGAAGCAAGCGCAGCTCGGCACCGCGTGCGGCACCCAATGCACCGTTGGCCGCTGCTGCTTCGCAGGCGCTGTCGGCCAACAACGTCAGCAGCGTTTCAACACCTGTTGCTGCGCCTGTGGTGGCTGCTGCTCCAGCTCCGGTCCAGAGCCCCGAGACTCACGACGAACCTTCGCGTGACAGTTTCGATCCGATGGCGGGTGCCAGTTCGCAGCAGGCTCCAGCGCGTGCCGAGCAGCGCACTGTCCAGGTCGAAGGTGCGCTCAAGCACACCAGCTACCTGAACCGCACGTTCACTTTTGAAAACTTTGTCGAAGGTAAGTCCAACCAGTTGGCCCGTGCTGCGGCCTGGCAGGTTGCTGATAACCCCAAGCATGGTTACAACCCGCTGTTCCTTTATGGTGGCGTCGGTCTGGGTAAGACTCACTTGATGCATGCGGTGGGCAACCATCTGCTCAAGAAGAACCCGAACGCGAAGGTTGTCTATCTGCACTCGGAGCGCTTCGTGGCCGATATGGTCAAGGCGCTGCAACTGAACGCGATCAATGAGTTCAAGCGCTTCTACCGCTCGGTCGATGCGTTGCTGATCGATGACATTCAGTTCTTCGCCCGCAAGGAGCGTTCCCAGGAAGAGTTTTTCCACACCTTCAACGCATTGCTCGAAGGTGGGCAGCAGGTCATTCTCACCAGTGACCGTTACCCTAAAGAGATCGAAGGCCTGGAAGAACGACTGAAATCCAGGTTTGGCTGGGGGCTTACGGTGGCCGTCGAGCCGCCAGAGCTGGAAACCCGCGTTGCGATCCTGATGAAGAAAGCTGATCAGGCCAAGGTCGAATTACCCCATGACGCTGCATTCTTCATTGCGCAGCGCATTCGCTCCAACGTCCGTGAACTCGAAGGTGCGCTCAAGCGTGTCATCGCTCACTCGCACTTCATGGGCCGTGATATCACGATCGAACTGATTCGTGAGTCGCTTAAAGATTTGTTGGCGTTGCAGGACAAGCTGGTGAGTGTGGATAACATTCAACGCACTGTCGCCGAGTACTACAAGATCAAGATCTCCGACCTGTTGTCCAAGCGTCGTTCCCGATCTGTCGCACGTCCACGTCAGGTGGCGATGGCGCTTTCCAAGGAACTGACCAACCACAGTCTTCCGGAAATCGGTGATGTATTCGGTGGCCGCGACCACACGACTGTTCTGCATGCATGTCGCAAGATCAACGAACTCAAGGAATCCGACGCGGATATCCGCGAGGACTACAAGAACCTGCTGCGGACTCTGACTACATGATGACGCCAGTGCAGCTTATTAAGGCAAGGGACTAGACCATGCATTTCACCATTCAACGCGAAGCCCTGTTGAAACCCCTGCAATTGGTCGCCGGCGTGGTTGAACGCCGTCAGACCTTGCCGGTGCTATCCAATGTGCTCATGGTCGTCGAAGGCCAGCAACTTTCCCTGACAGGTACTGACCTGGAAGTGGAGCTGGTGGGTCGTGTCCAACTCGAAGAGCCTGCTGAGCCAGGGGAAATCACTGTCCCTGCGCGCAAGCTGATGGATATCTGCAAGAGCCTGCCGAACGACGTGCTGATCGACATCAAGGTCGATGACTCCAAAGTGGTGGTCAAGGCAGGTCGTAGCCGCTTCACCTTGTCCACGCTACCTGCCAACGATTTCCCTACCGTTGAGGAAGGCCCGGGCTCACTGACTTTCGACCTGGTGCAAAGCAAGCTGCGTCGTTTGATCGAGCGCACCAGTTTTGCCATGGCTCAACAGGATGTCCGTTACTACCTCAACGGCATGCTGCTTGAAGTTAGCGCTGGCATCTTGCGTGCTGTCGCCACTGACGGCCACCGCCTGGCCATGTGCTCGATGTCTGCACAGATCGAGCAAGCCGACCGTCATCAAGTGATCGTGCCACGTAAAGGCATTCTGGAAATGGCGCGTCTGCTCACCGAGCAGGACGGCATCGTCAGCATCGTATTGGGTCAGCACCACATTCGTGCCACGACCGGTGAGTTCACCTTTACCTCCAAACTGGTAGACGGCAAATTCCCGGACTACGAGCGTGTTCTGCCTAAAGGTGGTGACAAGCTGGTATTGGGTGATCGTCAGGCATTGCGTGAAGCTTTCAGCCGTACCGCCATTCTGTCGAACGAAAAATACCGTGGTATCCGCCTGCAACTGGCAAGTGGTCAGTTGAAGATTCAGGCGAACAACCCTGAGCAGGAAGAAGCAGAAGAAGAGATCAGCGTAGAGTACAGCGGTGACTCCCTGGAAATCGGTTTCAACGTGAGCTATCTGCTAGACGTGCTGGGTGTGATGACAACAGAACAAGTGCGCTTGATTCTGTCGGACTCCAACAGCAGTGCTCTGGTACAAGAATCGGATAACGATGATTCCGCCTACGTTGTCATGCCGATGCGTCTGTAACCTCATGTTCAGCGCTATCTAGATGTCTCTTAGCCGCATCTCGGTCACTGGGGTGCGCAATCTGCACCCGGTGACCTTTTCCCCCTCCCCGCGTATCAACATTCTTTACGGTGCCAACGGAAGTGGCAAAACCAGCGTGCTGGAAGCCATTCACTTGCTGGGCATTGCACGCTCGTTTCGCAGCAGTCGCCTTCTTCCAGTCATTCAATATGAACAGCCAGCCTGCACTGTCTTTGGTCAGGTTCAACTGGCTGAGAGTGGCCAAAGCAATCTGGGAATTTCCCGGGACAGACAAGGCGAGTTTCAGATTCGCATTGATGGGCAAAATGCACGCAGTGCTGCTCAACTGGCCGAGATACTTCCACTGCAACTGATCAACCCCGACAGTTTTCGCTTGCTGGAAGGCGCACCGAAAATACGCCGACAGTTTCTGGACTGGGGAGTGTTCCACGTGGAACCTCGTTTCATGTCCACCTGGCAGCGGCTCCAGAAGGCCCTGCGGCAGCGGAACTCATGGCTGCGGCATGGTACACTTGACGCCGCTTCGCAAGCGGCATGGGATCGGGAACTGTGCCTGGCCAGTGATGAAATCGATGAGTTTCGTCGCACTTATATCAAGGCCCTGAAACCCGTCTTTGAACAAACTTTGAGCGAACTTGTTGAGCTTGAAGGTTTGACCCTGAGCTACTACCGAGGCTGGGATAAGGAAAAAGAGCTGAGCACTGTGCTCGCTTCATCCTTGCATCGTGATCAGCAAATGGGCCATACACAGGCCGGACCGCAACGCGCTGATTTGCGTCTTAGATTGGGCGCACACAATGCTGCGGATATATTGTCCCGCGGTCAGCAGAAATTAGTGGTCTGTGCATTGCGCATCGCTCAAGGGCATCTGGTTAGCCAGGCTCGCCGCGGCCAATGTATTTACCTGGTGGACGACTTGCCTTCCGAACTGGACGACAACCACCGCCGCGCACTTTGTCGCTTGCTGGAAGAATTACGCTGCCAGGTATTTATTACCTGTGTAGATCAAGAATTTTTGAGGGAAGGCTGGCAGACGGAAACGCCAGTTGCTTTGTTCCACGTGGAACAAGGCCGTATCACCCAGACCCACGACCATCGGGAGTGATTGCATGAGCGAAAATCAAACGTACGACTCGTCCAGCATTAAAGTGCTGAAAGGACTTGATGCCGTACGCAAGCGTCCCGGAATGTACATCGGTGATACAGACGATGGCAGCGGTCTGCACCACATGGTATTCGAGGTGGTTGATAACTCGATTGACGAAGCTTTGGCTGGCCACTGCGACGACATCAGCATCACCATCCATCCAGACGAATCCATTACCGTACGCGACAACGGCCGCGGTATTCCGGTAGACGTCCATAAAGAAGAAGGCGTTTCGGCTGCAGAGGTCATCATGACCGTGCTCCACGCCGGCGGTAAGTTCGATGACAACTCCTACAAGGTTTCCGGCGGTCTGCACGGTGTAGGTGTTTCTGTGGTTAACGCCCTCTCGGAAGTCCTGCAACTGACTGTACGTCGCAGCGGCAAGATCTGGGAGCAAACCTACGTTCACGGTGTTCCACAGGAACCCATGAAAATCGTTGGTGAGAGCGATAGCACCGGTACTCAGATCCACTTCAAACCCTCCGCTGACACCTTCAAGAACATCCACTTCAGCTGGGACATCCTGGCCAAGCGGATTCGTGAACTGTCATTCCTGAACTCCGGCGTTGGTATCTTCCTGAAGGACGAACGCAGCGGTAAGGAAGAGCTATTCAAGTACGAAGGTGGTCTGCGCGCTTTTGTTGAGTACCTCAACACCAACAAGACTGCGGTCAACCAGGTCTTCCACTTCAACGTCCAGCGTGACGATGGCGTGGGTGTCGAGATCGCCTTGCAGTGGAACGACAGCTTCAACGAGAACCTGTTGTGCTTCACCAACAACATTCCGCAGCGTGATGGCGGTACGCACCTTGTTGGTTTCCGTTCTGCGCTGACCCGTAACCTGAACAACTACATCGAACAGGAAGGTCTGGCCAAGAAGCACAAAGTTGCCACGACCGGTGACGATGCGCGTGAAGGTCTGACTGCGATCATTTCGGTCAAGGTGCCGGATCCGAAGTTCAGTTCCCAGACTAAGGACAAGCTGGTTTCGTCCGAAGTCAAAACCGCAGTCGAACAAGAGATGGGTAAATACTTCTCTGACTTCCTGCTGGAAAACCCGAACGAAGCCAAGGCTGTCGTTGGCAAGATGCTCGATGCTGCACGGGCTCGTGAAGCTGCGCGCAAGGCCCGTGAGATGACTCGCCGCAAAGGCGCTCTGGATATTGCTGGCCTGCCGGGCAAACTCGCCGACTGCCAGGAAAAAGACCCTGCCCTTTCCGAACTGTACCTCGTGGAAGGGGACTCTGCTGGCGGTTCAGCCAAGCAGGGGCGTAACCGTAAAACCCAGGCGATCCTGCCTCTGAAGGGTAAGATCCTCAACGTCGAGAAAGCACGTTTCGACAAGATGATCTCTTCCCAGGAAGTGGGCACCTTGATCACCGCCTTGGGCTGTGGCATCGGCCGCGAAGAGTACAACATCGACAAACTGCGTTATCACAACATCATCATCATGACCGATGCTGACGTCGACGGTTCGCACATCCGTACCCTGCTGCTGACCTTCTTCTTCCGTCAGTTGCCAGAGCTGGTCGAGCGTGGCTACATCTACATCGCTCAGCCACCGTTGTACAAGGTCAAGAAAGGCAAGCAAGAGCAGTACATCAAAGACGACGATGCCATGGAAGAGTACATGACCCAGTCGGCTCTGGAAGATGCCAGCCTGCACCTGAACGAATCGGCTCCTGGTATCTCCGGTGAAGCACTGGAGCGCCTGGTAAACGATTTCCGTATGGTCATGAAGACCCTCAAGCGCCTCTCGCGTCTGTATCCTCAGGAACTGACCGAGCACTTCGTTTACCTGCCACCTGTCACGCTCGAGCAACTGTCTGACCATGCCGGCATGCAAGCCTGGCTGGCCAAGTTCGATGAGCGTCTGCGTGCGGGTGAGAAGTCGGGTCTGGTGTACAAGGCCAGCCTGCGTGAAGATCGTGAACGTAACGTATGGCTGCCAGAGGTTGAACTGATCTCTCACGGCCTGTCGAACTACGTCACCTTCAACCGCGACTTCTTCGGCAGCAACGACTACAAGACCGTCACTGCCCTGGGCGCACAAATCAGCTCTCTGCTGGAAGAAGGCGCCTATGTGCAACGTGGCGAGCGCAAGAAGCCAGTCACCGAGTTCAAGGACGCCCTCGCCTGGCTGATGGCCGAAAGCACCAAGCGCCACACTATCCAGCGCTATAAAGGTCTGGGCGAAATGAACCCCGATCAGCTCTGGGAAACCACCATGGACCCAAGCGTGCGCCGCATGCTGAAGGTCACGATCGAAGACGCAATCGCAGCCGACCAGATCTTCAACACCCTCATGGGTGATGCGGTCGAGCCTCGTCGCGACTTCATCGAGAGCAATGCGTTGGCAGTTTCCAACCTGGATTTCTAAGGTTGTTGTAGCTGCAAGTGGGCGTGTTTTTATCGTCCTGTAAAAAACCCAGCCGAGTGCTGGGTTTTTTTATGGATTACATTTGATTGTGCGCTTGCTCAATCGAGCATACCTGCAGTTCGATCTTTATCTTACGGCCTCAAACTGTGCCAATGCCGCCATCATCGCAATTAGCGAAATGGCAATTCCGATACCCATTGTCCAGTCGGATTCCGGGCGTGTGGAAAACCAGGCGTTTTTGGACGGGTACTTTCCTAGCGTGATGAGTTTTACCACAGGCCAGCCGATGGGGTAAAAGATGGCACGGAAAACGAACTCAAACAGCTCTTCTATCATGCCAAGCGATCCTTGAGACTCTAAAAATTAGCGTTGTTATTACGCGATCGGTTTCCTGCAGAATACCGCCAACTCGATGTAACTTCACTTATCCGTAGTGGCTGATGAGCCCTGGTAAGTTGACGAATTAACCGTGACTTTCTGCACAGCGTGAGCCGTTGCTGCTGCCGTATCCGTGAATCCCTACCTTAGAAACCCATTTGCCTCGGTGATTCGATTGACCACTTATTCATGCCTGCTGAAGACGCCCTCTGTTCAGACTTATCAAGCGCTTCGTATTGGCTCTGGCCTCAGTGCAAAGACCGAAGAGGCATCGGTACGGGGCTTACCCAATACTCTCTTTGCTGTGCAGATACTTCATGGGGCACTCCCGGTTGGGATGGGACGAGTCATTGGTGACGGGGGATGTTTCTTTCAAGTGGTGGACATTGCCGTCCTTAGGGAGCACCAAGGCAATGGTCTAGGGAAACGCATCATGACCGAAATTATGAAATACATTGAAGCCACCGTTCCTGAAAGCGGCTACGTCAGTCTCATTGCGGATGGTCAGGCACAAGACCTCTATGCGCAGTTCGGTTTCGTACACACCGCACCCCGTTCTGTGGGGATGGCATATAGAAGACCTCTGGCGGACGTTTAAATCGGGAACACTCAGACAAAGCAGACTTCGAGTGATCGATTTCGGCTTCCCTCACCACTCGAATCTTTGGTTAAAGTGAAATACCGATACCGACTATCAGTATCGCGGCAACAAGCCCTAGTGAACGTAGCCACTCTCCCAGTTCCCGCTCTTCCCCCTTACTGATTTCAAAAGCACCTGCTGCAGCCACCATGAGGAATAGCGCCATGAACCAGAGCAGCAAGCCCCAGCCATAGCTGTAACTCAAAGCATTGTCCCAAAAGAAAGTGATCGTATTGAGCGATAGCATTAGCGCCAGAAAAGCGGGTCCTGTCGTGCTTTGTGAGGATTGCAGCCTTAGAAAAACTGATGAGAAAGAGAGGGTTTGCATACCAGGCAAATTGAAATCGCAATGGCCCGATCCATCCGCTAGTCAGTAGGTTCCATCCCATGGTGATTTTATGACCATGTTTGATTGCTACCGGAAAAAACAGCGAAACTATCCAGAGAAAAAGTGCCGCTTTCGATAACGCCTCACTTGAAAGAGCGCCATCCAATGATTGGTGGCCAGGCTTTCTTGCTCTCCATATGAAGGGAATTAGCAGACCCGTGTAAAAGCACAAGGTTGAAAAGACGCGATCTCCCTGTTCACTGGGGCTGACATATCCTATGGATAAAGCGACCACTGCACCCCCTGCAAGAATCCAGTAGGCATACTCTGCAAACTCCTTGATGACAGGAGAGTTGTGCAGTTGGATCAATTGCTTTATCAGCGTCAGTACAAGGATCAATAAATATCCGAGCACTCCTCCCCAAAACAGAGAATTGCTTCCAGAGCCTAAAAGCATCACTTCTTTCATTTGCCGTCCTTGTCGATTCAGAGGTGAGTCAGAGCTTGCGTTGCGCCCACTAAAAAGCCGACCCTCAAGGTCGGCTTTCTATCTACTCGCAAAACTTATGCACGTTTTTAGCTCATTAATCAGCTTCAGAAATAAGCAGCTAAATTAATGACTTAGCCGATTTTTTTGAAGGTTTCGCAAAAATGGTGCACAGGTTATCCACAAAATCAGACTTCAGCTTTCTCGGTGCTCGAGACAGGTGCAACGTCTGACCCAAGGGACTTCTGCGTGGCTTCGTTCCAGGCCTGGACGCGGTCGTTGAGCGCTGCAATGGCGCGAGGGCCGGTGCCTTCGGCGTACATGGGTTCACCGATGACGACCTGGATAGTACCCGGCTTCTTCGCCCAGCCTTCTTTCGGCCAGTACTTGCCGGCGTTGTGAGCTACAGGCAGCACGGGCAGTTCGGCATTGACGGCCAGTGCGGTGCCGCCACGGGAGAACTTGCCAACCTGACCGAACGGGACTCGGGTGCCTTCCGGGAAGATCAGTACCCAGATGCCGTCCTTGAGCAATTCGTCACCCTTCTTGGCGATTTGCTTGAGTGCGGCCTTGGGGTTTTCGCGATCAATCGCGATAGGACGCAGCATGGCCATGGCCCAGCCGAAGAACGGCACGTACAGCAACTCGCGCTTGAGCACCTGGCTCAGGGGCTCGAAGTAGGCCGAAAGGAAGAAGGTTTCCCAAGTGCTCTGGTGGTTGGAGATGATCACGCAAGGTGTCTTTGGAACGTTGTGCGCGCCGGTCACTTCCACGTGAATATTCAGAAACACGCGGGTCAGCCAGATAGCGCAGCGGCACCAGTAGACATTGATGAACCGGTAGCGAGCCTTGAATGGCAGAAAAGGCGCAATGAAGAAACTCAGTGTGCACCACAGCAGAGAGCTGGTGCCTAGCAACAGGTAAAAGAAAAAGGTCCTGATTGCCTGCATGATCGACATAGTTGCTTTTACCGTACGGGCAGGTGCCCGCTCATTCAGCGTACCGTTGAACCTGAGGGATTACAGCGAAACGCTATTGTGGATAAGTTCTGCGGCAACTGCCGCCAGATCGTCAAAAATCAAAGTGCCGGCCGGCACCGTACCGTCCATTGTCCTGCGGCCTTTACCGGTCATTACCAGAACTGGTTGAGCATCGACGGCCAAAGCGGCCTGCAGGTCACCCTTGCTGTCGCCCACGAACCATAAACCTTTCAGGTCTGCTGCGTAATGATTGGCGATGGTCTGCAGCATGCCCGGTTTGGGCTTGCGGCAGTCACAACCTTGATCCGGCCCATGCGGGCAATAAACGATCAAGCCAACCTCGCCACCCTGCCCTGCCACCAGCTCGCGCAAGCGCGCATGCATGGCATCCAGAGTCGCCAGATCGTAATAACCTCGGGCAATGCCGGACTGGTTGGTGGCAATTGCCACCGTCCAGCCGGCCTTGCTCAATGCTGCGATGGCCTCGATCGAGCCTGGAATGGGAATCCACTCCTCCACCGACTTTATGTAAGCGTCGGAGTCATGGTTGATGACTCCGTCCCGATCGAGAATCAGCAGCTTCACTCTCTATTCCTCAACCCAGCAGCGAGATATCGGCAACGCCGAGGAACAGGCCGCGCAGACGTGCCAGCAATGCATAACGGTTGGCGCGCACGTTGGCGTCGTCAGCGTTGACCATCACTGCCTCGAAGAACGCATCTACAGGCTCGCGCAGGGTTGCCAGGCGTGCCAGGGATTCGCTGTACTGACGCTCGGCAGCCATCGGCTGTACCGCGTGGTCGGCCTGTTGAATGGCCGAGTACAGGGAGAACTCGTTGGCGTTGTCGAAATACTTGGGCTCGACGGTCTGGGCGATGTTGCCCTCGGCCTTGCTCAAGAGGTTCGATACGCGCTTGTTCACCGCTGCCAGCGCCGCCGCCTGTGGCAACTTGCGGAATGCCTGTACGGCCTGGACCCGTTGATCGAAGTCCAGAGCAGAACCTGGCTGCAAGGCACGAACCGACAGATAAACCGCAACTTCGACGCCTTCGTCTTCATAACGCGCACGCAGGCGGTCGAAGATGAATTCCAGCACTTGATCGGACAGACCGGCGGCCTTGACCTTGGCACCGAACTGGTTGACCGCGAACTTGACGGTCTCGATCAGATCCAGATCCAGCTTCTTGTCGATCAGGATGCGCAGGATACCCAGCGCTGCACGGCGCAATGCGTACGGGTCTTTACTGCCGGTTGGCAGCATGCCGATACCGAAGATACCGACCAGTGTGTCGAGCTTGTCGGCAATGGCCACGGCAGCGCCGGTCAAGGTGGTAGGCAGCTCTGCGCCTGCACCGCGAGGCATGTATTGCTCGTTGAGTGCCAGTGCGACGTCTTCTGCTTCACCGTCAGCCTTGGCGTAGTAGTAACCGGCAATGCCTTGCATTTCCGGGAACTCGCCGACCATCTCGGTCGCCAGGTCGCACTTGGAAAGAATACCGGCACGTGCTGCACGCTGAGCGTCGCCACCAATGCGTGGCGCGATGAATGCCGCCAGCTTGGAAACACGTTCGGCCTTGTCGAAGACGCTGCCCAACTGAGCCTGGAATACAACATTCTTCAGGCGATCGTTGAAGGTTTCCAGCTTCTGCTTCTTGTCCTGCTTGAAGAAGAACTCGGCATCGGTCAGACGTGGACGAACCACTTTCTCGTTACCGGCGATGATCTGTGCCGGGTCCTTGCTCTCGATGTTGGCAACCGTGATGAAGCGCGGCAGCAACTTGCCTTCGCTGTCCAGCAGGCAGAAATACTTCTGGTTGTCCTGCATGGTGGTGATCAGAGCTTCCTGAGGAACCTCAAGGAAACGCTCTTCAAACGAACAGACCAGCGGAACCGGCCACTCGACCAGACCTGCCACTTCGTCCAGCAGGCTTGGAGGCACGATAGCGGTGCCTTCCTGTTGGGCGGCCAGCTCGTCGACGCGCTTGCTGATGATCTGGCGACGCTCGTTGAAGTCGGCCAGTACATGAGCTGCCCGCAGGTCGCTGAGGTAGCTGGCAGGCGAGGAAATACGCACGTCTTCCGGGTGATGGAAGCGGTGACCGCGAGAATGACGGCCTGCGCTCTGAGCCAGGATCGTGCAGTCGATCACTTGCTCACCCAGCAGCATGACCAGCCATTGGGTCGGACGCACGAACTCTTCCTTGCGGGCACCCCAACGCATGCGTTTGGCGATTGGCAGGTCGTTCAGCGAGTCTTCGACGATGGTCGGCAGCAGCGTGGCTGTCGGCTTGCCGATGATGTTCTGGCTGTAGCGCAGCTTGGGGCCGCTCTGATCTATTTCACTCAGATCGACGCCGCACTTCTTGGCGAAGCCCAGTGCTGCCTGAGTCGGGTTGCCTTCGGCGTCGAAAGCGGCCTGACGAGGTGGACCATCCAGATTGACGCTACGATCTGGTTGTTGCGTGGCCAGACCGGTGATCAACACAGCCAGACGACGCGGCGCAGCGTAAACCTGCTTGGCACTGTAGGTCAGGCCAGCGGTTTGCAGGCCTTTCTCTATACCTGCCAGAAATGCATCGCCCAGGGAGCTGAGGGTCTTGGGTGGCAGTTCTTCGGTGCCCAGTTCGACCAGAAAATCTTGAGCACTCATTGTGCAGCCTCCAGCTTAGCCAACACTTCATCGCGTAGATCGGGCGGTGCCATCGGGAAGCCAAGTTTGGCCCGGGCTTGCAGGTAGCTCTGGGCAACAGAGCGGGCAAGCGTGCGCACACGCAGGATGTACTGCTGACGCGCAGTCACGGAAATAGCCCGGCGCGCATCCAGAAGGTTGAAGGTGTGCGAGGCCTTGAGGACCATTTCATAGCTTGGCAGTGGCAGCTCAAGCTCGATCAGGCGTGCGGCTTCGCTTTCATAGAAGTCGAACAGCTCGAACAGTTTTTCAACGTTGGCGTGCTCGAAGTTATAGGTCGATTGCTCCACTTCGTTCTGATGGAACACATCGCCGTAAGTCACTTTGCCGAACGGACCGTCAGCCCAGACCAGATCGTAGACCGAGTCCACGCCCTGCTGGTACATGGCCAGACGTTCCAGGCCGTAGGTGATTTCGCCGGTCACCGGGTAGCACTCAAGACCACCGACTTGCTGGAAGTAGGTGAACTGCGAGACTTCCATGCCGTTGAGCCAGATTTCCCAGCCCAGGCCCCAGGCGCCCAGAGTTGGCGATTCCCAGTTGTCTTCGACGAAACGGACGTCATGCACCAGCGGGTCGAGGCCGATGTGCTTGAGCGAGCCCAGGTACAGTTCCTGGAAGTTGTCCGGGTTCGGTTTCAGGATGACCTGGAACTGATAGTAATGCTGCAGGCGGTTCGGGTTTTCGCCGTAACGGCCGTCAGTCGGGCGACGGCTTGGTTGTACGTAAGCGGCGTTCCAGGTTTCCGGGCCTACGGCGCGCAGAAACGTGGCGGTGTGGAAAGTGCCGGCGCCTACTTCCATATCGTAGGGCTGAAGTACCACGCAACCTTGTTCTGCCCAGTATTGCTGGAGGGCGAGGATCAAGTCTTGGAAGGTACGCACGGCTGGCGTAGGCTGGCTCACAAAATTCACCTGTGCTGGGCTGCGATTTAAAGAGCGGGAGTATACCCGATTCGGCTGCACGTCCACCCTTGGAAGGCCTATGACTCGCTGCTTTTGGTGCAATGAAGACCCTATTTACATCGCTTATCACGATCAGGAATGGGGAGTGCCGCTGCGCGATGCGCAGAAGCTCTTCGAGTTACTTTTACTCGAAGGGTTCCAGGCCGGTCTGTCATGGATCACGGTTTTGAAAAAACGCGCGCGATATCGCGAAGTCATGTTCGGCTTTGACGTCCATCGCATCGCCGCGATGACCGACGCCGAGATTGAAGTGTTGATGCAGGAACCGGGCATCATCCGCAACCGCCTCAAACTCAACGCGGCCCGCCGCAATGCCCAGGCCTGGTTGAAACTGGACGACCCGGTCGGGTTTCTCTGGTCGTTTGTCGGAGGGCAGCAGAAGGTCAACCACTTCAAGGATCGCAGCCAGGTCCCGGCCATCACGCCAGAAGCCGAAGCCATGAGCAAGGCCTTGAAGAAAGCCGGCTTCACCTTCGTCGGCCCGACCATTTGCTACGCCTATATGCAATCGAGCGGCATGGTCATGGACCATACCGTGGATTGTGACCGATACGCCGTGCTCGCTCCCGCGTCAGGGCAAGGTGCTTAGGGCTTTTAGCAGACAGCCCCTTTCACCACGATTCATAGGGGATACCGAACTTGTCGATGTAGGCTTGGGATTCTGGCTCCAGCTCAAATGCATAACGCCCGTTGGTTCGTCCCTGATCCGGGCCTTGTTTGACTATCGTGCCTTGTAGACGGCTGACTTCAATGGGGTCAAGGCAGCCGCCATGAACCCATGTCTTGGCTATACCGCCGGGTGCCAGGCCAATGGTGATTGCCTTCCTGTATCCGGTAATCCATTTACCGGTCACGCTGCAAAAGGCTCGTTCACCTTTAAGCATGACTTCGCGAGTTGCTTCGGGTATTTCAATGTAGGCCTGATAAGTCTTAGGTTCTGCCAGGGACTGCCAGCGCACGTAAATCAAGCGCGGCAATTCGGCACCATATACGTATTTTCCGGCACCATCGCCGGGTCGCTTGGGCCAGCCCTTTGGTTTGCCCCTGAGGTTGGGTGGTGTTTGGATGGATGAAACCCCACTCATTGCCCGCTTGAACACGCGATTGTTGATATCCACGGCGTCGGCAGTTTCAATCCAGACCTCCATATAGTTAGGCGCGAAGAAACCTATTCGCCAGGCGTCATACGGCAACCTTGCCCCATAACTATTGGTGCCGCTGCATCCCAAAAGCAGCATTGCCAGAGCCAGGACGGCTAGAGTATTCCTTTCACCACGATTCATAGGGGATGCCAAACTTGTCGATGTAGGCTTGGGATTCTGGCTCCAGCTCAAATGCATAACGCCCGTTGGTTCGTCCCAGATCCGGGCCTTTTTTAAATATCGTGCCCTGTACGCGGCTGACTTCAATGGGGCCAAGGCAACCGCCATGAACCCATGTCTTGGCTATACCTCCGGGTGCCAGGCCAATGGTGATTGCCTCCCTGTATCCGGTAATCCATTTACCGTCCGCTCTGCAAAAGGCTCGCTCACCTTTAAGCATGACTTCGCGAATTGCTTCGGGTATTTCAATGTAAGCCTGATAAGTCTGAGGTTCTGCCAAGGACTGCCATCGGACATATATAAAGCGAGGCAAGTCGGCCCCCGTGACTTGCTTTCCCGACCCGGCCCCGGGGCGTTTGGGCCAGCCGTTCGGTTTTCCTTTCAGGTTGGGAGGCGTCTGGATTGCTGCCACCCCGCTCATGGCCCGTTTGAACCAGCGGTCTTGCATATCCACTACGTCAGCGGTTTCGATCCAGACTTCCATGTAATTGGGAGCAAAAAAGCCCAGTCGCCAAGAGTCATACGGCAGTTTGGCCCCATAGTTGCCGCTGCAACTGCTGATCAGCAAAGCAGTAATCAATACTACCGATACCTGAAGCTTATTCATTGGCATGCACCACACGCTTGTAGTCGTCCGTGGGCCGGTTGATGAACATCACGTCCAGATCACTGTTATTCCAGTTTTTCATGGCATTCCAGTTGGCGGAAAAATGGATGTAGCGATGCAGCAGCATGGCTTCCTCTGATCGGGTTAAATTCAGAGCAGAACTGTTTCCCAGGACAAACGCCTGGATTTTTTTCAGGACAGGAAGCAGCTCGGCAGGCAGCGCCACTGAAGATGTTTCTGCCAGCTTTTGGAAGGGGACTTGGTGACGCAACCCCAACTCACGCATCACACGCAGATAAACCTTCGATAAATCACCGTCCACTTCCCGGTCGCTTTTGACGGCCACATAGACTCGCTTTTCCGGGTATAGCGCATCGCGGCTATGGGGTTGCCTTACTGACCAGACCACCGGCTTGAGTTTGATGCCTTGTTCTATCAGGCGATTGAGCAATGGGTCGGTGGTGCGCAATGTCTGGCGGTAGGCCGATGAGTGTTCGTCGGGTGTCTCCAGGCTCAAGGCTGCTCACCGGTTTACTGAGCAGCAGCCTTTCACGGGTGCGAGGCAGGTAACCTCCGCCGATATCCGAGTGGGAGCCAGGCAGGACGATGTCGTTGTCAGTGCGGGTCAGGGCAAAGTTCAGGCGGTATTCATCCCTTGCCACAAACTGCACGATCTTGTGTGCGGCGCGGGCCGGTAAACCCAGATCCAGGCCAGGGTTATGGGCGTTGCCCGGGCTGAAATCGCCTGCCAGCGGTGAGACGATCCCGGCCACGGTGTCGAACAGGCCGATGAAGTTGAGCTTCACATCGCGTTGAACTTGCCAGGCGAAATCCTTGGCAAGAATTTGCGAGCCTGCTGGCAGTTCAGCAGCTAGCAAACTACCTGTGCCCTTGAGTAAATCATTTGTGAAATGTCGTGCAGCGGCTGCTCCACGGCTGAAACCGAATATATCGACTTCAAAGCGTCTGATCTTCACTTCAGGGTTGCTTATTTCAAATAATCGTAAATTGTTAAGAATCAGTCTCGGAGTCTGTTCAACCCGCGCCAAAACCCCCGTCTCCCCACGCCCACTCCCCTGGCTATACAGCGAATCAGTGCCACCACTGATTGTGCCGATGCCTTCGATGTAAACCTTCAAGGCCGCCTCTTCGGCGTCCGAGTCAATGGTGATATCCGCCTGATCCCGATACAAATCATAAAGCCGGGCAATATTGCTGGTGTCATTGCCGTAACTGTTGTCAGGCGAGCTGCCGTTACCGTCATAACCATGCTCTGCGCAGAATCGACGAACCTCTTCGGCCATGTCCTGCAAGTTGACGTCGCGTGCCATGCATCCGGCAACGCTTTCGCTGTTTGACTGGTTATTGCCGGTACCATCGAAAAACACGCCAAGTCGCAGGGTAATCAACTGTTCCTGCTCGACCTCCTCCTCTTCTTCCTCTATTTCCAGAGGTTTGTCCTTGCTAGAACGGTCTTGCGTAGCCGATGCGTCAAAGCCGTAGAGGGGGGTGATTACAGATCGGAAAGCCTGCCGGGCATGAGCGTCCGGCCATCCATAGGTGGCGGTAAGAACCGAGGGAATCAGCCTGGCGCTGCAGGGGCAAGGGCTTGAGCTATGAAGTGTGCCGGCCAGCAACAGCCCCTGGCTGTGCATCCACGGGATACCGCCGGTGATGCGATAGGTCTTGCCGCTCGCTCCGCAGGTCACCCGATCACCTGTACGGGAGCGGGCGAGACCGCACATGCTCAAACGATGGTCGCCCTCCAGAACCCTGCCGCCACAGGTGGTCTGGTCACCCAGGCCAATGAAATGCCCTTTCTCCATTGCGTTGCCTGTCCCTGCTCGATATTCGCCTCCATGCGGTTATTCGGATGTCTGGGAGAGGATGGATAAAAAAGAGGGACGCCATCGGGTAGCGGCCCGAAGTACGTTGTCAGTCGATTAGGTGAAATGAGTAGGCCGATAACTACAGCCATCGGCTACATGCAGCACTGCTGATGCGTGCTCAGAGCTTGCAAGCATTGGCATTCGGGGTGGTTTACTGCGATCAATACGCAGCCAATGGCGCTGGCGGTTACAATGCCTGCCTCAAGAGTTTGGGAGTGATCTGTGGATAAGTTCAAAGGTGCCATGATTGTCGGGGCGTTGCGGTTGTTTGCTCTGTTGCCCTGGCGTGCCGTGCAATGGGTCGGCACTTCGATTGGCTGGTTGATGTGGAAGCTTCCTAACCGTTCCCGTGAAGTGGCGCGGATCAACCTGTCCAAGTGCTTTCCTGAGTTGAACAAGGCCGAGCTTGACCGATTGGTAGGCCGCAGCCTGATGGATATCGGCAAGACCCTGACGGAAAGCGCCTGCGCCTGGATCTGGCCTGCCCAGAAGTCCATCGATCTGGTGCGTGAAGTCGAAGGCCTCGATGTGCTCAAGGATGCCCTCGCTTCCGGCAAGGGCGTGGTCGGCATCACCAGCCACCTGGGTAACTGGGAAGTGCTCAACCACTTCTATTGCAGCCAGTGCAAACCGATCATTTTCTATCGCCCGCCCAAGCTGAAAGCGGTGGACGAACTGCTGCGCAAGCAGCGGGTGCAGTTGGGCAACCGTGTGGCGGCCTCGACCAAGGAAGGCATCCTCAGCGTCATCAAGGAAGTGCGCAAAGGGGGCTCGGTAGGGATTCCTGCTGATCCGGAGCCGGCAGAGTCGGCCGGTATCTTCGTGCCTTTCTGCGGTACCCAGGCTCTGACCAGTAAGTTCGTGCCCAACATGCTGGCGGGCGGCAAGGCTGTTGGCGTATTTCTGCACGCCATGCGCCTGCCGGATGGCTCGGGTTACAAAGTGGTCCTGGAAGCTGCGCCCGAAGAGATGTACAGCACTGACACCGAAACCTCGGCGGCAGCCATGAGCAAAGTGGTCGAGAAATATGTGCGGGCTTACCCGAGCCAGTACATGTGGACCATGAAGCGCTTCAAGAAGCGGCCAGCGGGCGAAGCGCGCTGGTATTGAACAACGTGTGGGAGTAGCCGATCAGTTAAGGTCACTTTGTGGGAGGCAGCTTGCTGGCGACTTCAGCGTACAGACGCAGAATATCTGCCGGTTTTCAGGCCTTTTCGCCAGCAAGCTGCCTCCCACAGGTTTTGTTTGTGCATTAATTGATCAGAAGAAGCTCAACCCCACCTGAAACAGCCGCTCCACATCGCGGATGTATTTTTTATCCACAAGGAACAGGATCACGTGGTCGCCTGATTCGATCACGGTGATATCGTGGGCGATCAGGACTTCTTCGTCGCGGATAATGGCTCCGATGGTGGTGCCGTGCGGAAGGATGATGTCCTTGATGGCCTTGCCGATGACCTTGCTGGATTTGGCATCGCCGTGGGCTACGGCCTCGATGGCTTCGGCCGCTCCCCTGCGCAACGAATGCACACTGACGATATCGCCGCGTCGCACGTGGGTCAGCAAGGTGCCGATGGTTGCCAGTTGAGGGCTGACGGCGATATCGATTTCCCCGCCTTGCACCAGGTCTACATACGCGGGGTTGTTGATCAGAGTCACCACCTTGCGTGCCCCCATCCGCTTGGCCAGCAGCGATGACATGATGTTGGCTTCGTCGTCATTGGTCAGTGCCAGGAACAGGTCGGTATTGCCGATGTTTTCTTCCATCAACAGGTCGCGATCCGAAGAGCTGCCTTGCAGCACCACGGTACTGTTGAGGGTTTCCGACAGATGACGGCAACGGGCCGGGTTCATCTCGATGATTTTGACCTGATAGCGGCTTTCGATGGCTTCGGCCAGGCGCTCGCCAATATTGCCACCGCCCGCGATGACGATGCGTTTGTAGCTTTCGTCCAGACGTCGCATCTCGCCCATCACGGCACGAATGTGGGCCTTTGCCGCGATGAAGAACACTTCGTCATCGGCTTCGATAACGGTGTCGCCATGGGGAGTAATGGGGCGGTCGCGACGGAAGATCGCGGCCACGCGGGTATCGACATTGGGCATGTGCGCCCGCAACTGGCGTAGTTTTTGGCCCACCAGCGGCCCGCCGTAATAAGCTCTGACGGCCACCAGTTGTGCCTTGCCTTCGGCAAAGTCGATCACCTGGAGGGCGCCGGGGTATTCGACCAGACGCTTGATGTAGTTGGTTACCACCTGTTCCGGGCTGATCAGTACATCCACGGGAATCGCATCGTTATCGAACAGCTCGACGCGGGTCAGATAAGCCGCATCGCGGACACGGGCAATCTTGGTCGGCGTGTGGAACAGCGTGTAGGCAACCTGGCAGGCGACCATATTGGTTTCGTCGCTGTTGGTGACGGCCACCAGCATGTCGGCATCATCGGCCCCGGCCTGGCGCAGCACTGTTGGAAACGAGCCTTTGCCTTGAACCGTGCGGATATCCAGGCGGTCGCCCAGATCACGCAGACGGTCGCCATCGGTGTCGACGACCGTGATGTCGTTGGCTTCACTGGCCAGATGTTCGGCCAACGTGCCGCCAACCTGCCCTGCACCCAGGATGATGATTTTCAACTGCTATCTCCCTGTCAGACCGACGCCGCGATCTTGATCAGTTTTGCGTAATAGAAGCCGTCATGCCCGCCTTCCTGTGCAAGTAACTGGCGACCGTGCGGTTGCTTGATGCCTGCGGGTTGCTGGCCGAGCTGCCCGGCGATATCCAGTTCACGAGCACCGCTGGTGCGTGCCAGGAAGGCTTCGATCACTTCCGTGTTTTCCGTTGGCAGCGTCGAGCAGGTGGCATACAACAGAATGCCTCCGACTTGCAGGGTCGGCCAGAGCGCGTCCAGCAGTTCGCCTTGCAGCGTGGCCAGGGCGGCAATGTCATCCGCCTGACGGGTCAGTTTGATGTCCGGGTGACGGCGGATTACGCCTGTTGCCGAGCACGGTGCATCGAGCAGAATGCGCTGGAATGGCTTGCCGTCCCACCATTGCGTGGTTTCGCGGGCGTCGGCGGCGATCAGTTCGGCATCCAGGCCAAGGCGGTCAAGGTTTTCCCGAACGCGAACCAGTCGCTTGGCTTCCAGATCCACAGCCACCACGCCACTGAGCTGTGGCTGTACTTCCAGCAGGTGGCAAGTCTTGCCGCCCGGCGCGCAGCAGGCATCGAGTACACGTTGACCGGGAGCCAGTTCCAGCAGATCGGCAGCCAGTTGGGCTGCTTCATCCTGCACGCTGATCCAGCCTTCGGCAAAACCTGGCAGTGAGCGCACATCACCCGGCTCGGCGAGCAGGATTCCGTCCTGGCTGAAGGTGCAGGCAATGGCTTCGATGCCTGCCGCTTTCAACAGCTCAAGGTATTGAGCACGGCTGTTATGCCGACGATTGACCCGCAAGATCATGGGCGGATGAGCGTTGTTGGCGGCGCAGATGGCTTCCCACTGCTCGGGCCACGAGGCCTTCAGGGCTTTTTGCAGCCAGCGCGGGTGAGCGGTGCGCACCACCGGGTCGTGTTCCAGTTCAGCCAGCAGCGCTTCGCTTTCACGTTGCGCACGGCGCAGAACGGCGTTGAGCAATGCCTTGGCCCAAGGCTTTTTGAGCTTGTCGGCGCAACCCACCGTTTCACCGATGGCGGCGTGGGCGGGGATGCGGCTGTAGAGCAATTGGTAAAGCCCGACCAGCAAAAGCGCCTCGACATCGGCGTCAGCCGCCTTGAAGGGTTTTTGCAGCAACCTGGCCGCCAGCGCCGACAAGCGCGGCTGCCAGCGTGCGGTGCCGAAGGCCAGATCCTGAGTCAGCCCGCGATCACGGACTTCGACTTTATCCAGTTGTGTCGGTAATGAGCTGTTCAGTGAGGCCTTGCCGCTCAGCACGGCGGCCAATGCCCTGGCTGCGGCCAGACGCGGGTTCATTGGCCCAATACCGTGCCGGTGGCGAATTTCTCGCGACGGCTGTTGAACAGATCAGTGAAGTTCAGCGGCTTGCCGCCCGGCAGTTGCAGACGGGTGAGGCGTAGCGCACCTTGTCCACAGGCTACGATCAGGCCGTCCTTGCTGGCGCCGAGAATCGTGCCCGGCGCTCCCTGCCCTTCGGCAAGGCTGGCGGCCAGAACCTTGAGGGCTTCTTCGTTCAGTGTGCTGTGGCAGATCGGCCATGGATTGAAGGCGCGGATCAGGCGCTCCAGCTCGTCTGCCGGGCGGCTCCAGTCGATGCGCGCCTCGTCCTTGTTCAGTTTGTGAGCATAAGTGGCGAGGCTGTCATCCTGTACTTCGCCAATCAGCGAGCCATCAGCCAGACCGGCAACGGCTTGCAACACAGCGGGCGGGCCAAGTTCGGCAAGACGGTCGTGCAAGGTGCCGCCGGTATCTTCTGCCGTGATCGGCGTGACGACCTTGAGCAGCATCGGACCGGTATCAAGCCCTGCTTCCATGCGCATGACGGTTACACCGCTTTCGGCATCGCCAGCTTGCACGGCCCGCTGGATTGGTGCCGCACCGCGCCAGCGTGGCAGTAGGGAGGCATGGCTGTTGATGCAGCCCAGGCGTGGAATATCCAGCACCACTTGCGGCAGGATCAGGCCATAAGCGACCACCACCATCAGATCGGGCTTGAGCTCTGCCAGCTCCTGTTGAGCCGTTGCATCGCGCAGTGTTGGCGGTTGCAGTACTTGCAGGCCATGCTGTAACGCCAGTTGCTTGACCGGGCTTGGCATCAGTTTTTGTCCACGACCGGCCGGGCGATCAGGCTGGGTGTAGACCGCGATGATCTGATGAGGGCTGTCGAGCAGGGCCTTCAAATGTTCGGCGGCGAATTCCGGAGTACCGGCGAAGACGATGCGCAGTGGCTCAGTCATGGACTTCTCGTTCTGTAAAAAAGAAAAGGCCTTCACAGGCCTTTTTGGATGAGGGATCAGGCGTTTTGCTTATGCTGTTTTTCCAGCTTTTTCTTGATCCGGTCACGCTTGAGATTGGAGAGGTAGTCGACGAACAGCTTACCGTTCAGGTGATCGCATTCATGCTGGATGCAGACCGCGAGCAAACCTTCGGCAATCAGTTCGTAAGGCTGGCCGTCACGGTCCAGAGCCTTGATGCGAACTTTCTGGGGACGATCGACATTTTCATAAAAACCGGGCACCGAGAGGCAGCCTTCCTGATACTGATCCATTTCATCGGTCAGCATTTCGATTTCAGGGTTGATGAATACGCGAGGCTCGGTGCGATCCTCACTCAGGTCCATCACGACCACACGCTTGTGGACGTTGACCTGGGTCGCTGCCAGACCGATGCCAGGAGCCTCGTACATGGTTTCAAACATGTCGTCGACCAACTGGCGTATGCCGTCGTCTACTATCGCCACGGGTTTAGCGATGGTGCGCAGGCGCGAATCGGGAAATTCGAGAATGTTTAGAATGGCCATATACGTAAGGGCTGCACTGTAGGGTAAAGTCAAAATTGGCTGCCAGGCTTGGAATGTCGAAGCGAGCAGCCCCATGACTGATGGGACTTATGTTCACGCGAGACAACATGATAAAGGGATTCACCGCATGAGGAAATCACTACTCGCCCTGCTGCTTTTGACCGCCAGCGGTCTTGTTCAGGCGCAAGTGCAACTCAAGGAAGGCCACCCGCAAACGTACACCGTCGTTGCCGGTGACACACTTTGGGACATTTCCGGCAAATTCTTGCGCGAACCATGGAAATGGCGCGAGTTATGGCGGGCCAATCCACAAGTACGCGATCCGGACCTCATCTATCCCGGCGATTCGCTGTCGCTGGTCTACATCGATGGTCAGCCACGTGTTGTCCTCAACCGTGCCGAGTCCCGCGGAACGATCAAATTGTCGCCTCGTGTGCGCAGTACGCCGACGATCGAAGCGATCCCGAGCATCCCGCTGGGGGCGATCAATGCGTTTCTGATCAGCAACCGGATCGTCGACAGCGCCGACCAGTTCGAGGACGCCCCGTACATCGTCGCAGGCAATGCCGAGCGTGTACTCAGTGGCCGGGGCGACCGCATCTACGCACGCGGCAATCTGGACCAGGACCAGCAGGGCTATGGCATTTTCCGTCAGGGCAAGGTCTATACCGATCCGGGCACCAAGGAAGTGCTGGGCATCAATGCCGACGATATTGGCAGCGGTGAAGTCGTTGCCACAGAAGGCGATATCTCCACCTTGGTGTTGCAGCGCTCTACCCAGGAAGTTCGCCTGGGTGACCGTCTGTTCAGCAGTGAAGAGCGGGCAATCAACTCGACGTTCCTGCCCAGTTCTCCACAGAGCGCCATTGAGGGCCTGATTCTCGATGTGCCCAGAGGCGTGACCCAGGTTGGCGTCTACGATGTGGTGACGCTCAACAAAGGCAGGCGTGACGGGCTGGTCGAAGGCAATGTGCTGGCGATCTTCAAGACGGGCGAAATGGTCCGCGACCGGGTGACCGGCGAGCAGGTGAAAATTCCCGACGAACGTTCCGGGCTGCTGATGGTTTTCCGCACTTATGAAAAGCTCAGTTACGCCTTGGTCCTGCACGCGAACAGATCTTTGGCCATTATGGACAAGGTCCGCAATCCCTGACGCTATGTTTCAGGTTTGATACAGGTTTTTCCACCGGGCCTTTCACTTATCAAATTGTTGTCAACAGAGTTATCCACAGGTTTGCCCACTCCTTGAAGTGGGCTATGGATCAAGGACGATCTTATGCCGCTGTTTGAAAAAGCTGTTCCTTCGCCTGCCGAACTGGAAGCGCGCCTGCGCTTGCATCGCTTGCCGGAGGTAGGACCCAAACGCTTTTCCAGACTCATTGATGCATTCGGTTCAGCCTCGGCAGCACTCTCTGCGCCCGCCAGTGCATGGCGAGCCTTGGGGTTGCCGACGGCCTGTGCCGAGGCCCGTCGCGACCCGCTGGTGCGTGATGGAGCCAGCGCCGCACTGGCCTGGCTTGAGTGTCCGGGCCAGCATTTATTGATGTGGGACGACCCTGGCTACCCGGCGTTGCTCGCTGAAATTGCCGACCCGCCTCCTCTGTTATTCATTGCTGGAAACCCTTCGATTCTTGAGCGGCCCCAACTGGGAATGGTCGGCAGTCGTCGTGCGTCGAAGCCGGGGATGGACACGGCCAGCGCTTTTGCCCGAAGCCTGGCAGGTGCCGGTTTTGTCATTACCAGTGGCCTGGCTTTGGGGATCGATGGCGCAGCGCATCAAGGTGCTCTGGACGTTGGCGGGGCAACAATCGGCGTGTTGGGGACGGGCCTCGAAAAACTTTATCCACAGCGCCATCGACACTTGGCGTCGCAGATGATTGCGCAAGGTAGCGCAGTGATTTCAGAGTTCCCGCTGGATACCGGCCCACAGGCCAACAACTTCCCGCGCCGCAATCGAATCATCAGTGGTTTGTCTCTGGGGGTACTGGTGGTGGAAGCCAGTGTGGGCAGTGGGTCGTTGATTACGGCGCGACTTGCGGCCGAGCATGGTCGAGAGGTGTATGCCATTCCCGGTTCCATTCATCACCCGGGTGCTCGCGGTTGTCATCAGTTGATCCGCGATGGCGCTGTGCTGGTCGAAACCGTCGATCACATTCTTGAAGCCCTGCAGCACTGGCACCGTCTGACACCCGCCGCTTCCGGGCCTGAGCAGCCTGCCTCCTCTTCCAGGCATCCCTTGCTGACGATCCTGCATGCTGCACCGCATACCAGCGAGGCGTTGGCGGTTGCCAGTGAATGGCCACTTCCCAAGGTACTGGCCGCCCTGACCGAGCTGGAACTGGATGGAATGATCAGCAATGAAGCTGGACGATGGTTCGCACGGGCGCCCTGAGGTTAAACTGCCCGGCAGGATTTATCGGAGAAACATCAATGGTCAGCAGTTGGCGCGTGCAGCAAGCCGCTCGAGATATTCGGGCCGGAGCGGTGATTGCCTATCCAACCGAGGCAGTCTGGGGGCTTGGGTGTGACCCATGGGATGAGGAAGCGGTGTATCGCCTGCTGGCGATCAAGTCGCGGCCTGTGGATAAAGGGCTGATTCTGATCGCCGACAACATTCGCCAGTTCGATTTTCTGTTCGAGGACTTTCCCGAGCAGTGGATCGACCGCATGGCCAGCACCTGGCCTGGCCCTAACACCTGGCTGGTGCCGCATCAGAACCTGCTGCCTGAATGGATCACGGGTGTGCATGAAACCGTGGCCCTGCGCGTGACCGATCATCCGACCGTACGTGAACTGTGCGCACTGGTCGGCCCTTTGATCTCGACCTCCGCCAACCCTGCCGGTCGCCCGGCTGCCCGCACACGGCTGCGCGTGGAGCAATATTTCCGTGGGCAAATCGACCTGGTGCTTGGCGGCAGCCTGGGCGGTCGCCGAAACCCCAGTGTCATCCGAGATGTCGCGACCGGCCAGGTTGTACGTCCAGGTTAAGGAATCAGAATCGTCGATCCCGTGGTGCGGCGAGCCGACAGCTCGATCTGCGCCTGGGCGGCGTCTTTCAGGGCGTATTGCTGGATGTCGTTGACCTTGATCTTGCCGCTGGCGAGCATGTCGAACAGATCGTCTGCCATCGATTGCAGGTTCTGCGCATTGTTGGCGTAGCTGGCCAGGGTTGGGCGGGTCACGTAAAGCGAGCCTTTCTGCGCCAGAATCCCCAGGTTCACGCCTGAAACCGGCCCGGACGCATTGCCAAAGCTGACCAGCAGGCCACGAGGCGCCACGCAATCGAGAGACGTCAGCCATGTGTCCTGGCCGACGCCGTCGTAGACCACCGGGCATTTCTTGCCTTCGGTCAGCTCCAGTACCCGCTTGGCCACGTCTTCATGGCTGTAATCGATGGTTTCCCATGCACCGAGCGCCTTGGCGTGCTCTGCCTTCTCCGGCGAACTGACCGTGCCGATCAGATTCGCTCCCAAGGCCTTTGCCCACTGGCAGGCCAGCGAACCGACGCCACCGGCAGCAGCGTGGAACAGAAAGGTTTCGCCGGGTTTGACCAGATACGTCTGGCGCAGCAAATACTGTACCGTCAGGCCCTTGAGGATGACGGCGGCCGCCTGCTCGAAGCTGATCGAGTCGGGCAGCTTCACCAGATTGGCCTCGGGTAATACATGCAGCTCGCTGTAGCCACCCAGCGGGCCGGTGCCATAAGCCACGCGGTCGCCCACCTGAAAGCGTGTCACTTCATTGCCGATGGCCTCGACTATGCCCGCGCCTTCCGTGCCAAGCCCCGAAGGAAATGAAGGTGCCGGGTAAAGGCCGCTGCGGTAATAGGTATCGATAAAGTTCAGGCCGATGGCCTTGTTGCGAACCACAACCTGCTGCGGGCCGGGTTGGGCTGGCTCAAAGTCGACATATTCAAGAACCTCGGGTCCTCCGATGGTGCTGAACTGGATACGCTTTGCCATTTGCTTTCTCCATGCTGGTCTAAACGGATCATTGGATGGGCTATCGGACTCCTTCAGGTGATCTTCGTCAACTGCGAAGGCAGGTCGGCCAGTGGTATGCTACGCGCCACTTTGCCTGCGCCCCTTTGCATCCGGGGTGCTCAGCCGTTTGACGTCAGCCTTAGGGATCTCTATGAATACCCGCACCGAGGCCGTAAAAGCCTACCTGCTCGATCTGCAAGACCGAATCTGCACTGCCCTGGAACTCGAAGATGGCAGCGCACACTTTGTCGAAGATGCCTGGACACGTCCTGCAGGTGGCGGTGGTCGCACGCGGGTCGTTGAAAATGGTGCTGTCATCGAAAAGGGCGGCGTCAACTTTTCTCATGTCTTTGGCAGCAACCTGCCGCCGTCGGCCAGTGCTCACCGGCCTGAGCTGGCGGGGCGTGGCTTCGAGGCTCTTGGGGTTTCGCTGGTAATCCACCCGCACAATCCGCATGTGCCGACTTCCCACGCCAACGTACGGTTCTTCATCGCTGAAAAAGAAGGCGAAGAGCCGGTCTGGTGGTTCGGTGGCGGTTTCGACCTGACGCCTTACTACGGCGTTGAAGAGGACTGCGTACACTGGCACCGTGTTGCCGAGCGTGCCTGTGCGCCGTTTGGCGATGACGTCTATCCCCGTTACAAAGCCTGGTGCGACAGCTACTTCCACCTCAAGCATCGCAATGAGCCGCGCGGGATTGGCGGTCTGTTCTTCGACGATGTGAATCACTGGGACTTCGACACCAGCTTCGCTTTCATTCGCGCTATTGGCGATGCCTACATCAATGCCTACCTGCCGATCGTGCGTCGCCGCAAGGCCACGGCTTATACCGTGCAACAGCGTGAGTTCCAGGAATTCCGACGTGGCCGTTACGTCGAGTTCAACCTGGTGTACGACCGTGGGACGCTGTTTGGCCTGCAATCGGGTGGCCGCACGGAATCGATCCTGATGTCCCTGCCTCCACAAGTGCGCTGGGGTTATGACTGGAAGGCCGCGCCGGGCAGCGAAGAAGCGCGCCTGACCGAGTACTTCCTGCAAGACCGGGATTGGCTGGCCGAATGACAGAGCCCTGGTTTCTGTAGGAGCGGATTTATCCGCGAATACTTTTTCGCGAATGAATTCGCTCCACAGTGCTGTACCGGGCGATAAATACATCAACAGGAACACAAATGGACCAGTACGTCGTATTCGGTAATCCCATCGGCCACAGCAAGTCCCCATTGATCCACAGCCTGTTCGCCAGCCAGACAGAACAGCAACTGGATTACCAGACCGCGCTGGCTCCGCTGGACGATTTCACGGCTTTCGCCCGACGCTTTTTCCAGACCGGGCGCGGGGCCAACGTGACCGTGCCGTTCAAGGAAGAGGCCTATCGTCTGGCCGACAGCCTGACCCTGCGTGCCGAGCGCGCAGGTGCGGTGAATACCCTGAGCAGACAGGCCGATGGCACCTTGCTGGGCGATAACACCGATGGCGCCGGGCTGGTGCGTGATCTGACAGTCAATTACGGTTTCAGTCTGCGCGGTCAACGTATCCTGTTGCTCGGTGCCGGCGGTGCTGTACGTGGTGCTCTGGAGCCGTTGCTCGCGCAGAACCCCGCCGCACTGGTGATCGCCAACCGTACGGTGGAAAAAGCCGAAAACCTGGCCCAGCTCTTTACCGACCTCGGCCCGGTGTTCGCCAGCGGTTACGACTGGCTGGAAGAGCCGGTGGACCTGATTATCAACGCCACCTCCGCCAGCCTGTCGGGTGAGTTGCCGCCGATTGCCTCCAGCCTGATCGAGGCGGGTCATACCTTCTGTTACGACATGATGTATGGCAAGGAGCCGACGGCATTCTGTCGCTGGGCGACCGAGCACGGTGCGGCACAGGCGGTGGACGGTCTGGGCATGCTTGTCGAACAGGCTGCCGAAGCCTTCTTGCTATGGCGCGGCGTGCGACCGGATTCAGCGCAGGTACTGGCTGAGATGCGGCGGCAGTTGGCGAGCGCCTAATCCTCGAACAGGATCGGGCATTTATCCGCGCCCTCCAGCTTTTGCAGCTCTTCGACGACCTGTTGCCGGGCGCGACGCAGGGTCAGGGTCCGGTCCTGCTTGAGCAGGCGTCGGGCTTCCTGATGAAGCATTTCAACGCCTGAATAGTCGATGAAGTTGATCTGTTGGGCATCGATCACCACGCGCTTGCCTTCGGTGCGCTGCAAGCGGGTTTGCAGGTAATGGCTGGCGCCGAAGAAAATCGACCCGCCGACGCGCATGATCTCTTCGTCACCTTCGCGCCATTGCTGCACCTTGGGTTGAGACGTGCGCTTGAGATAGAAGAACAGCGAAGCCAGCACACCTGCATAGATTGCGGTCTGCAACTCCAGCAGCAGGGTCGCGACACAGGTCAGGGCCATCACGAAAAACTCGGAACGACTGACCCGAAACAACGCCGCGATACCGCGATGATCCACTAACCCCCAGCAGATCAACAGAATCGAGGCCGCCATGCCCGGAATCGGGATGTGGGCAATCAATGATGCCCCCGCGACCGCGAACAACATGACCCATAACGCCGAGAAAACGCCCGCCAATGGCGAGCGTGCCCCTGCTTCATAACTCAAGGCGGCACGGGTAAAGGAGCCGGCAGACAGATAGCCGGAGAACAGTGAGCCGACCATATTCGACAGGCCCTGAGCGCGCACTTCCTGGTTGGCGTTGATCAGTTGCTGGGAGCGTGCCGACAGCGAGCGGGCAATCGACAGACTGTTCACCAGGCCGAGCATACCCACTGCAACTGCAGTCGGCAGCAGCTTGAGGATCAGGTCCAGATCCAGTGGCAGCGGGCTGAACGGTGGCAGTTGCCCCGCGAAAGCCTTCACCACCTTCACCTGGCCAAACATTGCAGGCCACAGCCAGACAAGCAGGCTGCTCGATACCAAGGCGATCAACAGTGTTGGCCAGCGCGGTACCAGATATTTCAGGGTAATGCCCAGCGCCAGAGTCAGCAGGCCCAGAATCAGCGAGGGCTTGTCGATCTCAGGGCTGTGTTCGAGGACTGCTGTCAGGCTGTTGAGAGCAGTGCTCTGACTGGGTAAATCGATTCCCGCCAGGTTCGGTATCTGTCCCAATGCAATCACGATGGCTGCGCCCAAAGTGAAACCCAGTACGACAGAGTGCGAGACAAAGTTCACCAGTGCGCCGAAGCGCATCATGCCCAGCAGCAACTGGAATGCCCCGGCTATGAACGTCAGCAACAGGATAAGCGTGATGTAGTCCTGGCTGGCAGGAACGGCCAAAGGACTGATGCTGGCATACAGCACGATGGAAATGGCGGCTGTCGGTCCGCATATCAAATGCCACGAAGAGCCCCACAGACAAGCGATCAGTACCGGAACGATGGCGGCGTAAAGACCATATTCGGGAGGCAGTCCTGCGATCAGCGCGTAAGCGATGGATTGTGGCAAGGCGAGGATGGCACCGCTCAGTCCTACCAGCGCATCACGGCCGACGCTGACGCGAGTCTGTTTGGGAAGCCAGGCGAGAAAAGGCAGGAATTTGTGGCGGTTGAGCCAACCCATGAAACCCTCGTCGATTGGTTAGCGGCAATTAAGGGTACACGGCCAGACCGCGCTTATGCACTCGCGAGCACATCCTGCGCCATTTGCACAAATGAATAAATAGAGCGAGGGAATGGGAGACCAGGCATGCGGGAGCGTGCCCGGATGCCTGGTCCTTGAGATAGGTGTGGAGTGCTGAATCAGTACCAGTTCGGATCTTTGCGCAACTGCTCTTTCAGCAGCTCTTGCATGCCTTCATCCGGTTTACCCAGAAAACGGTAGGTCGCATGGTTAGTAGGCGATTTGTCGGCCGGGAGTCCGGCAGGCACTTCGACCAGCATTGCATAGGCATCTTCCTTATCGAGGCTGAACGACACGATCAGACGTTTGCTGCGACAGGTTTCAGCGGTTTCGCACAGTGTTCCGACGATATAGGGATCATGGTCCTCGGTGACGGCGGTCATCTGTTCGGAAGTACCGGAAAGATTGATGATCCAGTCGGGCAACCGTTCCTCTTTCTGTATGACCTTGGTCCATGTCTGACGGTACTCGGGCGCAGAACTCAACAGCTCATTGACCCGGGCCTGACCATCGTTGGCGGCTATTGCCATGGCACTGCCGCCCATCAACAGGGCGGCTGCCAGTGAGTGAAAAGATTTGCCCATTTCTCAGCCTCGACCGCGGCGCCCGAAGAAGAAAGACACGACGAACATGACCAGGAACACGATGAACAGAATCTTGGCGATGCCCGTTGCCGTGCCTGCGATACCGCCGAAGCCCAGTACGGCAGCGACAATGGCGATGATCAAGAACGTGATAGCCCAACTCAGCATGGTGATACTCCTTTTACAGCTATTTGAATTTGGAACGTTTCGTTCGGTTTGTCTGGATCAGAAGACCCATTTTTGCGGCGTTGCTACTTCATCGACAGACACCACGCCGTCAACAGGCTGGGGTCCGAGTCCAGTGATCTGGGCCGTCCGCGTCAGGTTTTGATAGGACGCGCTGACCTTGATGATTTGCTGCTGGGTCTGGGTCGCTTCGCGAGACTGATCCCAGCGCTGGAACTGTTGAACGGCAATCAGGGTAATGAGCAGGGCCAGCAGCAAGAACAGGCCTTGCTGTATGTGCAGGGATGAAATACGCAAATGGGCGATATGCTGGCTGTTCATCCCTAAACTCCGTTTACCTGAATGGTCTTGATGAATTTGGCTGGCCGTAAGATCCAACCTTGGGTGCAAGAGATAGTGCAGACTGCATGCCATTTTTTGCGTTTGAAATAAACTCAATTAAATCAATGGTTTGCTATGTTTTTAAAAAAACGGCAGCCAGCAAGCTGCACGATCCCCCCTTCACAGTCGTGCGTTCTGCACGAACCACCGCAGGCTTGTTCAGGGAGAGGAATCCGCGCCAATGCAGCTCGGTGGCTTCAGGTCGCCTCAGGCTGGAGACAGATAGCCAGAAAAATCAGCCGGTTAGCTAATGCACGAACAGATAGCTAACATGCATGTCACAGAATCAATCAGAATCAACCATGCAACTTGCCCGATGATTCCGAGACTAACCAAGATCATTTACTTAGGAGCGTAGGAAAAATGGAGACAGCCACTGAGAATCAGGGCCGTATTCTGCTAGTGGACGACGAGTCCGCAATCCTTCGCACGTTCCGGTACTGTCTGGAAGATGAGGGCTACAGTGTCGCCACTGCCAACAGTGCAGCGCAGGCCGACACATTGATGCAGCGTCAGGTGTTTGACCTGTGTTTTCTGGACCTGCGTCTGGGCGAAGACAACGGGCTGGAGGTCCTGGCGCAAATGCGTATCCAGGCACCATGGATGCGCGTAGTGATCGTTACCGCCCATTCGGCGGTCGACACGGCGGTCGATGCGATCCAGGCTGGCGCCGCCGATTACCTGGTCAAACCCTGCAGCCCGGATCAACTGCGCCTTGCCACTGCCAAGCAACTGGAAGTACGGCAGTTGTCTGCCCGTCTGGAAGCTTTGGAAGGCGAGATACGCCAGCCCAAGGACGGCCTTGATTCTCACAGCCCGTCGATGATGGCCATTCTGGAAACGGCGCGGCAGGTGGCCGTGACCGACGCCAACATTCTGATTCTGGGAGAGTCCGGCACTGGTAAAGGTGAATTGGCGCGCGCCATTCACGGCTGGAGCAAACGAGCCAAGAAATCCTGCGTCACCATCAACTGCCCTTCCCTGACGGCCGAGTTGATGGAAAGCGAGCTGTTCGGTCACAGCCGCGGTGCGTTTACCGGTGCCAGCGAAAGCACACTGGGCCGCGTCAATCAGGCCGATGGCGGAACATTGTTTCTCGACGAGATCGGCGATTTTCCACTGACTTTGCAGCCAAAGTTGCTGCGTTTCATCCAGGACAAGGAATACGAGCGTGTGGGTGACCCGGTCACCCGGCGTGCCGACGTGCGGATTCTGGCGGCCACCAACCTGAATCTGGAAGACATGGTGCGCGGCGGGCGCTTCCGTGAAGACCTTCTGTATCGTCTGAACGTGATTACCCTGCACCTTCCGGCATTGCGTGAGCGAAGCGAAGACATCATGACCCTGGCCGATCGGTTCCTGGCGCGCTTCGTCAAGGATTATGCCCGGCCGGCTCGCGGGTTCAGCGACGAAGCCCGTGCTGCGCTGCTCAACTACCGCTGGCCCGGCAATATCCGTGAGTTGCGTAACGTCATCGAGCGCGCGAGCATCATCTGCCCGCAGGAGCGAGTCGAAGTCAGTCACTTGGGCATGGCCGAAGTACCGACCAACAACGCCCCTCGCGTGGGCGCAGCCTTGAGCCTGGACGAACTGGAAAAGGCCCATATCGGCGCAGTCCTGGCGACCAGCGATACACTCGATCAGGCTGCGAAAACCCTGGGCATCGACTCTTCGACCCTTTATCGCAAACGCAAGCAGTACAACTTATGAGTTGTTCTGTATGAAACTGGCAATGAAGTTACGTACCCGTCTGTTTCTAAGCATCTCGGCCCTGATAACCGTTGCGCTACTTGGGTTGCTGCTTGGGCTGGTCAGCGTCATGCAAATGGCCAAGAGTCAGGAGTCCCTGATCCAGAGTAACTTCAGCAACCTCGAACTGGGCCTGAAGCTGCGTCAGAACCTCGGCGATCAATTGGTGATAATGATCAGCCCGTCACCTGACAAGCTCGCGCTGCAGAAGTATCAGGATCAGTTTCATGAACTGCTGGTCGAGGGCATGGAACGTGATTCGCAAAACAAGGTGCAGGGTCGCTTCGAGAAGACGAGTCAGTACTACCAGCGCTTCATTGATGCCTACCAGCGCTTTGAGGGCGACACGCGGGCAATGCATGACAACCCCGAGCTGCGAGGCAGCTTCGATGTCTTGCGCAACGACTTGCTGGATACCCACCGCCGGGCGCTGGAGAACATCAGTACTGCCGAAGCCTATTCCCGCGAGCGGGCGCTGTGGATCGCCGGGTTGCTTGGGCTGGTAGGCATTGCCGTGTTGTGTATCGGCTTCATCACTGCCCATGGTATCGCCCAGCGCTTTGGCGCCCCCATCGAGGCTCTGGCCAAGGCGGCGGACCATATCGGCCAGGGCAACTATGAAGTAACGCTGCCCATCTCCTCGGCAGCCGAAATGAACCTTCTGACCCGGCGCTTCGGCATCATGGCCGAGGCTTTGCGTCAGCATCAGGCCACCAATGTCGATGAGTTACTGGCCGGCCAGCAACGTCTGCAAGCGGTGCTCGACAGTATCGACGATGGCCTGCTGATGATCGACCGGCAA
Source organism: Pseudomonas sp. FG43 (assembly GCF_057809175.1). Classification (NCBI taxonomy): domain Bacteria; kingdom Pseudomonadati; phylum Pseudomonadota; class Gammaproteobacteria; order Pseudomonadales; family Pseudomonadaceae; genus Pseudomonas; species Pseudomonas sp. FG43. The sequence continues at coordinate 163,543 of NZ_JBMDJL010000006.1, forward strand.
GGTCGCCTGGAGCACTTGAATCCCGTGGCTCAGCGCCAGCTTGGCTGGGACGAGAGCCGCCTTGGTCGCGGGCTTGGCGAAGCGCTTGAGCATCCAGAGCTGGATGAGCAGTTATTCCTGATCTTGCGTGGCGGGACTCTGGAGCATGCACCGGAAGACTTGAGCATCGATATCGAGGGCGAGTCCCGATTGCTGACCTACAGCCTGACCCCCGTCAGTCATACCAAAGGCCACATTCTCGGTGCCGTGATGGTGCTGCGCGATGTGACCGAGCAACGGGCTTTCGAGCGCGTGCGCAGCGAGTTCGTCCTGCGTGCTTCTCATGAGCTGCGCACGCCAGTGACCGGCATTCATATGGCATTCGGGCTTTTGCAGGAGCGTCTGCATTTTGCGGCAGAGTCCCGCGAAGCGGACCTGCTCAATACCATCACCGAAGAAATGCAGCGCCTGATGCAACTGATCAACGACCTGCTGAATTTCTCGCGTTATCAGAACGGTCTGCAAAAACTCAAGCTTGCCCCCTGTCCTATCAAGCACTTGCTTGAAGAAGCCAGAGGCCGTTTCGAGGAGCAAGCCCGGGAACACAACATCACCTTGATGCTGGACATTCAGGAACCAGTCCCACATCTGCATGCCGACCAGACGCAACTGGAACGGGTGCTGGACAACCTGCTGGACAACGCATTGCGCCATACCCCTGAAAACGGCCTGATCCGCTTACAGGCCCGCCGTCATGGCGAGCGTGCAATCATCAGCATCGAAGACAATGGCGAAGGCATTCCTTACGGGCAACAAGGCCGAATCTTCGAGCCCTTCGTACAGGTTGGCCGCAAGAAAGGCGGCGCTGGCCTTGGGTTGGCGCTGTGCAAGGAAATCGTGCAACTGCACGGTGGGCGCATGGGCGTCTATTCACGGCCTGGACAGGGGACGCAGTTTTATATGGCGTTGCCGCTCTAGAGGGTTGTGGAGGGGCATTCAACCAATCGTTGAATGGAGAGCAACTGTTTGCTAAGCTTTTGATCGTCAGCACAGACCGGAACCTTCTTCGGAAGGGGTGTTGATTTCGGGGTGAAAACCCTCCTAGCCAGTGAGCGGGATAGGCGAAAGCCGAAAGAACAGGCCGATATAGAGATTCACAAAAAGCCCTGATACGAAAGTATTGGGGCTTTTTGCTTTACACAGATTCCCCTTTATTCCTTTTCTCCAGAATGAAGCGCACGTTGAATGGTTTGCCTCTGGGCAGAGAGTGTCGGCCCCATTGGTCGACCTCGTATGCAGAGATCACATGCAGCTTCAATCGGTTGACTGAGCCCTGTGGCTTTGTGATTGAAAAGAATATTGCGTAGTCATGCAGATCAAGGCAGAAGTAGCGCTGTCCACTTTTCTTGCTGTTATGCGGCACAGCAAGCCCCTCAAAAAAACGGCGATCAATGTAGTCACGCAATTGGCTGCTGTAGTGATAGCGCGCAAGGCAAAAATAGCGATGCTCACGCTTGTAATAAAGCTGCTTGCCGTTGCCCTTGTCATCTGTGAAGCAATGAAATCCAAATTCAAAATGAATGGTGACCTGCTCTCCAGCAATGTCATATACCCGCTCGAATGGCTGCAAATGCGCCAGACTGTAAGTTGTTCCATTGATTATCAGATCATTCCATTGCATTGCGAGAGAGCCAGACACCTCAAAGATCGAGATTGTACCAGTCAGCCCACTTACAAGATTCTGCTGGCAATTTGATTAAGAACTGTAAGCACAGCAGCGTAGCGTGTCGTTGAAATGGTCGCTGTCTTCACGCCACATCATCCTTGCGTCGCCCAGTCCCTCTTCGACCACCCGTGACCAGTTCGCAGAATTTGGTGGAAGTCAAAGGGCGGGCGAAGAGCCAGCCCTGGCCGTAGACCACGCCTTCGCTCTTGAGCAGATGGGCCTGGGACTCGAACTCGATCCCTTCAGCGATTACGCGCAATTGCAGTGCGTGAGCCATGCGGATGATATGGGGGGCGACGCCGCTGCTGGCGGCGTCGTGCCCTAATGCATCGATGAAGGCCTTGTCGATTTTCAGGCAGTCCACCGGCAAGGTCTGCAGGTAGGCCAGGCTGCAATAGCCGGTGCCGAAGTCATCGATCAGGATCTGGTGGCCACGGTCGCGCAGCAGTTGCAGGTGGTTGCGCGCCACGACCACGTCGATCAGGCCGCGCTCGGTCACTTCAAACGCGATCTGGCGGGCGGCAACCTTGTGCAGGGCCAGCAATCTGGCGGCTACGCGGCCAATGCGCGGGGCGATGACATCGCAGGCGGCCAGGTTTATCGAGACGTATAGATGCGGGTTGGCGCGCAATAGCGGCCCGAGTTTTTCCAGTGACTGCTGTAAGACAAAATCGGTGATCTGCCGAATCTGCCCGGTATTTTCAGCCAACGGGATGAACAGGTCCGGGCTGGTCAGCGTGCCGTCCGGCCTGCGCCAGCGCACCAAGGCTTCGGCGCCGACGCACAAGCGGGTTTCGAGGTTGAAAATGGGCTGGTAGAGGACTTTCAATTCCCCGCGCCGCAACGCCCCCGAGAGTTCGGCCCCCAGGGATTTGCGCTGTTGCATCAATTGCAGGACCAGCGCTGCAATGCACAAGGACATCAACAGGCTGGCCGGTACCAGTAACCACCAGGCTCCCGTGATTTTTTCCTGCAAGTCGATACGCGGTGTTATCAGCACCAACTGGTATTCCGGGCTTTGGGTGGGCATGCGGTAAATCAGTTGGGTCTGTGCCGTAATGAGCGTTGTATCGCTGTTCGGCAACCAGTCCGGCACGGGAGGCCAGGCTTGTGCAGGCCCCAGCACCGGTATCGCTCGGGTGCCGTTATCGAGCACCACCAGCAGGCTGCCTCCAGCCGGAAGATCGACCACATCCGTCAAATGGCCGCGTGAAGTCGAAACCCGAAAATCCCCACGCCCAAGCACCAGTGCGGCCAGGTTGTCGTCCGGCTGAGCCGAGGTATTGAGCCAATAATCGTAGGTCGGGCCACGAATGTCAGGTGGCCGAGGTTCGTCGAGCACCTTGGGGCGTGGCCAGCTGGAGCAACTGCGCGCGCCCCCGACATAAGCGGCTTCATAAATGAAGCGGTTGCTGGAAATGACCTCACGCAAGCGCCCGACCATTTCCGGGCTGCAACGCCTTAGTGGCTGGTGTTCCAGCTGATCCAGCCCCGCACGCAGTTGACCGAAAAGCTGCTCCAGTCGAATCAGGAAGCGCTCGCCCTGAGCGTTCATTTGCAGGCTTTCGTTCTGCCGTGCCTGATGCATCGCCAGCCCGAAGCTGCCGAACAAAAATACAGCCGCGCTTAGCAAGGCTGCCAGCAACGCCAGCAACCAAGGGTGGGAAAGGTGAATGCGAAAGCGCGTTTGCGCGATGAGCATCAGTGGATATCCGAGTGGAATATCCCTCAGGTATAGCAACAAGCGCGCAAATAGCTTGGTAAAGAACGCAGCCCTGAAGGCTGATCTAGTCGGCCCGGTTGAGCACCTGCAAGATGGCCGCGCTCTGAATGTCCGGTTGGCCGTCGAAGCGCTCTGGACGGTAATGCATCTGGAAGGCAGCGAGAACGTGGCGTGTAGCGGTGTCCAGCTCGCCGGTCTGAGGAGTGGTGTAACCCAGGCGTGCCAATTGTTGCTGGAACCAGGTGATGCTTGGCAGGTTATTCATCATCTGCGCCTGACGCTGGGCGACCAGCCGTTCGTCCGGCCAGATGCCTATGCCTTCATGTGCCAGTCGTTTCCAGGGAAACAGCGGGCCTGGGTCCAGTTTGCGCATCGGTGCGATATCGCTGTGCCCAATGATGTGCCTGGGGTCGATATTGTTGCGTTTGATGATGTCCTTGAGCAGCACGGTGATCGCCTGAATCTGGCTTTCGGTGTACGGGTACCAGAGGCGTCCCGTGGGTGTATCCGTGTAGCCGGGATTGACGATTTCAATGCCGATGGAGCTTGAGTTGAGCCAGGTACGGCCTTCCCATTCACTTTCTCCGGCATGCCAGGCGCGTGCGCTTTCATCGACCAGTTTGTAGATCGTTGCCGGATTGTCGTCGCCGATCAGGTAGTGGCTGCTGACCTCGCCATGGGTCAGCAACTCCAGCGAGCGCTCAAGCGAGGCGGAGGTGTAATGCATGATGACGTACTGGACCCGGCCGTCATGGTTGACCGAGGGATGGCTGGTGTCGAGCTTTGGCCCGCTGGAGCAGGCAGTCAGGACCAGAAGGAGAAATGCAGTGAAAATCAGCTTCATGGAAATCGGATTACGTCGGCAGCAAATGCAACATCATAACAAAGCGCGGCAAAATTGCTTCATCCGTGAAGCGCCGATGGATTCCAGATGTTTCATTCATCCCTGCTCGACACGATTTCTGCCGTTTTCCTTGGCGCGATACAACGCCTGATCGGCCCGTTTGAGGGCGACATCGCTACGTTCGCCGGTCCGGAAGGCGGTCACGCCCATGGATACCGTGATCGTCACCCGCTCACCCTTGAAGTGAAACGGACAAAGCTCGACGGCAGCCCGCAGTTCATCAAGCAGTGTCAAAGCCGTCGTGACATGGGTGGCCGGCATGAGCATGACGAACTCTTCGCCACCGAAGCGCGCCAGGAAGTCTGTGGGGCGCATGCGTTTTCTCAGCACACTGGCAACGATCTTCAGCACCTTGTCACCGGCCAGGTGACCATAGCCATCGTTGATTCGCTTGAAGTGATCCAGATCCAGTATGCAGACCAGCAGGCTGGTCTTGTCCTGTTGCCACTGCGCCATTTCCCGTTCAAGCCGTTCTCCCCAGGCCGCACGGTTGGGCAGGGTTGTAAGCGGGTCGATCAGTGCTTTTTGCCGTTGCTCTTCCAGGTGCGTCCTGAAGCCCAGAGCTTCCTGTTCCATGCTGGCGACACGGGCGGCCAGGCCTTGCAGTCGCGAGGCAACTTCCTGTTCGCGATCATCCCGTTTGCGCTGGTAGTGATCCATTGTGCTGAGCAGGCCTTCCAGCCGGTTGTCGAGCACTTGCTTGAGGCTGTTCAGGTCGGAGGCGTCCTGGACACTGCTCTGCAAGCCGCCGACCTGTTCACGCAATTGCTCGTTCAGGTCACGTGCGGTGGACTGGTTCTCGGCATGGTCTTCACTGGCAGCCTGCAAATGGCTCTGAAACGACTCCAGTCGTTCGTTGAGCTGCTTGAGATAGGTCCCGAATTCCTGTTGGCCACCGTTATTGATCGCCAGCATCAGAATGGCAAGATCGTCGAGGATCGGCAGCAGCTCGTACCAGTTAAGCCCGTGTTTGAGGCGTGACTGCATGTCTTCGACTTGCGGGCGATGATGCTCGGACAAGGTCAGGTCCTTGAGCAACCCCAGCAAGGTCTCTTCGATATGAGCGGCCACCGAGCTGTAGCTCGGCTCCGGAGAGTAAGGCAGGGAATAGTTCGGGTCCCCTTCACCGGCCTCTTGCTCATCGGTCGGCTCATCATCCGGTGACTCATCGGCTTCTGCGCTGTCGCTCTCGGCGAGTGCCTGCACAACCGGCACATGCTCGTAGGGAACAGAGGGCGTAGGCGTAAGCAGCTCTTGCGGGGGAACCGGAACCGGTGCGGGTGCCGCTTTCTCGGCGGGCGCGGGCGGGACGGTTGCCACTTCAACGGGGTGCGGCGTTTCAACTACTGGCTCAACCACAGGAGTGGGAGCGGGAGTCTCTACGTGCTGTTGCTCGACTTTGGGAGCTTCAGCCTCAACCTTTGGTGCTGGTGCTGGTGCTGGTGCTGGCTGCGCAGGTTGGGCCGGTGTCGGTACGGTCGCTGCGTTTGGCTCGTTAACGCTTTCAGGCTCAGGCTCAGGTTCGGCAGCGGCAGGTGTAGCCGCATTGGCTGGCTGAGCGTTTTCCGGGCCATGAGCCGCATCGCTCGATTCTTCACGGGTGCCGAACAGACGTTGCAGGATTCCGGGACGAGGTCCCTCTTCGTGTTTTTCAAGCAGGGTCAGCGCCTTGCCCTGCAAGCCGCTTAGCTCACTCAGCAGCAAGGGTAATTCCCGGGCCTGGGAGGCGCGGTCTTCGAGGTCCTTGGCAAACCGTTTGAGCGGCTTGCGCACTTCCCGAGGCAGCGGCAAGGCTTGCAGTTGGGTCACCAGCGCACCCAGAGCGCTGCTGATCTGCCCTACCCTGACTTCACGACGCTGCTCGGAATCCAGCACGGCCTTTTCAAGGCGTGGTATCAGGGCTGCCAGACCCGCATCCATGTCGTCCTTGCGCACGATTTCGCGCATTTCCTTCATGCATTCGTCGACAGAGCGGTCCGTACCTTCCGCCGCGAGACTACTGCGTACAAGGCCTCGGCGCAGCAAGTCGAGCCTGGCGTTCCAGCGCTCTGCGAGCCTGTCCTGCTGCTCGATACCCTTGAGATACTTCTCTTTCCAGCGCTCGGCTTCTTCGCTCATTCAAGGGGTCTACCAGAGAGCACGGGTAGCGAATCACCACACAGCGAAGCCGGCAGGCGAATCTCTACAGCAACGGGCAGGTGATCGGAAATGGGTTGCGCCAGTACCTGAACACGTTCAAGCGTCAGTGTCGGGCTGAGTAAAATATGATCAAGGCAGCGTTGCGGCCGCCAACTGGGAAAGGTTGCCTCGACCTGCGGTGCCAGAAGGCCGAGATCGCGCAGTGGCGAATGCTCCAGCAAGTCGTTGGCATGGGTATTCATGTCGCCCATCAGTACCTGATGGCGATAACCGCCAATCAGTTCACGGATATAGGCCAGTTGCCGTGTTCGAGTACGCGGACCCAAGGCCAGATGCATCATGACCACCACCAGCGCGTCCTCGCCTTCCCCGAAACGGACAAGAATAGCACCGCGTCCGGCAGGCCCAGGCAACGGATGGTCTTCGATCTTGCCGGGACGCAGACGGCTGAGAACGCCGTTGCTGTGTTGTCCCAGACGCCCCAGGTTGCGATTGAGCTGTTGATACCAGTAGGGGAAGGAACCGAGATGAGCCAGATGTTCGACCTGGTTGATGAAACCTGAGCGCAGGCTTCCGCCATCGGCTTCCTGCAATGCCACCAGATCGAAATCGTTGAGCAGGTCGCCAATCTTTTGCAGATTGCCTGCCCGTCCGCCGTGTGGCAGCAGATGCTGCCAGCCGCGCGTCAGGTAATGCCGGTAACGCTCTGTGCTGATACCGACCTGAATATTGAAGCTGAGCAACCGAAGCCTGCCATCGGCTGGCAATCCGCTTTGCAGCAGATGATGTTCGTTGACCTGCGGATCATGCAGGCCAACGACTCGCTCCGTGCCCTTGCCCCAGCGGCGCATGGCGGGCTGCTCTTACTTGCTTGCCTTGCCGGCCGCTCGCTCCTGGGCGATCAGCTGGTCAGCAACCTGCAAGGTCGCTTCCGGGCCACCGGAGCTGCCCAGGTCGAAACGGTATTTACCGTTAACGATCATGGTCGGTACGCCGGTCACTTCGTACTTCTTGGCCAGTTCCTTGTACTGGGCGATCTTGCCCTTCACCGCGAAGGAGTTGAAGGTTTCGAGGAACTTGGCTTTGTCGATGCCCTGGGTGGCAACGAAATCAGCCATTTCTTCGGGTTTGAGCAGAGGCTTGCGGTCTTTCTGGATGGCGTTGAATACAGCCGCGTGAACCTTGTGCTCTACGCCCATGGTGTCCAGGGTGATGAAGAGTTGGCCGTGGGCATCCCAGGCACCGCCGAACATGGCAGGGATACGGACGAAATTGACGTCTTCAGGCAGTTTTTCAGCCCATGGGTTGATGGTCGGCTCGAATGCATAGCAATGCGGGCAGCCATACCAGAACAGTTCAACCACTTCGATCTTGCCTGGCTCGGAAACAGGCACAGCACTGGCCAATACAACATATTGCTTACCAGCTTCGATCGGGGTGGCAGCCTGGGCGGACATACCGAACAGGCTGGCAGCAACCAGAGCGGCGCTGATGATCAGATTACGCATGCTTTACTCCTGGGCAGATTGAGTCGCCTTCAAACGACGGGTTTTTCGACCGGTCACCAAGGCTTGAGTTCTTAGTGTAACGCTGACGATCAAAAAAAAGGGCAGCGCGGGCCACCCTTTTTACATGTGCCATGAAGCACGTCACGCGAGCGCCCCGGATTGCCTGCCCGAATGCTAGCGCATCGATCAGTGCAGGCCTTGGATATATTGCGCCAGAGCCTCGATATCCTTGTTGCTCAGCTTGGCAGCGATGGAGCGCATGACCATGGTGTCGCCATCATTGACCCGATCGCCTTCGCGGAATGCGGTCAATTGTTTCTTGATGTAATCGGCATGCTGGCCACCCAGGTGCGGGAAGCCGGCCGAGACGTTGCCTGTACCGTCAGGAGAGTGGCAACCGGTGCAGGCAGGCATGCCCTGATCCAGCTTGCCGCCACGGAACAAGGCTTCGCCGCGGGCGACCAGGTTGGGATCAGCCGCGCCGATGCTGCCTTTCTGGCTGGCGTAATAGGCGGAGATATCTGCAAGATCCTGATCGTTGAGCGGTGTCAGCAGCCCGGTCATTTCAAGAACCGTGCGCTTGCCATCCTTGATTTCGTGCAATTGCTTGAGCAGGTAACGCTCGCCCTGGCCTGCCAGTTTCGGGAAGTTGGGAGCCAGACTGTTGCCATCAGGTCCATGGCAAGCGCCACATACGGCCGTCTTTGCCTGACCGGCGGCCGCATCACCGGTGACGTCGGCGGCCTGGGTTGTTCCACAGATGCCAAGCGTCAACAGCAGACTCACGAATAATTTGTTCATCAGGTAATCCAGATCGGCTAATGGTGAAAAGTTAGGTAGCAGGTGATTTGCTCATCTCCAGGATGACGGTTCGCAAATGCTGACTACTGCGGTCCTTGCACATTTCACGCGCGGCATTGTCACGATTCTGGCAAAAGGGGCTCCAAAGTCCTCTTGCGCAGTAAAAACCTTTCAGGTTGAAAGCGGACTGCGTTCTAATGCGCATATTAGTTCTCGCTTCAGTGTTCTTCCCTTGTTGCACCCGGGAATTCACACACAAAATTTGCGGCATTATATACTCGCGCTACCCAAACGGAAACGACACCTCTTGCCGCACCCCTTGCAGGCAAGGCCTTCACCGGAAATCACATGCAACTCAAGAACCCCATCCTCGGCCTGTGCCAACAGTCCACGTTCATGCTCAGTGCCGCCAAGGTCGATCAGTGCCCTGATGACGAAGGCTATGAAGTCGCGTTTGCCGGGCGTTCCAACGCGGGCAAATCGAGCGCACTCAATACGCTGACCCACGCCAGCCTGGCACGCACCTCCAAAACGCCGGGGCGCACGCAACTGCTGAACTTCTTCAAACTGGATGAAGACCGTCGTCTGGTGGACCTGCCTGGTTACGGCTATGCAAAAGTGCCGATCCCGCTCAAGCAGCACTGGCAGCGCCACCTGGAAGCCTATCTGGGCAGCCGCGAAAGCCTGAAAGGCCTGATCCTGATGATGGACATCCGTCATCCAATGACCGACTTCGACATCTTGATGCTGGATTGGGCAATCGCCAGCCAGATGCCGATGCATGTCCTGCTGACCAAGGCCGACAAGCTGACCTACGGCGCAGCAAAGAACACGCTGCTCAAGGTTCAGTCACAGATCCGCAAGGGCTGGGGTGAAGCTGTCACGATCCAGTTGTTCTCGGCCCCAAAGCGTATGGGCCTGGAAGAAGCCTATACCGTTCTGGCCGACTGGATGGAACTGGAAGACAAAGCGCCTGCCGAGGGGTAAATCGCAGGCAAAAAAAACCCCGGACTTCATATGGGGAGGGGGGAAGTTCGGGGTTCAAGGTCCAGACCCTTAGGGCGGGATCCGGATATCTGCCAACACTTAACACAACTAGGAGCATGACGGGTTTTTCAACCAATCGAGTTCTCTGACTGATGGTTGGCCGGTTAAGTTCCCGGCCAGCCGAAAAGTTCATGTTGGCGCGACGATCAGTGCGCCTCGTCCCAGTTGTTGCCCACGCCCACTTCAACCAGCAATGGCACGGCCAGTTGTGCCGCGCCGCTCATGTGCGGACGAATCTGCTCGCTGATCTGCTCGACCAGATCCTCGCGCACTTCCAGTACCAGTTCGTCGTGAACCTGCAGAATGACGCGAGCATCAAGGCCCGACTCTTCCAGCCAGCTGTTCACTGCAACCATGGCTTTCTTGATGATATCGGCGGCTGTGCCTTGCATCGGTGCGTTGATCGCCGTGCGTTCGGCTCCGGCGCGTTTCATGCCGTTGTCGGAGTTGATGTCCGGCAGGTAGAGGCGACGTCCGAAGAATGTTTCGACGTAGCCCTGCTCCTTGGCTTTCTCGCGAGTGCGCTCCATGTATTCCCGCACGCCTGGGTAGCGAGCGAAGTAACGCTCGATATACGCCTTGGCCTGCTTGCCATCGACGCCGATCTGCCGGGCCAGGCCTGATGCGCCCATACCGTAGATCAGCCCGAAATTGATCGCCTTGGCGCTGCGACGCTGATCGTTGGTCACCTGATCCAGTTCGACCCCGAAAACCTCGGCCGCCGTCGCACGGTGTACGTCCAGACCATTGCGGAAGGCATCCAGCAGACCTTCATCGCTGGCTAGATGCGCCATGATCCGAAGTTCGATCTGCGAGTAGTCCGCTGCCAGCAGTTTGTAGCCCGGCTGGGCAATGAACGCCTGACGAATCCGGCGCCCTTCTGCGGTACGCACCGGGATGTTCTGCAGGTTGGGCTCGCTGGATGAGAATCGTCCCGTTGCAGCGCCCGCCTGGTTATAGGACGTGTGAACGCGCCCGGTTCTTGGGTTGATCTGCCCTGGCAAGCTGTCGGTGTAGGTGCTTTTCAGCTTGCTGATCGAGCGGTACTGCAAGAGCACGGTAGGTAGTTCGTGGCCTTGCTCGGACAGTTTGACCAGCACATCTTCGGAGGTTGAAGGCTTGCCCGTGGGCGTTTTTCCCAGAATCGGCAGGTTCAGTTTTTCATAGAGGATTTTCCCGAGTTGAGTCGGTGAACCCAGGTTGAACTCCTCACCCGCAACTGCGAAAGCCTGACGCTCCAGGTCGACCATGGTGTTGCCCAGCTCGACGCTTTGAATGCCGAGCAGGTTGGCATCCACTTTTGCACCTTCGCGTTCGATCTTCGCCAGTACCGGCACCAGTGGCATTTCGATTTCGCTCAGGACACGGCGCAGCTCCGGCGCAGCGTCCAGCTTTTCAATCAGGGTCTGATGCAGGCGCAGGGTCACGTCAGCATCTTCAGCGGCATACGGGCCGGCCTGCTCCAGAGCTATCTGGTCGAACGTCAGCTGCTTTTTGCCCTTGCCGGCAATGTCTTCAAAGCTGGTGGTCTGGTGGCCGAGATATTTCTTGGCCAGGCTGTCCATGTCATGGGCGGTCGCTACGGAATTCAGCACATAGGACTCAAGCATGGTGTCGAAGGCAACGCCCTGGACGGTAATGCCATTTTCCTGATCGCCACCAATGGCACAGTTGGCCAGAATGTTCATGTCGAACTTGGCGTTTTGCCCGACCTTCAGGATGGCCGGGTCTTCCAGCAGCGGCTTGAGCGCCAGCAGCACGGTGTCGCGGTCCAGTTGGTCCGGCACGCCCATGTAGGAATGGGTCAGCGGAATGTAGGCGGCTTCACCGGCCTTGACCGCAAAGGAAAGGCCCACCAGTTGCGCCTTCTGCGCATCCAGCCCGGTGGTTTCGGTATCGAAGGCGATCAGTTTGGCGGTGCGCAGTTTTTCCAGCCAGACGTCGAAGAGTTCCTGAGTGAGGACCGTGACATAGTCCAGCTTGATCTCGGAAACCACTTCTTCCTTGACGATTTCCACGCCTGCGCGCTTGGCTTGCCGTTGCAGATCCTCAAGCCAGCTCTTGAATTCCAGCTCGGTGTAAAGCTCCGTGAGCTTTTCCAGATCTGGCTCACCCACCTGCAAGTCGTCGAGAGTGATGTCCAGTGGCACATCGACCTTGATGGTCGCCAGTTCATAGGACAGAAACGCCATGGCACGGTGCTCTTCAAGCTTGGGTGCCAGGGTCTTGGCTCCCCGGAACGCCATGCCCGCCACCGAGTCGAGGTTTTCATACAGCTCTTTCAAGCCACCGCCCACACCGACCAGCAGACCTACGGCTGTCTTTTCACCAACGCCGGGAACACCGGGGATATTGTCGACTTTATCGCCCATCAACGCCAGATAATCGATGATGTGCTCAGGGCCGACACCGAACTTCTCTTTAACGCCAGGGACATCCAGCACGCTACCGGTCATCGTATTGACCAGCGTAATGTGCCCATCGACCAGTTGTGCCATGTCCTTGTCGCCGGTGGAGATGATGACCGGTCGATCCGCCGCCGCGCTGCTGCGCGCCAGGGTGCCGATCACGTCGTCGGCTTCTACGCCTTCCACGCACAGCAGCGGGTAACCCATGCCTTTGACACAGGCATGCAGCAGATCGACCTGTACGCGCAGATCATCCGGCATGCTCGGGCGATTGGCTTTGTACTCGGCGAACAGTTCGTCCCGGAAAGTCCCGCCTTTGGCATCGAAAACCACCGCGAACGGGCTTTTCGGGTATTGCCGGCGCAGGCTCTTGAGCATGTTCAGCACGCCCTTGACCGCACCCGTCGGCAAACCTTTGGACGTGGTGAGAGGTGGCAGCGCATGAAAGGCGCGGTACAGGTAAGAAGAACCGTCCACCAGGACGAGGGGCGCTTGGCTCATGAGCAGAATCAACCTTTTCGGCGGGGTCGGCGCTAGAATGCGAGGACCATTGACGACAAAGGGACAAGGTTATCATGCGCACGGCAAATCGACTGTTGTTGGCTGGGCTGTTGGTGTTTTGTCCCCTGGTGGTTGCAGCTGAGGATTCTCCTGCGGACGCTCCAGACGTTACCATTCGCACCGACGGCGACAAGACCATTCAGGAGTACCGCCAGAACGGCTTTCTTTATGCGGTGAAAATCACGCCCAAGAACGGGAAACCTTATTTTCTGGTGCGCGCCGATGGTACGAGTCCCAATTTCATCCGTTCGGACCAACCGGACATGCTGATTCCTCAATGGGAAATATTCAGCTGGTAACACCCTAAATTCACTTAATTTTGCTGGCAGTCCTGATATGTCCGTTTTTACCCCACTGGCTCGGCCCGAGCTGGAAACATTTCTTGCCCCGTACGGGCTCGGCCGTTTGCTCGACTTTCAAGGCATTGCCGCAGGTAGTGAAAACACCAATTACTTCATCAGCCTGGAACAGGGCGAATTCGTCCTGACCCTCGTTGAGCGTGGCCCGATTCAGGATTTGCCGTTCTTCATCGAACTGCTGGACGTACTGCACGACGCCGACTTGCCGGTGCCTTACGCCCTGCGCACTACTGACGGTCAGGCGTTGCGTGAGCTGGCGGAAAAGCCGGCGCTGCTGCAACCGCGTTTACCGGGCAAGCACATCAGCGAGCCCAACACTCAGCATTGCGTGCAGATCGGCGAGTTGCTGGGCAACCTGCATCTGGCGACACGTGCCAATGTTCTGGAGCGCAAGACCGATCGTGGCCTGGACTGGATGCTCAGCGAGGGCAGGAATTTCCTTTCTCACCTGGACGAGCCACAAAGAACACTGCTGGAAAACGTCCTGCAGGAAATCGAAGAGCTCAAGCCGCAGATCATGGCGCTGCCTCGCGCCAACCTGCACGCTGACCTGTTCCGTGACAATGCCCTGTTTGAAGGTACGCACCTGACCGGGTTGATCGACTTCTACAACGCCTGCTCCGGCCCGATGCTCTACGACCTGGCCATTGCGCTGAATGACTGGTGTTCGCTGGAGGACGGCCAGATAGATCCGGTACGCGCCAGAGCTTTGCTGGGTGCCTACGCTGCCTTGCGACCGTTCACCGCCAGTGAGACAAAACTCTGGGCAACCATGTTGCGCGTGGGTTGCGTGCGTTTCTGGCTGTCACGCCTGATCGCGGCTGAGTCCTTTGCCGGACAGGACGTGCTGATCCATGATCCGGCAGAGTTCGAGAAGCGTCTGGCACAGCGCCAGGATGTTCATCTGCCGTTGCCGTTTGCCTTGTAAACGGGCTTTTCGCGAATGAATTCGCTCCCACCAAAAAACACAACATCATGAATTAAATGAAATTTCCGTAGGAGCGAATTTATTCGCGAGAGGCCGGTACATCCCCAGCAAATGCATCGTCTGGAATGACGTCTCGCGAATGAATTCGCTCCCACCGGCGTAGGAGCGAATTCATTCGCGAAGCAAGCTACAAACCTTCCAGGCACCCCGCCAGATCATCACCCAGCTTCTGCAATACCTGCTCGTATCCCTGAGCAGTGGCTGGCGTGTAGCCGCCCAGCGCATCCAGTTCAGCCAGTTTCACCGGCAAGCCCGCTGTCAGGGTTTCGGCCAGGCGCGGACGCAATGGCGGCTCGCTGAACACACAGGTCTTGCCCACTTCCTTCAAACGCTCGCGCATGGCTGCGACATGCTGGGCACCCGGCTGGATCTCTGCTGCGACGCTGAACACGCCGGTGTGCTTGAGCCCATAAGCCTCTTCAAAGTAATCAAAGGCTTCATGGAAGACGAAATACGGCTTGCCTGCCACAGCGCTGACGCGGCTTTTGATCCGGGTATCCAGCGCATCGAGACGCTTGGCGAAGGCTTCGGCATTGCTCTTGTAGCGAGCAGCGTTGTCCGGATCGGCGGTACCGAGGTCGGTAGCCATCTTCGCGGCAATCACCCTGGCGTTGAACGAGGACAGCCACAAATGCGAGTCCAGGCTGCCCGGCCGGTGATCGTGGTCGTGCTCGTCTGCACCATGACTATGGTCATGATCGTGATCGTCATGTGACGCATTGTCTGCCTCGAAATGACGCAAATGCATGCCGGGCAAGGACTGCACGGCAACGGCAGGCAGTTTGCGACCCTGAATGACACGCGGCAGGAAACTCTCCATGTCCGGGCCGATCCAGTAGAACAGTTCGACCTCGTTCAGACGCCGTACGTCGGATGGACGCAAGGCATAGTGATGCGGTGATGCTCCGGGCGGCAACAGCACCTCTGGTGTACCCACGCCATCCTGTACAGCCGCTGCAATCAACTGCAGGGGCTTGATGCTGGTCAGGACCCGAACCTCTGCCTGGACGGGGGCAACAGCCAGCCAACTGGCCGACAAAACGACAAAAAGGTTAAAAAGACGGCGCACTTGGACCACTCATATAAGACAGGAACGGGTAACATAATAACGTCTCTAGCAAATATCGTCGCCGCTCATGCCTATTACACCGCTGGCCAGCCGTCCTCATGATCACTCTCATTGCGTGCATTCTGCGCTCACAGAAGCCGATGCGCTGTGCGCCAGCAAAGGTCTGCGCCTGACGACTTTGCGTCGTCGCGTGTTGGAACTGGTCTGGCAAAGCCACAAGCCGCTGGGTGCCTACGACATTCTTGCCGTGTTGAGCGACGAAGACGGCCGTCGCGCCGCGCCGCCAACCGTCTACCGGGCGCTGGATTTCCTGCTGGAAAACGGCCTGGTCCACCGGATCGCATCCCTCAACGCCTTTACCGGCTGCAATCACCCGACTCACGCGCATCAGGGCCAGTTCCTGATCTGCCGCGAGTGCCACGCCGCCATTGAACTGCAGCATGCTTCCATCAGCGATGCCGTGATCAATGCTGCCAAAGAAGTCGGTTTTCAGGTTGAAGGCCAGACCGTCGAAATCGTCGGCATCTGTTCCGGCTGCAAGGCCGCCTGATGAGTAATGCGTTGATTCGCCTGGAGCAGGTTGGCGTCACGCTTGCCGGGCAAAACGTTCTGCACAACATTCAGTTGAATGTTCGCCCCGGCGAAATCGTCACCCTGATCGGCCCCAACGGCGCAGGCAAGACGACGCTGGTGCGTGCCGTGCTGGGGCTGCTCAAGCCCGATGCCGGGACGGTCTGGCGCAAGCCCGGCTTGCGAGTGGGCTACATGCCGCAAAAGCTGCATGTGGACCAGACTCTGCCGCTCTCGGTGCTGCGCTTTCTGCGTCTGGTGCCGGGTGTGGATCGGGCGGCCGCGCTGGCAGCACTACAGGAAGTCGGTGCCGAAAAAGTCATCGACAGCCCGCTTCAGGGTATTTCCGGCGGTGAGATGCAGCGCGTCCTGCTGGCCCGTGCCTTGTTGCGCGAGCCTGAGCTACTGGTTCTCGATGAACCGGTGCAGGGCGTCGATGTGGCAGGTCAGGCCGAGCTGTACAGCCTGATAACCCGTTTGCGTGATCGTCACGGTTGCGGCGTGCTGATGGTTTCCCATGACCTGCATCTGGTGATGAGCACCACCGATCAGGTGGTGTGCCTGAATCGCCACGTCTGTTGCTCCGGCCATCCTGAACAGGTCAGCAACGATCCGGCGTTCGTCGAACTGTTCGGCAAGAACGCACAAAGCCTGGCGATCTATCACCACCATCACGACCATGCCCATGACCTGCATGGCGAAGTCGTGAGTGGCGATGCAGCGCCTGCATCCCCTAGTCACACCCATGTCCACGGAGACAACTGCAAGCATGGCTGATTTTCTACTCTACGCCTTGCTCGCAGGTCTGGCCCTGGCAGTGGTCGCGGGGCCTCTCGGGTCGTTCGTGGTCTGGCGGCGCATGGCGTATTTTGGCGACACCCTTTCCCATGCCGCCCTGCTTGGCGTGGCGCTGGGTTTTCTGCTGGACGTCAGCCCGACGATTGCCGTGACCGTCGGTTGCCTGCTGCTGGCGATTCTGCTGGTCACCCTGCAACAGCGCCAGCCGCTGGCCTCGGACACGCTGCTGGGGATTCTTGCTCCGAGCACCTTGTCACTCGGGCTGGTGGTCCTGAGCTTCATGCATGAAGTGCGTATCGACCTGATGGCTTACCTGTTCGGTGACCTGTTGGCGATCAGCCCGACGGATCTGGCCTGGATTCTGGGTGGTAGCGCACTGGTTCTGGTGCTGATCGTCTGCCTGTGGCGACCGCTGCTGGCGGTAACCGTGCATGAGGAACTGGCCAGGGTCGAAGGCCTGCCGGTGGCCTCGTTGCGCATGACGCTGATGCTGCTGATTGCCGTGGTGATTGCCGTCGCAATGAAAATCGTCGGGGTTCTGCTGATCACTTCGTTGTTGATCATTCCCGCCGCTGCGGCACAGCGTCACGCCCGTTCGCCAGAACAAATGGCACTGGGCGCAAGCGTGCTGGGCGTGACGGCTGTGTGTATTGGGCTATCGTTGTCATGGTTCAAGGACACCCCGGCAGGACCGTCTATTGTGGTATCCGCTGCGGCACTGTTCTTGCTCAGCTTTGTTCTCCCCAAGCGAGCGGTGTAGACTTGCTCGTTTTTTGCGCAACTTAGAGAATCGCAGGAATGAAGCCGCTCGCCTCCCGTTATCTGCTGCTTGTCGCATTTTCCATCCTGTTGGGTGCCTGCCAGAGTGCCCCAACCGTTGAAACACCTGTGGCCGAAGCAAAGCCAGACGGGTTTGCACAGCTTGAGCAAAGCATTACCAGCAATGAATTGGCGACTGCTGAAGACCAGTTGACGGCTCTGCAAGCTGCGGCGCCTACCGATATCCGGCTGGAGCCCTTTCAGCGTCGGCTGGCGGAAGCCTATTTGAGTCGTAGCCAGATCGGTTTGCAGAAGGGCGACATGAATGCTGCCGCCGCTGCATTGAGTCGTGCCCGTGCGCTGATGCCCAAGGCTCCGGCGCTCACCAGCGGCGTCAATGGCGCCATCGCTCATGCCCGCAAGGCCGAGCTGGACAAGGCCGAAGCCGAACTGCGCGCTGCCGAAGCCAGACGCATTGCGAAACTGATCGACCCGGCAGCCGACAGCACCACCATCGATCTCAAGATCGGCGATATGCCGCAATTGCGTCGCCAACTGGATGCGATTGCCTCGGATACCGTGGCATTCAATTGCGAAGTGCTGTTGCAGGTTCCTCGCACCGATGACTACCCATGGCTGGCAACATTGCTGACCAAGCGCGTGGTCAAGATCAATCCTGATTTCGAGCTGGAACTGCGCCGTCAGATCGAGCGTAATGAGTCAGCGCAGATTGTCTTGACGCCGGCCAGGCCTATTCGCGAATGAATTGGCCCCTACAGATGTAGGAGCCAATTCATTTGCGAAAAAAACCTGCGCAATCAGGCAGGTACAGCCTTGGCTTTCGGTTCTCTATCCCACACTCGATGCTGTGCGATGGCCTTGAAGAACGCATCGTATGAGCCGTCTTGTACGACCAGCAATCCAGCGTCTTGATCCAGATGCAGCAAATCCGGTAATGCCTTGGCATCGCTGGATACCGCGATGGCCTTGAGGTGCTTGTAAGCCTCCAGCACGTAATGCAAGGCAACCCCATCGGTGCTCAAGGCTTTTATCGAGTCCTTGCCGCCGGGGATGAACACTGCATCGAACGCCACCGATGGCAGCCCTTCCATCGACGCATCCACCGGCAGACTCTTGCCGTCGGCTGTCACCACGGGGGCAGAAGTCGGCCCCAATACCTTGCCGTGAGCACCTTCGGCTTGCAGTGCGGCTTTCATGGCCTCGACAGCTTTTCCGTCCACGCCATTGGCCACCAGGATTGCGACCTTGCGCGATGCGATGTCGCCGGATAGCAGATTGGCCTGGCTCAATGCAGGCGACTGTTTGACAGACGAGGATCTGGCGGCCACAGTCCCGGCCTTTGGCGCTGGCAGCCCCAGATTCTGTGCCACGCGGCTGGCCAGCTCCAGGTCGATATTGGCCAGAATCTCGTTCACCGTCCGGGCGCGGATATGCTCACGCTCAACCTTGCCCAACTCGAAGCTGTAAGCCGAGATGATGTGTTCTTTCTCGTGTGTGCTCATGCTCTGAAAGAACAGCGTGGCCTGTGAAAAATGATCCCCGAAGGACTCGCTGCGCTCGCGTATCTTGTGGGCGTCGATGCGCTCCGGATACGACTCGAAACCGCCGTCCACCGCAGCGGCAGGCGTTTCTTTCGGCCAGCCGCCATCAATGGAGTTCGGTTCGTAGGATGTCCGCCCCTTGTTGATCGTCATGCGATGCTGCGCATCACGCTGCCCGTTATGGTTGGGCGAAACCGGGCGGTTGATCGGAATTTCGTGGAAGTTCGGACCGCCCAGGCGACTGATCTGGGTATCGGTATAGGAAAACAGTCGACCCTGCAGCAGCGGGTCATTGGAGAAATCGATGCCGGGCACGATATGCCCAGGGCAGAACGCAACCTGTTCGGTCTCGGCAAAGAAGTTGTCCGGGTTGCGGTTGAGCACCATCTTGCCCAGTGGCGTCACCGGTACCAGCTCTTCGGGAATGATCTTGGTGGGGTCCAGCAGATCGAAGTCGAAGGCATGTTCATCCTCTTCGGCCACGATCTGTACGCCTAACTCCCACTCGGGGTAATCGCCCGTTTCAATGGATTCCCACAGGTCTCGGCGATGATAGTCGGTGTCCTTGCCCGCCAGTTTCTGGGCCTCGTCCCACACCAGGGAGCAGACGCCGTACTTGGGTTTCCAGTGAAACTTCACGAAGGTCGACTTGCCCTCGGTATTGATCAGGCGAAAGGTGTGGACACCGAAGCCTTGCATGGTGCGCAGGCTTTTCGGGATGGCGCGATCGGACATGGTCCACAGCACCATATGCGCCGACTCAGGAACCAGCGACACAAAATCCCAGAAGGTGTCATGAGCCGAGCCCCCGGTCGGGATTTCGTTGTGAGGCTCGGGTTTTACCGCATGCACGAAGTCAGGAAACTTGATCGCATCCTGAATGAAAAACACCGGCATGTTATTGCCGACCAGATCGAAGTTGCCTTCGTCGGTGTAGAACTTGACCGCAAAGCCGCGAACATCCCGTACCGTATCGCCCGACCCCCTTGGCCCCTGCACGGTGGAGAAGCGCACGAATACCGGGGTTTTCTTGCCTGGGTCGCGAAGGAAGCCGGCCTTGCTCAAGGTGGCGTGATCGTCATAGCTCTGGAAGTAGCCATGCGCGGCCGTACCTCGCGCATGAACGATCCGCTCCGGGATGCGTTCATGGTCAAAGTGGGTGATTTTTTCGCGCATGATGAAGTCTTCCAGCAACGAAGGACCTCTGCTGCCTGCCTTGAGCGTGTTCTGATTGTCGGCGATCTTGACGCCCTGATTGGTGCGCAGCGCCTGCTCCGTGGCATCGGAGCGAAACGGCTCAAGGTTTTCCAGTTTTTCGTTGGTATTGCTTCGGTCAAGAGTGTCTGTTCCTGCCAGTTCGCTTTTCGGCGTAGAGGTAAGGGGTGGTTTTCTCGGGGTAGACATCAGACATGCTCCTCATTCTCTGGCCCGGCTTTCATGTCAGGCTCTATGATTCAACTCCCTTGGCAAGCCAAGGGAATCACGGCGTTAAAGGAGTGACCCGTCTGGAAAAGTGCCGTTCATTAAATTTTCCGGCCATTGGCACCACCGGTCGCGTTATGCCAATTGAGCATGTGTGCTGGCAAATAAATGCTAAGCAGTGCTGTGCGGACAGGCTAAAATGCGCGCCCGGCTTACCCCGCCGAGGTAACGAAGCAAGTGGCTGCCCCAGGTCACTGCGCTGATTTTTTAACGCGCCCCCACAAGGTTCGCTCCGTGATCGAGTTTCATAACGTCCACAAAACCTATCGGGTTGCAGGCAAGGATATTCCGGCTCTGCATCCCACCAGCCTGCGTGTCGAAGACGGCCAGGTATTCGGCCTGATCGGCCATTCCGGCGCGGGCAAAAGTACCTTGCTGCGCCTGATCAACCGCCTTGAAACCCCGAGTGGCGGGCAGATCGTGGTTGACGACGAAGATGTCACGGCACTCGACGCCAACGGCCTTCGGCGTTTCCGTCAGCAGGTCGGGATGATTTTTCAGCACTTCAATCTGCTGGCTTCCAAGACCGTGGCCGACAACGTGGCCATGCCGCTGACACTTGCGGGCGACCTGTCCCGTGAGCTGATCGACAAGCGTGTCGCCGAGCTGCTGGAGCGGGTCGGACTGTCTGCCCATGCCAGGAAATACCCGGCGCAATTGTCCGGCGGACAAAAGCAGCGTGTCGGCATTGCCCGCGCCCTGGCGACCAAGCCAAAGATTTTGCTGTGCGATGAAGCCACCAGCGCTCTGGACCCACAGACCACTGCGTCGGTCTTGCAGCTGTTGGCCGAGATCAATCGAGAGCTGAAACTGACCATCGTGCTCATCACCCATGAAATGGACGTGATTCGCCGTGTCTGCGATCAGGTGGCCGTGATGGACGCCGGTGTGATTGTCGAACAGGGCAATGTGGCCGATGTGTTCCTGCATCCGCAGCACCCGACCACCAAGCGTTTCGTGCAGGAGCATGAGCAGATCGACGAAAACGAGCAGCGTGACGATTTTGCTCATGTTCAGGGTCGTATCGTGCGCCTGACCTTCCAGGGCGAATCGACTTACGCGCCATTGCTGGGCACGGTCGCTCGGGAAACCGGCGTGGATTACAGCATCCTGGCGGGCCGTATCGACCGCATCAAGGACACACCTTATGGTCAACTGACGCTGGCCATTACCGGCGGCGACATTGACGCCGCTTTCGCTCGCTTCACCGCCGCTGACGTTCACATGGAGGTGCTGCGCTGATGGACGCTTTCCTGAATCTGTTTTCCAACGTCGACTGGTATGAAATCTGGGTCGCCACGGGCGATACCCTGATCATGCTCAGTGTTTCGCTGGGCTTCACCATCTTGCTGGGCCTGCCTCTGGGCGTGCTGATGTTCCTGACCTCGCCGCGTCAGTTGCTGGAACACAAGCAGCTGTATGCGACGGTCGGGCTGATCGTCAACATGCTGCGCGCCCTGCCCTTCATCATCCTGTTGATCGTGATGATGCCGCTGACCGAAGTCATCACCGGCACATCGCTGGGTATCCTCGGTACGCTGCCGCCGCTGATTGCCGGTGCCACGCCGTTCTTCGCCCGTCTGGTGGAAACCGCCCTGCGTGAAGTGGACAAAGGCATCATCGAAGCGACCCAGGCCATGGGTGCCACGACCCGGCAGATCATCGTCAAGGCATTGTTGCCCGAAGCGCGCCCCGGCATTCTGGCGGCCATTACCGTGACCGCCATTGCGCTGGTGTCCTTCACTGCCATGGCCGGCGCCGTGGGTGCTGGCGGACTGGGTGACCTTGCGATCCGCTATGGTTATCAGCGTTTCCAGAACGACGTGATGTTCGTGACGGTCGTACTGCTGCTGGTGCTGGTGCAGATACTGCAAACCGTCGGCGACAAGCTGGTTGCCCATTTCACCCATCGTTAACCGAATTTGTTGGTAAGGGCCTGCTTGGTGCGGGCCTCATAAAAGGAGCTGTTGCATGAAAAAACTTTTGGCCGTATTTGCCGCCGTTACAGCATTGTCTGCGCAGGCCAACGAAACACTGAGTATCGCCGCGACTGCTGTACCGCAGGCCGAGATTCTGGAGTTCATCAAGCCAACACTGGCCAAGGAAGGCGTAGACCTGAAAATCAAGGTTTTCACCGACTACATCCAGCCGAACGTACAGGTTGCCGAAAAGCGCCTGGACGCCAACTTCTTCCAGCACCAGCCGTACCTGGATGAGTTCAACAAGGGTAAAGGCACCGATCTGGTTACCGTTGCCAAGGTTCACGTAGAACCGTTCGGCGCTTACTCGGACAAGTTCAAGAAACTGGAAGACCTGCCAAACGGCGCAACCGTCGCGCTGCCAAACGATGCCACCAACGAAGGCCGTGCTTTCCTGTTGCTGGCCAAGGCCGGTCTGATCACCCTCAAGGACCCGACCAGCATCCTGGCTACGCCTAAAGACGTTGCGAACAACCCGAAAAACCTGAAGTTCCGCGAGCTGGAAGCTGCAACCCTGCCGCGCGTGCTGACCCAGGTCGATCTGGCGCTGATCAACACCAACTACGCGCTGGGCGCCAAGCTTGATCCAACCAAGGATGCACTGGTGATCGAAGGTGCTGAATCGCCTTACGCCAACATTCTGGTTGCCCGTCCGGACAACAAGGATTCGGACGCCATCAAGAAACTGGCTGCTGCGCTGAACACTCCTGAAGTGAAAGCGTTCCTGGTCGAGAAGTACAAAGGCGCTGTGGTTCCGGCGTTCTGATAAAACCGCGTAGGAGCGAATCGGGCGGAGCGCCGCCCGATTCGCTCCTACTGGTTTCTCTGCAACAACCCTGGCAATTGCACCACCAGCTTCTGGCTGCTCAACGGTGCACGAATGAAGCCCCGCTGAGTGCCGTCCGGCCCCAGCAGTGCCAGGTTCCCGCTGTGGTCAACGGTGTAGTTCGGCTTGCTGGTATCGGCAGGAATGAACGGAATGCTCACCGCATTGGCCAGCCTCTGAAGATCCGCCACCGAAGTGGTGAGCCCGATGAATTCCTTGTCGAAATAACCCAGGTATTGCTTGAGCTGTTGCGGCGTGTCGCGATTCGGGTCGACGCTGATCAGCACCACGCGCAAGTTACCGACGACGTCCTTGGGCAGTTCGCTCTTGATCTGGCGGATCTGCGCCAGCGTGGTCGGGCAGATGTCCGGGCAGAAGGTGTAACCGAAGAACAGCAGCGTCCACTTGTCCTTCAACTGATTGATGGCTACCGAGCCGCCGTTCTGGTCGATCATCCTCAGGTCAGGCAGGTTGCGGCTTTGCGGCAGCAGGATAATGCCCGCATCGATCAGGGCAGTCTGATCGGCTGCGCCTTTGCCGGACAGCACGCGATTGAAGGTCAGGCCCAGGATCAAGGCCACGATGGCGACGAGGATGAATACGGTTTTCTGGGTTCGAGTCATGGTTTCAACAGTAGGTAGTGATCTGCGAGCAGGGCAATGAACAGCAGGAACAAGTAATGGATAGAGTACTTGAAGGTGTCGATTGCCACGTGCGGTCGAGTGCCACGGTACAGCACCCGGCTCCAGTGCAGGAAGCGCAAACCCAGTATCAATGCACAAAACAGGTACGTCAGGCCGCTCATGTGAATCACGTAGGGCAGCAGACTGACCGCGAACAGGATGCAGGTATACAGCACGATATGCACCTTGGTGTACTGCTCGCCATGGGTGATCGGCAGCATCGGGATATCGGCCTTGGCATATTCGGCCTTGCGATGAATGGCCAGAGCCCAGAAGTGCGGCGGGGTCCAGGCGAAGATGATCAGCACCAGCAACAGGGGTTCGGCGGTAACCTGCCCGGTAACCGCCACCCAGCCCAGCAAGGGTGGCGCAGCCCCGGCCAGCCCGCCGATGACAATGTTCTGTGGTGTGGCGCGTTTCAGAAAGCCGGTGTAGATCACGGCATAGCCGATCAACGACGCCAGGGTCAGCCAGGCGGTCAGCGGATTAGTGAATGCCAGCAGCAGAAACTGCCCGAGAAGCGTCAGCAGCAAGGCAAGGATCAAAGCGTTTTCCGGTGCGATCCGCCCTTGGGCAACCGGTCGTTTATGCGTGCGGGCCATCAGCGCATCGATATGGCGGTCCAGCACATGATTGATGACTGCCGCACTGCCTGCACACAGCCCTATCCCCAGATTGCCGAACAGCAGAATCGTCCATGGCACATGGGTGTGGCTGGATAGCAGCATGCCGACCAGCGAAGTGATCAACATCAACGCCACCACCTTGGGCTTGGTCAGTTCCAGGTAATCACGCCACAACGCCTGACGCTCCTGGCTCAGTACACTCATTGCATCGTGTCCTTCTTCACAGGTAGCACGTTTGCCCACGGGACAGGCAGGCGGATTCGGTCAGGCGTGCGGCGTGTACAAAAATTGATCAATGTCAGCGTCAACATCAAACCCGCGCCTCCTGCGTTGTGGGCTAGTGCAACGGGCAAGTGCAAACTTAGCAGCACATTGCCGAACCCCAGGCTGATCTGTATTCCAAGCGCCAGCACCAGCAGTGTCGCCAGCCCCTTGAGCCTGGCGCGTTTGAGTTGCCAGGCCAGAGTCAGTAATGAGCACGCAACCAGCATGGCGCCGACGCGATGGGCCAGATGAATCGCTGTGCGCGCTTCGTTGTCGAGCTTGCCGCCCAGATAATCGGGACCGATATGCTGGTTCAGGTGAAAACCATTGGCGAAGTCCGCATCCGGCCACCATTGGCCCTGGCAGGTTGGCCAGTCGGTGCAGGCCAGCGCTGCATAATTGGCACTGACCCAGCCACCCAGGGCGATCTGTAGCGTGACCAGCATCAGCCCGAGCGCCGCCCAGCGTCTTAAATGGGTGGGCAGTTGGGGCGAGGGCGCGAAAGCGCCACTCAGGCGCAGGGTCAGCAGGAACAGCAGGCTCAAGGTGGCCACACCTCCCAGCAAATGCGCCGTGACCACTTGCGGCCAGAGTTTGAGCGTTACGGTCCACATGCCGAATGCCGCCTGGACGAAAACCACGCCCAGAAGCAGCAAGGGCAGCTTCAACGGTTGCCCGGCCAGGTGCCGACGCTGCCAGGCCTTTACTGCCAACAGAATAATGGTCAGGGTCAGCCCGCCTGCGAAATAGCGATGGGTCATCTCGCTCCAGCCTTTCCCCCGGTGCACGGGTGAGTCTGGAAAATGCAGCTGCGCATGAGCCAGTTGTCGGTCGTTGGCGGGTACGCTGATAAATCCGTAGCAGCCAGGCCAGTCAGGACAACCCAGACCGGCATGGGTCAGTCGTGTGTAAGCACCGAGTAGCACCACGAACAACGCCAGCAGCGTGGCAAGCAAGGCGATACGAAATCCGGGTCGGGTCATGACGACCTCCCTTTATCCGATGTTCGACAGTTTCAGCAGTTGGCGCAGATCGATCAGCAGATCCTTGCCTTTGACCCTGGCGTCATAGCGCAGCACAAGGTTGCCGTGGGGATCGATGATCCACAGTTGCGGCGCATTCAGCCCGGGGGCAAGTTTCTGATAGCGGGCAAGATCCAGTGGATATCGCTGTAATTGTGGATAGTCCTGCCGAAGTTTCTCGGCATAGTCGTCACTGAGCGGCGTCGTCGTGGCCAGGGCATGACTGGCGCGGGTTGCATCGCGGCCCAGGCCGATCTGGACCTGCCGCGCCAGATAGACCAGTTGCTGGCAATCGGCATCGCATTGCCCAGGCGCGCTGACCAGCAATTGCCAGCGCTGTTCATCGGCCTGTACACCCAGGTCGGCGCGGCTTTGGCCGTTGCCGATCAGCTGGCCGTGATAACTGCGGCTGTCCGGTACCCAGAAGTTGAAACGGTACATGCAGGTGGCCAGGATCATTGGCCCGATAGCCACCAGCACCAAGACCAACAGTTGCAGGCGTCCTCGTCGTTGCTTGCGAAATTCAGATACGCCGACGGTGTTCATTATTCTTCTCCCGGTGTTTTCTGCTGCGCCAACCCCGGTACAGACCAAAACCGAGCAGGGCCGTGGCCAGGGCAAACCATTGCACGGCGTAACCCATATGTTTTTGCGGCTCCATTGCCACCACCGGCCAGTCAGCGCGATAGGCTGCCTCGCCCGGTTCAAGACGCAGTTCGTGGGGATAACCTTGGCGATCCAGCTCAGCCCAGAGCTTGCCTGGCGTGAAGGCGGTCACCAGCCTGGGCCATGAGTCGCTCAGTGCATCGGCTTGCAGGTGAAAGCTCTCGCCGTGGGGGACATAGACCCAGGCATTCAGATGCAGCGGCTGGTTTGAGGTGCGGAATACCGGCGGCGTGCGTCGATCCGGCCAGGGCAGCCAGCCACGATTTATCCACAGCCATAATCCGCTGGGCTGGTCCTTAAATGGCTGGAGCAACTCGACGCCAGCCTTGCCGTCGCGAGTGCTGTTATCGAGCAGCAGGCTGTGGGCCGCATCGAATTGCCCATGCAGTTGCACGCGCCTGTAGGCAGGTTCTTCGATATCCAGCAAGCGGGCGATATCGACGGGCGCAGCCGCACGGTGCCCGGCGTAATGGTCGAGAATCACGCGCTTTTCTTCGGCCCGGTTCAATTGCCAGAAACCGAGCATGACCAGCAGTGGCAGCACTGCCAGCATCAGCAGTGCAGGCCCCGAACGCAGGATGAAGCGTTTCATCCTGCCGTCCGTTCTGGCCGTAGGGCCATGCCTATACTCCATTGCATCATGGCGATTGCTCCTGGAGTTTTCTCATGCTCAAAGCAGCGATTGTTTTTATGTTGGCGGCCACCGTGACCTGCCTGTTCAGCGGCCTGTTCTTTCTTATCAAGGACGACAACCAGTCGACCCGCCTGCTCAAGGTCCTGGCCCTGCGGGTCATTCTCGCCGCCCTCACCCTGGCGCTGATTACCTGGGGCTTCTACAGCGGCCAACTGGTTTCACATGTGAACGGGTGACGGGCTCACAAGACATACACAAAGGTGAACAGGCCGATCCACACCACATCCACGAAATGCCAGTACCAGCTTGCGGCCTCGAAGCCAAACTGATGCTCGGCATCGAAATGCCCGCGCAGAATCCGCACCAGCATTACAAACAGAATGATCGTGCCGATGGTGACGTGGGCGCCGTGAAAACCTGTAAGCATGAAAAAGGTCGCGCCATAGATGCCCGAGCCCAGAGTCAGGCCAAGCTCCTTATAGGCATGTACATACTCTTCAGCCTGCAGCACCAGAAAACTGCAGCCCAGCAGCACGGTGACGGCCAGCCAGCCTTTCAATGCGCCGCGATGGGCCTTTTTCAAGGCGTGGTGGGCAAAGGTGATGGTGACGCTGGAGCTGACCAGCAAAATGGTATTGATCAGCGGTAAATGCCACGGATCAATGATGCCCTTTGGGGCGGGGAACAGTTTCGGGTCCGGGTTTTCCAGCAGCGGCCACTGGAATTGAAAGTTCGGCCACAGCATGTTCGATATACCGTTGGCGCCCTCGCCGCCCAGCCACGGACCTGTCCAGACCCGCACGTAAAGCAGCACCCCGAAGAAGGCCATGAAAAACATCACTTCCGAAAAGATGAACCAGGCCATGCCCCAGCGGAACGAACGATCCATCTGCGCGCTGTACAGTCCGGCCCGTCCTTCTTTGACGACCGTACTGAACCAGCCAGACATCATGTAGGCCACCAGCAGGCCGCCAATGAAAAAGATCAGAGGCCCGTTGGATTCGGGCCGCGCCGCCTTCAGGTCATTGAACCAGGTACCCAGGCCGAACATCGTGACCAGCAAGGCCAGCGTGGCAATGATGGGCCATTTGCTTTGCGCCGGAACGTAGTAGTGCTCATGGGGCGTAGCCATTTGAGCGTCTCCTTCAGCCACCGTTTTTCACGACAGGCAGAACGGGGGGCTGGCGTGCAGTGATATCGAACAGCGTGTAGGCCAAGGTCAGGTGTTTCACGTCTTTGGGCAGGTCGCGATCAACAATGAAACGCACCGGCATTTCGATCCGCTCTCCCGGTTGCAGCATTTGCTGGGTAAAACAGAAGCATTCGGTCTTGTGGAAATAAGCCGCCGCTTGACCTGGGGAAATACTCGGCACGGCCTGCGCCGTCATCGCTTTGTCGGTGGGGTTCTGCGCCACGAAAATCATCTCGTTGACTGCGCCTGGGTGAACCTCGATCTCTTCGGTCCGGGGATGAAACGCCCAGACCATGTCCACCGCATTGGTCGAGATGAACTGCACACGCACCAGCCGCTGCTGATCGATCACCTGCGAGCCTTGATACTGGCCACCGGTCTTGCCATTGATGCCAAATGCCCTGCACATCACGTCATACAGAGGCACCAGAGCGAAACCAAAGGCGAACATCACGGCCACTATCAGCAGCAGGCGAGTGACAAGGCCTTTGATCGAATGCACGTTGCTCATGGCGGTACTCACTTCACTTCGGGCGGTGTGCTGAAGGTGTGATAAGGCGCGGGCGAAGGCAGTGTCCACTCCAGCCCGTCAGCCCCATCCCAGGGTTTTGCAGGCGCAGGCGGCCCGCCGCGAATGGTCTTGATCACAATGAACAGGAAGAACACTTGTGTCGCGCCAAAGGTGAAAGCCCCGATGGACGACACCATGTTGAAGTCCGCGAATTGCAGGTTGTAGTCCGGGATACGACGCGGCATGCCTGCCAGGCCAAGAAAGTGCATCGGAAAGAACGCCATGTTCATCCCCACGAATGACAGCCAGAAATGCAGCTTGCCCAGGGTTTCGTCATACATGTGTCCGGTCCACTTGGGCAGCCAGTAATAAGCCGAGGCGAAAATGCCGAAGATCGCGCCGGGCACCAATACATAGTGGAAGTGCGCGACCACGAAGTAAGTGTCCTGGTACTGGAAATCTGCCGGGGCTATCGCCAGCATCAACCCCGAAAACCCGCCAATGGAAAACAGGATCACGAACGCCACGGCGAACAGCATGGGCGTCTCGAACGTCAGCGAGCCTTGCCACATGGTACTGACCCAGTTGAACACCTTGACCCCCGTCGGCACGGCAATGAGCATCGTCGCGTACATGAAGAACAATTCGCCCACCAAAGGGATTCCCACCACGAACATGTGGTGTGCCCACACGATGAACGACAGGAAGGCGATGCTCGCCACGGCGTAGACCATTGAGGTATAGCCGAACAGCGGCTTGCGCGAGAAAGCAGGGATGATCGAGCTGACCGCGCCGAAGGCCGGCAGGATCATGATGTACACCTCGGGGTGGCCGAAAAACCAGAATACGTGCTGAAACAGCACCGGATCGCCGCCCCCGGCAGCATTGAAGAAGCTGGTGCCGAAATGGATATCCATCAGCATCATGGTCACGCAGCCTGCCAGCACCGGCATGACCGCGATCAACAGGAACGCCGTGATCAGCCAGGTCCAGACGAACAGCGGCATTTTCATCAGCGTCATGCCCGGTGCCCGTAGGTTGAGGATGGTCGCGACGACATTGATAGCGCCCATGATTGAGCTTATTCCCATCATATGGATAGCCAATATGAAGAATGTCACGCTTTCGGGTGCATAAGTCGTCGAGAGCGGTGCGTAGAAGGTCCAGCCAAAGTTGGGGCCGCCGCCAGGATGAAAGAGCGTGGAAACCAATAACAGGAACGCGGCAGGCAATAGCCAGAAGCTGAAGTTGTTGAGGCGTGGCAAGGCCATGTCCGGCGCGCCGATCATCAGCGGAATCATCCAGTTGGCCAGGCCGACGAAGGCTGGCATCACCGCGCCGAAAACCATGATCAGGCCATGCATGGTGGTCATCTGATTGAAAAAGGCAGGCTCGACGATTTGCAGGCCCGGCTGGAACAGTTCCGCGCGAATCACCATGGCGAATGAACCGCCCAGCAGGAACATCGTGAAACTGAACCACAGGTACATCGTGCCGATGTCCTTGTGATTGGTGGTCAGTACCCAGCGCATCAGGCCTTTGGCGGGTCCATGCGCATGCTCATGGTCTGTCTTGCCATGGTCATCGATCACTGCACTCATGTTCCGGTCTCCTGCGCGCTCATTGCTGTGACTGCTTGAGGGTCAGTACATCCCTGGGGCTCAGCATGTCGCCCTTGTCGTTACCCCACGCATTGCGCTCGTAGGTCACAACTGCGGCGATATCGACTTCCGAGAGTTGTTTGCCGAAGGCAGCCATGGCTGTCCCCGGCTTGCCGTTGAACACAATCTTCAAATGATCTTCGATGGGGCCGGTGGCGATTTTCGAGCCCTTGAGCGCCGGGAACAGTGGCGGCATGCCCTGTCCTTCAGGCTGATGGCAGGCGGCGCAAACGGTGTGATAGACCTTGTCGCCGTGGGCGACCAGTTCTTCCCGGGTCCAGTTCTTGTCGGTGAGTTCCTTGAGCCTGGCGCCTTCTTCCTTGCGTTCGGCCAGCCATGCCTGGTAATCCGCTGGGGCCTTGGCTTCCACCACAATGGGCATGAAGGCGTGGTCCTTGCCGCACAACTCGGTGCATTGGCCTCGGTAAATGCCGGGTTTTTCGATACGGGTCCAGGCTTCATTGACGAACCCCGGAATGGCATCGCGTTTGACGGCGAAAGCGGGTACCCACCAGGAGTGGATCACGTCGGCGCCGGTCACCAGAAAGCGGATCTTCTCGCCAACCGGCAGCACCAGCGGTTGGTCGACCTCCAGCAAATAATGTTCGCCCTTGGCTTCACGGTTTTGGATCTGGTCGGCGGGGGTCGCCAGGTTGCTGAAGAACTCGACATCCTGTCCCAGGTATTTGTAGTGCCATTTCCACTGATAGCCCGTGATCTGGATATCGACATCCGACTCACTGGCGTCATACATGCTGATCAGGGTGCGGGTCGCCGGGATCGCCATGGCGACCAGAATCAGAAAGGGGACGATGGTCCACAGAATCTCGACGGTGGTGTTTTCGTGAAAGTGGGCGGCTTTCTGCCCGAGGGAGCGTCGATGCATGATCATCGACCAGAACATGGCAGCGAACACCACAAGGCCGATCACGACACATATCCAGAAGATGGTCATGTGCAGATCGAACACCGCGTTGCTGACGACAGAGGCGCCAGGCGCCATATTCGTTGTCCAGGCTGCTTGCGCCTGAGCAAATATTTGCCACAACACGAGCCCCATCCAAACGTATGGACGTCGCTTCATCGCGGGGTCCCCCAGCTTGTTATCCGGCAGACGTTGTCTGCGGCCAAGGAGCGGCTTGCGAATTCACTGACATCATGCCCGGATGACCCAGGTCTACAGCGTTGCGGCCTTCAGCCAACTTCTCTCACAGCCGAGTATAGACATAGCCAGAGAGTGCGCAACGCGATGGGAGAACCATCCATATAGATGTATGGGGTTTTATTAAGATCGTAAGATAAAGGTCTTGAAAGAGTCTTTTAATAACTAATACACATAAATGTTACTTAGTTATGAAAAATGCGTCTTAGGGAGTCAGCCAATCAGGCTAACGTATGACTTCCCCTAATAACTACCTGGTTTTAAGCCCTCAGGAGCCTTCATGAACACCGCCGCATTGCGCGAGCAGATTCAGCGTGCACATCAACACGAAGCCGAAACAGGCCAATTGCTACAACAACTGGAAATCCAGCTACCCCATCTGCATCCCGCGATTGATCTTCCGGATGTCGACGCAAAAGGTGTGCTGACGCGCTTTGTTTCTGCCTATATCGAGTTGGTACCGGACCTGCTAGACGCTGCTCACGAAGTTGCAGTTCAGGCGGGTATAGAAGGACAGATAAAGCCTGTCCTGAAAATTGCCGAGCAGTTTTTCGTTAGTCCGCCAGCCATCATGGCCGGTCATGAAGGGCTCGACAGTCTGTTGGATGAAGCGTATCTGGCACATCGCCTTGTAGAAGAGGTGAATGACCTCTACATCAAGCATTTCGGCCGGCCGTTGATCCCTTCGAACACTGTCGTCGCCAGTGTGATTGCCCACCAGTTGATCGGCGAAGAGTTCGCCAACCAGCTCGATGAAGCCGTACATCATGCAGTTGACCAGTTACTCGATGATGAGAGCTTTGCACTGGAATCGGTCGAAACCTACCGTGAGCGCCTTGATAGCCCCGACACCGAAGAAGCATGGAAACGCTGGCCGTGTCTGTCACGTCAACTGGGCATCGGCCTGGAGCTGGATCGCCCCGAGGCCTGATGCTGTCGGTCGTTGTAATAATGTCTTTGCGAGCAAAGGAAGGAGAGTCGGCAGGCGCTCCGCTGCTTCGCGAAGACGCCCACCGCTGACGCGAGCTACCTGGCAGCAGCTCCGATACCGGTTGTCGTATAGATCCGACCTTCCAGACGACGCTTCAAGCCCCGCGACTCGATAAGCAGTTTCGTCCCCTGAGCGGCATTGGTCCGCCCCCACTCTTCCAGCAATTCCAGGCAAGAGTGATCGATATAGGTCAGGTTGTTCAACGGCACGTGCACGGTGCTGCCTTGAGGGATGCTGCCCAGCACTTTGGTCAGCGCCGGAACCTTGAGGAAGGTAGCCGCACCCACCAGACGCAACTCCATTTCACCGTCACCCTCCAGTTGAACCAGGCTGATCTTCAGGCGCGAAGCCTTGAGTGCCAGCTTGGCCAGAGTCAGACCGAAACCAACCAGTACGCCAGTCAGCAGGTCAGTGAGGATGATTGACGAAGCCGTGGCGGCATAGATGAACATCGGCGTGCGTCCATAACGGCCCAGACCGCGAAATGCCTTGAGATCTACCAGCTTGAGGCCCGTGTATACCAGCACACCCGCCAGGCTCGCCACCGGAATGCTTTGCAGTACGCTCGACAGAATCAGCACGAAAGCCAGCAGCCAGAGGCCATGGAAAATCGTCGAGAATCGGGTTGTGGCACCTGCCTGAACGTTTGCCGAGCTACGCACGATAACGCCGGTCATTGGCAGCGCACCCACCAGGCCGCACAGCATGTTACCTATGCCTTGTGCGCTTAACTCCTTGTCGAAGTCAGAGCGCGTGCCGTTGTGCATGCGGTCGACGGCAGCGGCCGAAAGCAGCGTTTCGGCACTGGCGATGAAGGCCAGGGCGATGGCAGCAATCAGGATCGCAGGATCGGCGAGGTTCATGAGGTCCGCAGGGCGTAGCCAGTCGATGGCGTCGGCCAGATTGTCAGGGACCTCCACGCGCTTGACCTCCAGCGCCATGATGAGGCTTATGCCTGTTGCAAGACCGACACCCAGCAGTGCTCCCGGAACGAAACGCAGTGATTGTGGACGGATTTTTTCCCAGGACCACATCACCAGCATGGTTCCCAGACCCAGCAGGCCTGCCTGCATGGCCGGTCCAGGCCCGATGGCCTGTACCAGAGTTTCAGGGAATGCCAACAGGTTATCCAGCCCGGACGGTTTCGGGCCGCTATCAAACATCACATGCACTTGTGAAAGGACGATCAGCACGCCGATGCCGGCCAGCATGCCATACACCACAGCCGGTGCCGTCACCCGGAACCAGCAGCCGAGCTTGAAGCGTCCGGCCAGTAGTTGAAGCAGGCCGGCCAGCAGAAGAATCGGGCCAAGCATGGCCATTCCATGCTCACGTACCAGCTCGAATACCAATACGGCCAGACCTGCGGCAGGGCCACTGACCTGCAAGGGCGACCCCGCGATCCAGCCGACGATCAGGCCACCGATGATGCCAGTAATCAATCCCTTGGCCGGAGGCATGCCAGAAGCAATTGCAATCCCCATGCACAGCGGCAGGGCAACCAGGAACACCACCACGGAAGCGAGCAGCTCCCGTGGTAAAACGGATTTCAGTTCTGTAGTACCCATGATGCTTCTCCGGGATCTCTTCAGATGTAACAAAGCCTGGCGGCGCGCATCCTGCGCAACCGCCATAGGCTCAAAGAGGGGTTTACCGTCAGTCGTGAATTAAGTCAGGCGACTAGAAACGCGGTTTCGGGGTAGCCATGGGTGTCGGACCCTCGCCATCGAGTGGCAGGAACGCATCCCGGTCCGAGTCGTAAGCCAGGATTTCACTGGTTTCGATGTTGTAGACCCAGCCGTGGATGAACAACTGACCGTTGGCCAGTTTTGATGCAACCGAAGGGTGGGTACGCAGGTGCTGGAGCTGAGCGATCACGTTTTCCTGAGTCAGGACGTGCATGGTTTCCTTTTCGCTGCCGCAACTGCAATTGTTCTCTACCACCGTACGGGCAACCTCTGCATGACGCAGCCAGGCTTTGACCGTCGGCATTTTATCGAGGCTTTGAGGGTTGAGTACGGCACGCATTGCGCCGCAATCGGAGTGACCGCAGATGATGATGTGTTGCACGCCCAGAGCCGAAACCGCGTACTCGAGGGCTGTTGAAACCCCGCCATTCATCTGGCCGTAAGGTGGAACGACGTTACCGACGTTACGGGTGACGAAAAGATCGCCCGGAGAGCTCTGGGTAATGAGTTCAGGCACGATGCGCGAGTCTGCGCAGGTGATGAACATGGCGCGAGGCGATTGCGCCGTGGCCAGTTTCTTGAACAGTTCTTCCTGCTGTGGGAAGACCTCATGACGGAAATGCACGAAGCCACTCACGATTTGCTGCAGCGCTACCTCAGCACTATTCAATGCAGGCTGCTCACTGGCTGAGGTAGCCGACTGCTGTTTATCCATGTCTCTCATGTCTTCATCCTCTCTGACGGATTGATGTGGATTTTTCATGCGTTATCTAAACGGAAACGGACCTGAGCCCTCTTTGTGTGGCATAGCGAACAAGTCCATTGAACGCTATCGCGGGCATCACTCCGATTTACAGATTAGCCACCCAAGCTTAAGTGAAACTGAATGCGACAGCTCTAGGACGCAGTTCCTGTATTTAAAGGAGCGACATCTGCCCTCCCGGCGGGCAAAAAGCGCTGCAGTCCAGATGAAAACTCTCACGACGATTGAGGCCTAAACGTTTAGTCGCTATGGCGTAACGCCTGGCCAACAGATCGGCAAAAGGCCCTTCACCCCGCATGCGCGACCCGAACTCGCTGTTGTAGACCTCACCGCCTCGGCTTTGACGTATCAGACTCATCACATGTTCCGCACGTTGCGGATAATGTGTCTTGAGCCATTCATCGAACAGTGGCGCCACCTCCAGCGGCAGGCGCAGCATCACATAGCTCGCACTTTGTGCCCCGGCCGCCTTGGCCTCACTGAGCAGCGCTTCAAGCTCGCTGTCGTTGATCATTGGAATCATCGGCGCGCATAACACGCCCACTGGCACGCCGGCCTGCCGCAGTACCCGAATCGCCCTCAAGCGAGCCTTGGGGGCCGCCGCCCTGGGCTCAAGAATGCATTTGAGTTCGTCATCCAGCGTGGTCAGGCTGATGAACACTGAAACCAGATTCAACTTCGCCATTTCGGCCAGCAGATCGAGGTCGCGCAGGATCAGCGAGCCTTTGGTGATGATGGATACCGGATGGCGATAACGCAGCAGGACTTCGAGGGTGGCGCGAGTGATCCGGTGCTCGCGTTCGATAGGTTGATACGGATCGGTATTGGCGCCCAGCGTGATTGGCGCGCAACGGTAGCCAGGTTTGGAAAGCTGCTGCTCCAGCAAGGCTGCTGCATTGGTCTTGGCGATCAGTTTGGTCTCGAAATCCAGCCCTGGCGACATGTCCCAATAGGCATGGCTGGGTCTTGCGAAGCAATAGATGCAGCCGTGTTCACACCCGCGATAAGGGTTGATGGAACGATCGAAGGGAATGTCCGGTGACGTGTTGCGGGTAATGATGGTCTTGGCCGTTTCGTTGATGACCTGAGTGCCCTGGGTCAGCGGAACCTCCTGATACCAGCCATCGTCCTCGGCGACGGACCTGCTGGGAGCAAAGCGATTGTGCGGATTGGTGGCGGTACCGCGGCCGCGAATCGGGGGTGTGCTGACCATGAGGAACGACTCGAATACTGTTTATGCATACAGTACATCAAAATTCACATCGCCCAGGAAAAAATGCTTCCCACCTGACCGGTGGTTCTGCCTGCCGAGAAACGCTTCTTAAAGCGTTGTAACAATAAGCCGGTTCCACTGAACATCTTATTAATTTATTAATTGTCGCCAGCAACACTCATGGATGAGCACTTGGGCAGTTCCTGTTATAGAAACTGACAACTATTGAAAAGGATTTCAATCGTGAACACGAAATATGTATTTAATACCCTGGTTGGGGCATCGCTCCTGTCTCTTGCACTGACAACTGCGCAAGCGTCCGGCTTCGCGGATAAGAATAAACCCTTTGACCAGTATCACTGGGTCACAACCCATAATTCCTACGAGAAGATCAATCAGAATCTGGCAGAACTGCCCAGGCAACTGAAAGACGGTGTTCGGGGTTTCATGCTGGATCTCTATACCGACAAGAAGTCAGGCTTCAACCGTATCAAGGTCTGCCATAAAACCATTGCTTGCTACGGCCCGCTGGGCAATCAGCTAAAGAATGAGTTCATTCCTTTTCTGAAAAACAACACGTCGGAAGTTGTGACTATATTTTTCGAGACTTATGTCAGCCGTGACGATTTGCAGGAAGTCTTCAATGCGATACCCGAGCTTGCAGACTACTCGTTCAACCCGGCGAATTTCGATACCTCGGGTTGGCCAACCCTGGCCGCCATGACCCAGAAAAATAACCGTCTTATCATGATGACCGATAAGCGTGAAGTCAGTGGGCAGTACCGGGTCGGATCAAAGACCATTACCGTCCTGTTCGATAAGGACTGGTTGACGCAGAACAAGTGGGACACCTTGGGTGGGGCGGCCTCCAATATTTATGCCGCCCACAATTTTTCCTGCTCCACACGCTGGTCAGATGTACCTCTGAATACCAGAAAAGTCGCCAGTTCTACAGGCAAGCAATGGAATCGCCTGTTCCTGATGAACCAGTTTCATACCGCCACTTCTACCATTCCTGATTCTGCCAAGTACGACAATAACCTGACCTACCTGATGCGGCGTACGGCCAACTGCGGGAATGAGCCGAATTTCATCGGTATCAATAATTACCAGAACGGCGATGCCTTTTCCTATGCACGCACCTTGAGCCAGGGTGGCATTTATTTATGGGAAGGCTCTGATGCCGACAGGAAAAGAGACACCGTCTGCGCCATTCCCAGCGGTTCCCGGACTCTTCTTCTGCCGACCCAAGGCTGTGAAAACGATGAGGCTCAATCCATGTCGTTATCCGGCGTTACCAAAGGCACCCGAATCACGGTATTCGACAATGGCGGTGGTAGCCGCGAAGATGATTACGCCATTATCGACGTGAAGCGAGACATCGGGATCAAAGAGCATGTTGTGGTTTCAGGTTTTGAACAGAATCGCAATAACGCAGACTATCAGATCATCCATGTTCGCAATAATGGTTTGAACGGGAAGATTTCCCGTATTGAAGTAGGTCGGACGCCGGGTAACTTCTCTGATGCGGCCATTGCCTTCTATGAGGGAAACAACCTCGAAAAAAATCTCGACTGTACGGTTCCTTTCAATCGTGTGCATAACGTCAAGATGAAAAACAACAGTTTTGGCTGCTCAAACGACGAGATTCGTTCTGCCCGAATTCTCAAGGCCGGAGCGGGTACGTCTTTTACGCTGGTCGGCCATCCTTATGGTGATTTTTCACAGGGCCGGACAATCGTCACTATCAAACGTGATATTAGATGGCCGGTCACGATTCCAGGGTTCAATTCCTCTTATGAAAACAGTGATGTAAAAGTCGAGGCCAGCAAATCGATTGATGGCAAGATCTCGTTTGGTTATTTCAATGGCAAACAATAAGGCGATTTTTTCTTGATCGTATAAAAAAGGGCGCTCAGTAGAGCGCCCTTTTCATCATCAGCCATTCAACTCGGATCAACCGGCTTTTTCAGCTTTGGATTCGGGAAGAACTGCACGCCCTGAACCTTTGGATCTGCCGGTTTTGGCGTGGCCTTGTTGACTCGTGTTCCCAGTTCCTTGGGAATCGACAGGCCCTGTTCATTGAGCGTATCGCTGTAGCCGCAACCCACGCATTCGCGATGGGGCACGTCGTCTTCGCTCCACATCTTCAGCTTGTCGGGCTCGCTGCACGCCGGGCAGACAGCCCCGGCGATAAAGCGTTTCTTGGTAATGACTACCGGTGTATCGGTCATGCTGCCGCTTCCTCACTCAGGCCACTGTGGCGCAAGAGTGCGTCAATCGAAGGCTCGCGTCCGCGGAAGTCGACGAACAACACCATCGGCGCCTGGGAACCGCCACGCGCCAGAATGGCTTCGCGGAAGGCACGACCCGTTTCGGCGTTGAGTACACCGTCTTCCTCGAATTTGGAGAAAGCGTCGGCAGACAACACTTCAGCCCACTTGTAGCTGTAGTAACCGGCTGCATAACCACCCGCGAAGATATGCGCGAAGCTGTTCGGGAAGCGGTTATAGGCTGGCGGTCGCATGACCGAGACTTCATCGCGAATGCCTTCGAGCACTTCCAGCACACTACGGCCGTCGCCATGGGTGGCGTGCAGCTCGAAGTCGAACAGCGAGAACTCCAGTTGACGAACCATCATCAGCCCTGACTGGAAGTTCTTGGCTGCGAGCATTTTTTCCAGCAGGTCCTGAGGCAGTGCTTCGCCGCTTTCGTAGTGACCGGAAATCAGGGCCAGGCCTTCAGGCTCCCAGCACCAGTTTTCCATGAACTGGCTTGGCAGTTCGACTGCATCCCACGCCACGCCGTTGATCCCGGAAACACCAGCATGCTCGACGCGGGTCAGCAGGTGATGCAGGCCATGGCCGAATTCGTGGAACAGGGTGGTGACTTCATCGTGAGTCAGCAAGGCAGGCTTGCCGCCGACTGCTGGCGTGAAGTTGCACACCAGATTCGCCACCGGGTTCTGCATACGGCCTTCGGCGGTACGGCGACGGTCGCGTGCGCCATCCATCCAGGCACCGCCACGCTTGTTGGCGCGGGCATACAGGTCGAAGAAGAAGCGCCCGACGTGCTGGCCGTTTTCCTTGATCTCGAAGAGACGAACATCCGGGTGCCAGGTGTCGAAACCTTTCTGTTCGGCGATTTCAATTCCGTACAGGCGCTGAACAATGGCAAACAGGCCGCTCAGCACTTTATCGATAGGGAAATAGGCGCGCAGGATTTCCTGGGAAACGCTGTAGCGCTGTTCGCGCAGTTTTTCGCCATAGAAACCGCTGTCCCAGCTTTGCAGATCCGGGCAACCCTGTTCGGCGGCATACGCCTTGAGCTGCTTGAGGTCCTGCTCGGCAAAAGGCTTGCTGCGCTTGGCCAGATCGCGCAGGAAGCTGAGCACTTGATCGCTGGACTCGGCCATCTTGGTCGCCAGGCTCAGTTCGGAGAAGCTGGCGAAGCCCAACAGTTGTGCCAGTTCCTGACGCAGGTCGAGGATCTGCGCCATGACCGGGCCGTTGTCGTTCTTGCCCGCATTCGGGCCTTGATCCGAGGCGCGTGTGCAGTACGCCGCATAGACTTCCTCGCGCAGGGCGCGGTCTTCGGCGTAGGTCATTACCGCGTAGTAGCTCGGGAACTCCAGGGTAATCAGGAAACCTTCCAGATCCTTGGCCTTGGCGGCGGCAGCCATTTGCTGTTTGGCCGATTCGGTCAGACCCGCCAGGGCAGATTCGTCAGTGACCAGTTTGGTCCAGGCCTGGGTTGCATCGAGCAACTGGTTGGAGAACTGGCTGCCCAGCTCCGACAGCTTGCTTTGCACTTCGGCGTAACGCTTCTGCTGCTCGGGTGGCAGGTCGATACCCGAAAGGCGGAAGTCGCGCAGCGATTGTTCCAGAATAGTCTTCTGGCCAACATCGAAGTTTGCCGCTTCCGGGCTGTTGGCCAGGGCTTCATAGGCCTGGAACAGCTCACGGTTCTGGCCCATTTCGGTGGAGTAAGCGCTCAATGCAGGCAGGCACGACTCGTAGGCTTCGCGCAGTTCTGCGCTGTTGCAGACGGCATTCAGGTGACTGACCGGGCTCCAGGCGGCTCCCAGGCGGTCATTCAATTCATCCATCGTCAGGACCAGTCCGGCCCAGGTGGGTGTCGAACCCTGCCTGGCAAGAATGTCGGCAATCGCGGCGCGGTTATCGGCCAGGATCTGTTCGATGGCAGGTTTTACGTGCTCGGCACGGATCGCCGAGAAAGGAGGCAGGTCGTACGATTGCAAAAGAGGGTTGTTCGCGCTCACGGTTTTGCACCTTGGCTGGAAGAAACACTCACGCATCTTAATTACAATCGACGCCGACCGCAGCACTCAAACCGGTATCGCGCATCTATCACCACCAAAGAAGGAGCCTATCGTGGCCATTCGCAAGTTCCAGGACCACATCCCAGCCCTTGGCGAGCGAGCGTTCGTCGACTATTCCGCTGTGGTGATCGGCGATGTCGAGATCGGTGCCGACAGCTCCGTCTGGCCACTGACCG
Source organism: Pseudomonas sp. FG43 (assembly GCF_057809175.1). Taxonomy (NCBI): domain Bacteria; kingdom Pseudomonadati; phylum Pseudomonadota; class Gammaproteobacteria; order Pseudomonadales; family Pseudomonadaceae; genus Pseudomonas; species Pseudomonas sp. FG43. Next base: position 204,325 of record NZ_JBMDJL010000006.1, read on the forward strand.
TCATCCGTGGCGACATGCATCGCATCCGTATCGGTGCCCGTACCAGCGTGCAGGACGGCAGCGTGTTGCACATCACCCACGCAGGGCCGTTCAACCCTGACGGCTTTGCGCTACTGATCGGTGACGAAGTGACTATCGGCCACAAGGCGATGCTGCATGGCTGCACCATCGGCAACCGGATCCTGATCGGCATGGGCACCACCATCATGGATGGCGCGGTGGTCGAGGATGAAGTCATCATTGGCGCTGGCAGCCTGGTGCCGCCGGGTAAAGTGCTGGAAAGCGGGTTTCTGTACGTGGGGCGTCCGGTCAAACAGGCACGGCCACTGACTGAAAAGGAGATCGCCTTTTTCCCCTATAGCGCGACCAATTACGTGAAGCTCAAGGATCAGCACCTGGCCGAAGGTTACGACCAGCCCTGAGTTATCCACAGACCTTTTTACGCATTCACTGGCGAGAACCCATGCATTACAAAAACATTCTGTTCGACCTCGACGGCACACTGACTGACCCGCGCCTGGGGATAACTCGCTCGATCCAGTTTGCCTTGGGGCGTCTGGGCATCGACGAGCCGGATATCACCAAACTGGAACACTTCATCGGCCCACCGCTACTGCAAGCCTTCATGCAGTTTTATGAGATGGACGAAGCCCGTGCCTGGGAGGCTGTGGGTTTCTATCGCGAGCGCTTCAAAGTCACCGGGCTTTATGAAAATCTGGTTTTCGATGGCGTGCCCGAGCTGCTTGAAACCTTGGGTGGTCAAGGTCGAACGCTGTATATCGCGACTTCAAAGCCTTGGGTTTTCGCCCATGAAATCGCCCAGCACTTCGACTTCGCCAGGCATTTCAAGGTGATCTACGGCAGTGAGCTGGACGGCACCCGCACCGACAAAGTGGAACTGATCGCCCATCTGCTGGAGCAGGAGCGTCTGGACCCAAGCCAGACCTTGATGATCGGCGACCGCAAGCATGACCTGATCGGCGGGTCGCGTAACGGGCTGGATGTGGCAGCAGTAGGTTATGGTTTTGGCAGCCATGAGGAACTGACAGCGCAATCGCCGACCTATCATTTTGTGACGATGGCCCAGATGCATGAGGCTTTTCGCGCATGAATTCAGGGGGGGGTTGGCCTGTTCGCGAATGAATTCGCTCCTACGGTGTGGGAGCGAATTCATTCGCGAAAGCCGCTGAGCTCCTGCAACTTGGCCTTGCGCTGCACCACAGGCAAATCCCCCAGCTTTTCCACGGCATCGAAGAACGCCACCCAGTCACCATTCACATGCTTGAACAACGCCTCAAACGCTGGCACCCACTGGCCATAAAGCCCGAAGGGCAGCAGCTTGGCGTTGTTCATCGGTGAGTTGATCCACCCGTCGAAGCGTTTGTCGCCGCTCCATTGCTCATCACGCAATTGCCGGTACTCACGGCGCAAGCGCTCGAATTCGGCGGCTTTGCGCTCACGCATCAGCTCGGCTGTCAGCGGCTGGCGATACAAGGTCTTGAGCCGCTCCCGGGTATCGAGCACCAATCGAATGAACTGATCCCGGCGTGTGGATTGTGAGACGTTTTCCGGTGCCAGGCCTCGTGCAGCACGCCATTGGCGAGTGCCTTCCTGCTCCACGAAGCTGGCGTAGGATTCGTTGAACTCGGTGTCGTCCTTCACATAGAAACGTTGATGGGCCAGTTCGTGGAAGATCAGCGTTGCCAGTCGCTCGTCACCCCAACCCAGCATGGAACTGAGAATCGGATCGTTGAACCAGCCCAGCGTTGAATACGCTTCGACGCCGCTCATGAACACGTCCTTGCCGGCCTGACGCTGCAAAGCGGCTTCACCTCGCGCACCGCCCTGGCTGTAATAGCCGCGATAGGCCACGCAACCGGCAATCGGAAAGCAATGAGTGACAGGGTCCAGAGAGAACTCATCGGTCGCGAATACGTTCCAGACGACATAAGGACGGCCCAGATCGGCGTACAGGCGATAACTCTTGTTGTCCGGCAGATGCAGATGGTCGCTGGCGAAGGTACGAGCTTCCTGGGCATATGCCAGACGCTGACGCAATTTCGGGTCGCGCGCAGGGTCAGAGATGATGTCCTGGATCGGCTCCCGAGCCTGTAGCAGTCGCAGTTGACCACTGGCCAACTGGCCGTAATACGAAAGGCTGGAGCATCCACAAAGCAAAACCATCGTCGCTATCGGCAAACTGTGCCAGAGACGTAAAACATTGAGTCGTGGCATACACGGCCTTCAAGACAGGGATAGAACGGGTTATGCAGGACAGCCAGGGTATTACGCAACTATCATCGTCATCCGCCCATCTTCGGAGCCTGACATGCGCCTGACAGCATTGACTCTCGCCCTTGGCACCCTTCTGGGGTGTACTACGCCTTTACCTGCCGTGGACCCGGACATGGCCTGGATCGACATGCGCACCATGACCGGCAGGCTGGTGATGGCAGACAAGCTTGATGGCAAGAATACCTATGATGGACGCTACTTTCAGGTCACTCCCGGTCGCCACGAGCTACAGATACGCTTCGATTATGAATATCGCTCGGGCGGGCTGGGCCTGATAAGTGATGACTACACCGACATCACCTGTTTCATCGATATCGAGTACGACCATTTTGTCGCCGGGCAGCGTTACATGATCGAAGCCCGCACGCTTGCCAATGACATTACCGCCAAACTTTATGACGCCGAGCGCAAGGTGCTGGCCCATGAAGGGGATGTCCGCTGTATCTGATCAGCTATCGTTTTTTTGATAGATGATTTTTTTGGTGCCGTTTTCGCAGCTGCCCACCACCATGTTCTGGTCGTGGACCTCGGCGTTGGGGACGATTTCCAGCGTATAGGACGTGACGTTGTTGGCCTGGATCTTGGCCTCGATCTCGTCCTTGAGTTCTTCGCAGGATTTCGGCGCAGCCAGGGCGCCGGTCGTCAGCAGGATACAGCTCATAGCCAAAACAAAACGTTTCATGCCCGATTCCTTCGATAAGACGCACAGAACCTTGTCTGTGCTGTAGTCCTTCATACGACCGTCCGGCCCCGCATCTGGTTCTGACGGGCAAAAAAATGACCCGTACAACCGGGTTGTACGGGTCATCAGGTGTCACGCTATCGATCAACCGAGCAGCGTGGCGTCCAGGGTAATCTTGGCGTTCAGCACCTTGGAAACCGGGCAGCCTTCTTTGGCTTGCCTGGTCAAATCATCGAACTGCTGCTGGCTTGCACCCGGGACCTTGGCCTTGAGCACGAGATGAACGGCTGTGATGGAAAATCCGCCGCTGTCCTGATCCAGGGTCACTTCAGCCTGAGTATCGATGCTTTCAGCCGTGAAGCCCGCGTTCCCGAGGATCATCGACAAGGCCATGGAGAAGCAGCCAGCATGTGCTGCGCCGATCAGTTCTTCCGGGTTGGTGCCCTTGCCGCCCTCGAAGCGGGCCTTGAAACCGTAAGGCGCTTCGCGCAGTACGCCCGTTTCAGTGGAGATACTGCCAATGCCACTCTTCAGATCACCTTCCCAATGGGCTGATGCTTTCTTGACGATGCTCATGGTGCCTCCTGATTAAATCGGTAATGTTCCGGCCGTAACCAAGTTTCTGAGGATAGACGGTCTTGGAAAGTTCAACGTATAAGTCCTAGTGTTTTGGTAGGTCTTTTTCGGGGTTGCCATTGAAAAGCAGCGCTTGCGCCCGCACTGCTGTTTCATCATGGGCTCAGCCCAACACATTTCGAGGAGAAGCAGCGGCCTATGAAACGTTTGACGGATGTAAAGATTTCCACCCTTGATCTGGTGCCTGTGCGCCAGGACAAAGGTCCCGCAGAATCACTGCGTAATTCCCTGAACCTGGCTCAGCACGTCGAGAAGCTGGGTTACAACCGTTTCTGGGTTGCAGAGCACCACAACATGGATGGCATCGCGAGTTCGGCGACTTCTGTGCTGCTGGCCTATCTGGCTGGCGGTACTTCGACGATTCGCGTAGGCGCTGGTGGCGTCATGCTGCCCAACCATGCGCCATTGGTCATTGCCGAGCAGTTCGGCACCCTTGCCAGTCTCTATCCCGGTCGTATCGATCTGGGCCTGGGACGTGCGCCGGGTTCGGACCAGATGACGGCCCGGGCATTGCGGCGCGAGCGCTCCGGTAGCGCGGATGACTTCCCTGATGATGTCACCGAGCTGATGGGCTACCTCGGGCCACGCACGCCTGATCAAAAAGTGATCGCTGTGCCGGGTTCCGGCACCGATGTGCCGATCTGGTTGCTGGGTTCGAGCCTGTTCAGTGCCCAGCTCGCCGGGATGCGTGGGCTGCCTTATGCCTTTGCCTCCCATTTCGCGCCGCGCTACATGCATGAAGCGATTCGCGTCTATCGCAATCATTTCCAGCCTTCAGACGTGCTCGACAAGCCTTACGTGATGTTGGGTGTGCCGCTGGCGGCGGCCGACACTGACGAGCATGCCGAGTACCTGGCGACGTCGGTCTATCAGCGCATTCTGGCGCTGATGCGTGGGCACAGCCTGGTGCAGCGTCCGCCCGTCGAATCCATGGACAAGCTGTGGCTGCCTCACGAACGAGAGGCCGTGGCGAGTTTTCTGGGGCTGGCGATGGTGGGCGGTCCGCAAAAGATCCGCGCCAAGCTGGATGTGCTGCTGGAGCAGACCGATGCCGATGAATTGATCTTCACCTGCGACATGTACGAACACGAGGATCGTCTACGTTCGTATGAAATTCTGGCGCAGGTTGCGCAGGGATAACACCGCACAGTGCAGGACCGGATTTATCCGGGAAGGCGGCATACCTGACGGTAAAGATCGGCCTTTCGCGAATGAATCCGCTCCTGCACGGCGGTGGCGCGTACCCGGATCAGTTGCGGGTGTAGATGATCTTGTGTCTGCCCACATCGCAGGAGCCTACGACTTTCTGATCCTTCAGATCGTCGGTCGGGATAATTTCCAGCGTGTAGGACGAAACTTTGAGCGACTTGAGTTTTGCGTCAATCTCCGCTTTCAGCTCTTCGCAATTCTTGCCCGCCGCCATGGTGGTTCCAGCAAAACTCAGCAAGCCTACTACCAATAGAAGCTTCTTCATCAATGACACTCCCTCGTGTTGACAAATACAGGCACTCCAAAATGAAGCGCTCAATGGCAACCGCCACGCATTGATGCGTGGCAGCGGTTTCTATCTGTAGCGGAATTTATGGCAAACGGCCAGTTAAAAGCGTCAGAACCTGTCAGCTATCGGCGATGCGAAAGCCCACCTTGAGGGTTACCTGATAGTGCGCAACCTTGCCGTTCTCGATGTGTCCGCGGGTTTCGGTCACTTCAAACCATTCCAGTAACTGAAGGCTCTTGCTGGCCTCTGCAATCGCATTGTTGATGGCGTCTTCGATACTGGTGGTAGACGAGCCAACCAGCTCGATCTTCTTGTAGGTGTGGTGATCACTCATGGCAGTTCTCCTTGGTAGCCTTCAGGAGCGTAGCAGTGGCGACGCTCATTGGTTCTGTCAGGAAAATGCGGACAAAAGTTCAGCACTTTGCATAAATCCCATCGCACTTTCCAAAACCTGCGCAGTCGGAAACAACACACGTACTCATCACAGCAGGAGAAATACCATGGCTAGCAATTCACTTCGTAAAGCCTCGTTGCAAAGCATGGAAGCAGAGATCGAAAGCCTCCTCAAGTCATTGGAAAGCCTCAAAGGCGATGCTTCCGAGGAGTCTCGCAAGACGCTGAAAAGTCTCAAGGTCAATGCTGAAAATGCGCTGAGCCATTCGCGCCATCTGCTCAGCGATCTGTACGAGGACGTGAAGGTCAAGACCCGTGAAAACGCACTCGCTACCCGCGATTACGCTCAGGAGCATCCCTGGACGACTGCGGGCGTTGCAGTCGGCGCGATTGGCCTGCTTGCTGCCTACCTGTTGATCAAACGCGGCGAATGATCATTTTCTGATCGGCTCGATGGAGCGCTCCAGCTCGTTTTTCAACCATTGAGCCAACTGCTGCGCCCGACCGTCAGCGGCGCGGCGGGGGACCCAAAGTGCAAGTCGTGCCGGGGTTTCGCTGAAACCCCATGGCGCAGCCAGGCGTCCGGCCCGCAGGTCGTCCGTGACCAGCGGCTCGGGTGCAATGGCAATGCCAAGGCCCGCGACTGCTGCCTCCAGCAAATAGTACAAATGCTCGAACCCCTGCCCGTAACGCAAAGCCTGCGGATCGATCCCGTGGTGTTGCGCCCAGCTTGGCCAGGCTTGTGGGCGCGAGGTGGTTTGCAACAGTGATTCGTTCAATAACGCTTGGGCAGGTGCCTGCCGCAATGCCTCGAAATGTGTGAAGCGTGGGCTCAGCACTGGCCCGATACGTTCGCTGGCCAACTCGAAAACCTGCATGTCCGCCGGCCATGGGGGCTCCGCGAATACCAGCAGTGCATCCAGCCCCGGTCGGCGCGGGTCCAGATCGCCCTCGCCCGCCGAGAGATGCAGACGCAGGTCCGGCAGCTCGGCATTCAGGCGCCCAAGGCGCGGAATGAACCAGCGCGCCAGCAGGCTACCGGAGCAACCCAGTACGAATGGCGCATCCGCGCTGCCCTGGCTCAGTTCGGCACACACATCGCGCAATCGGTCGAAAGCTTCACCGCTGACGTCGCGCAATCGAATACCTGAATCTGTGAGTTTCAGGCCGCGACCATCCTTGCTGAACAGGCTGACGCCCAAGTGTTCTTCCAAAGCTTTCAACTGACGGCTGACCGCGCCATGGGTCACGTGCAGCTGTTCCGCAGCCTGACTGACGCTGCCCAGGCGGGCAGTGGCTTCAAAAGCGCGCAAGGCATTGAGGGGAGGAAGGTCGCGGCTCATGATATGTGTGAGTTTTCCTGACAGGTTGTGGCGATCTTATCGGTTTTCATCCTGGCGTGCGCTGGTTAAAGTGAGCCCATTGCCGATACGGCTCAACCCATTCGCCCAAGACTGCAACTGGAGCCCCCATGACCCAGACCAACTTTCGCAGCGGTCCCGACGCCAACGGCCTGTTTGGCTCATTTGGCGGCCGCTACGTAGCTGAAACCCTCATGCCGCTGGTGCTTGACCTCAATCACGAGTACGAAGCCGCCAAGGCAGATCCTGAGTTCGCCGAGCAACTGGCGTACTTCCAGCGTGATTATGTAGGCCGCCCCAACCCTCTGTATTTCGCCGAGCGCCTGACCGAGTTCTGCGGTGGCGCCAAGATCTACTTCAAGCGCGAAGAGCTGAACCACACCGGCGCACACAAGATCAACAACTGCATCGGCCAGATCCTGCTGGCCAAGCGCATGGGCAAGAAGCGCCTGATCGCGGAAACCGGCGCAGGCATGCACGGCGTTGCTACTGCCACGGTCGCTGCCCGTTTCGGTCTGCCTTGCGTGATCTATATGGGCGCAACCGACATCGAGCGTCAGCAGGCCAACGTATTTCGCATGAAGCTGCTGGGCGCCGAGATCGTGCCGGTCACTTCCGGCACCGGCACCCTGAAAGACGCCATGAACGAAGCCCTGCGTGACTGGGTGACCAACGTTGAAGACACCTTCTACCTGATCGGCACTGTGGCAGGCCCACACCCGTATCCGGCGATGGTCCGTGATTTCCAGTCGATCATCGGCAAGGAAACCAAGGCCCAGATGCAGGAAAAGGAAGGACGTCTGCCAGACAGTCTGGTGGCTTGCGTGGGCGGTGGCTCCAACGCAATGGGCCTGTTCCATCCATTCCTCGATGATGCCAGCGTGCAGATCGTTGGCGTCGAGGCTGGTGGTCACGGTATCGACACCGACAAGCACGCAGCCAGCCTCAACGGCGGCGTACCCGGCGTATTGCATGGCAACCGCACTTACCTGCTGCAGGACGACGACGGCCAGATCACCGACGCCCATTCGATTTCCGCGGGCCTGGACTACCCAGGCATCGGCCCTGAGCACGCTTACCTGCATGAAGTGAAGCGCGCCGAATACGTGAGTATTACCGACGAAGAGGCCCTGCAGGCTTTCCATCAGTGCTGCCGACTCGAAGGCATCATCCCCGCGCTGGAAACTGCCCACGCACTGGCCGAAGCCATCAAACGTGCCGCCACTCTGAGCAAGGACCATTTGATGGTTGTGTGCTTCTCCGGTCGCGGAGACAAAGACATGCAAACCGTAATGAACCACATGGCCGCCGCCGAAAAGAATCAGGAGAAGTCGGTATGAGCCGTCTTGAGCAACGTTTTGCCCAACTGAAAACCGAAGGCCGTGCCGCGCTGGTAACGTTCATTACCGCTGGCGATCCTGGTTACGACACTTCGCTGAAAGTCCTCAAGGGGCTGCCAGCGGCCGGTGCCGACGTGATCGAGCTGGGCATGCCCTTCACCGATCCGATGGCCGATGGTGTCGCGATTCAACTGGCGACCCTGCGTGCCCTGGACGCCGGGCAGACTCTGCTGAAAACCCTGCAAATGGTCAGCGAGTTCCGCGCAGAAGATCAGACCACGCCTATCGTGCTGATGGGTTACTACAACCCGATTCATCGTTTTGGTGTGGATGCATTCGTGGCAGCCGCCAAGGATGCGGGCGTCGACGGCCTGATCATCGTCGACCTGCCACCTGAGCATGACGCCGAGCTGGCCACGCCTGCCCAGGCTTCTGGCATCGACTTCATTCGCCTGACCACGCCGACCACCGATGACGCACGTCTGCCACGTGTTCTGGAGCGCAGTTCCGGTTTCGTCTACTACGTGTCCGTCGCCGGTGTGACCGGTGCCGGATCGGCTACCACCGAGCACGTCACCGAAGCCATTGCACGTCTGCGTCGCCATACGTCTCTGCCGATCAGTGTCGGTTTCGGCATTCGTACGCCTGAGCAGGCAGCCGCTATCGCCCGTCTGGCCGATGGCGTGGTGGTCGGTTCTGCGCTGGTGGACAAGATCGCCACAGCCAAGTCGCCCGGCGAGGCCGTCGATGGCGTGTTGAGCCTTTGCGCGGCGTTGGCTGATGGTGTGCGTCAAGCTCGCAAGAGCTGAAGGTAAAGTTCCTGATACAGAGGAATCAATTCGCCATTAGCTGTCCTATGCAGCAAGACACAAGGGGTTCACGGCCAAGGTCCTGAGCCCCTTTTTTTGCTTCATTGAATGCTGAGGTATCCCCATGAAACTGCCAAATCGTTTTATAGCCGGGCTGGGCATCCTGCTGATCAGCGCCAGTCCGCTGCTCCAGGCCGCGCCGGATCAGCGTGACGGGCGTGATGACAATCGTGGCGGTCAGCAGCACGGCCCGCAAAACAATGGCGGCCCCGATGGTCGTGGCAATGGTGGCAACAAAGGCCATGGCAATCAGGGGCATCAGGACAACCGTGGCGGTAATCGTCCACCTCAGGACTTCGGCCAGGTCCGTCAGACCTTTCAGCAGCATCGCGATGTCATCGGCCGTGGCCAGCCTCTGCCGCCGGGCGTACACATTGTCAAAGGCAAGCCACTGCCCCGTGGTTATGGCAAGCGGCTGGATAGTCGTTCGCTGCAATACCTGCCGCGTTATGACGGTTACGAGTGGCGTCGTCTGGGTACCGACGTAGTCTTGATCGCGGTGGGCACAGGAATTGTCTACGCTATCCTCGATGGCGTACTGAATTGATTCACTAGCCCGTGAAACGGGCTGTCTGCTTGCGGCAGGCAGCCCTTCAGGCGCATCAATCAGGGCTTGATATGCCTCAAATTCTTTTTCATGGAACTATCTGCCATGACGTCTAAATTAGGCGCTCACCGTAGAAAAGGACCCTGAAAATGCTTGTCTTGAACAAGGAAGTTGGCCACTCGCTACAACGTGACAAGTTTGCAAATGTTCTAGGCAGCGATTTTAGTTTGTACGGTCATTTCGCCGATTTCATCCGGCTCACCAAGAGCTGGGAGAACATGGAAGAAGACAAGTACTACGGGCAGGCCGATGCAGGCATGCGGTTTCGCCGCTATAGCGACTTTGAATACAACCCCGTCACTCGCGACCTGCGTCAACTCGAACACCGTGCTTATGTCCAGTCCACCGCCCATAACCGCTACGTTGGCGGCATGGAACGGCATTTTCAGGACTTTTCCGAAGAAGTCATCGCCTCTCCGGTTGTACGCAGCCTCATAGACCTGGACTTTGAGGTCTACAAAAACGTGCTGCCCCTGGAGCTGCATGACAAGGTCTGGCAATGCCAGATCCACCAGATTCGTATCGAAATCAAACCGGGCAAGACGCTTGAAATCACTCCTGAAGGCATCCATTGCGATGGCTATCCTTTCAGCGGCGTGCATTTCTGGGGCAAGCAGAACGTCGAGGGCGCGCAAAGCCGGCTGTACAACGCCCAGGAAGAACAACTGGCAGCACTCACCTACGATGAAGTGCTGGACACCACCTTCTTCCTCGACCGTGAAATGCGCCACTACGTAACGCCTGCGAGCAATCGCGACCCGCATAAAACGGCCTATCGGCAGATTATGGCTATTTCATTTTCCTTGCCGGGGACGCCTTTTGACATCGTTCGCTGAAAACCTCGAACCTGCTGAAATTGCGCTTCTCAAGCGAGCGACCTATCAGGATGCTGCGCTGCTGGAGAGCTTTTTCCGCTCTTTCAAAGAGGTCGCGTTCTGCCAGTGGCAGGACACCAAATGCTTGCAGCGTATCCTGACCCGCGAGACTACCATTGCTTATCTGGCCGAAGATGCCAAAGGCGATGTCGTTGGCGCGGTGCTGGGCGGTGTTCTGGGAACTCGCGGGACCATCAATCATCTGGCGGTCAGCCCTGAATATCGCGGCCAGGGTGTCGGGCAGTGTCTGGTGGATGCTGCAACCACGGACATGAAGCGCCTCAATGTGCGGCGCATGTTCCTGTTCGTCGATGGCGATAATCTGGTGGGGCGTAATTTCTGGAATAGCCTGGGCTTTCATGAGCCCAAGGGCGAAATTACTTGCGAGAAAGACCTTTGAGCAAGCTATCGATCGATCAAACCTTGCCTGTCCAGAATCAGAAATCCCGTGCTTTTGCTGAAGCGAGCCCTGTCGTGGCCGGCTACTTTGCCGTTGCCTTCGTGTTCGGGCTCATGGCGATCAACGCGGGCTTTCCGCTCTGGTTGCCGGTTGCGATGTGTCTGTTCGTCTATGCCGGTGCCTCGCAGTTCGCGGCTCTGGCGCTGCTGAGCGCAGGCGCTTCGCTGCCCACGATCATCCTTACGACGTTCCTGATCAATGCCCGGCACATGCTGATGTCGGTCTATATGGCCAAGGCCTTGCGTACCCTGAAACTGAGCCGTCTGGAGCGTTTTTGCTATGGCGCGGAGCTGACCGATGAGTCGTTCGCCTTCCACAGCATCCGTCTCGGCAAAGACCAGCCTGTCACGGCCCGTTATCTGATAGGTTTCAATCTCTACTGCCACACCTCATGGGTCGCCGGTGGTCTGCTCGGTGCCTTGTGCGCCCAATATGCGGCGCATCTGGTGAGCTACAAGCTCGATTACGCACTGAGTGCCATGATGCTGTACGTGCTGGTTTCGCTGTGTGATACCCGCAAGAAGCTGATTGCAGCACTGGTGGCTGTCGTGACCATGGGCGGGCTCAGCCTGCTGGGCGACTCCGCCTTCAATGTATTTATCGCCACACTTCTGGGTTGCGGGGCAGGTCTATGTCTGAACAAGCGTTCCTGATTCTGGTTGTGGCGTCGATGGTCGCCGTCACACTGCTGCCGCGCACCTTGCCGTTGCAGGTCAATACCGAGCACTGGCCGGACTTTATCGCCAAGGCACTGGAATACCTGCCTGTGGCGATCGTGGCTGCCATTACCGTGACCCCGCTGCTGATCAGGAATCAGCAACTGCAACTTGATCGCCCCGAGTTTCTTGCCGCCTTGCCGACGCTGTTATGCGCATACCTGAGCAGGAATCTGTTTCTCAGTGTGGCGCTGGGTGTGGCGGCCTACATTATTATCAGTGCTGTCCTGTAATGCAGTGTGGACCACGTAATTCAAGGCCTGGCACGACAGGCTTGAATTGTTCACGACCAGATGCACCTCCAGCGAATCCTCGAAGCCCGGCACGATGGTCAGGCCACTGTGCTCGGCGACACTTCTGGACACCAGGCCAATGCCGTCGAACTGCCTGATCAAGGAAAGCGTCAGCGTTTCGCTGCCCGAGTACACAATGCTCGGCGGTTTGCCTTTCTTGGGCGTGCCGCCAGCAATGAAGCGCTGGAAACTGTCGGAGTACGGGCAACTGCTGCTGGGGCGAACCTGGAGTTTTTCATTGAGCGAAGACAGCGGCGTATCTTTCGGCCCGCAATGCACGCCCACGACCTGGACCTGTACAAAGGGCAGAAGAACGCTGGGGCGTATCGACTGCGGCCCGATCAGCACCGCCATATCGAAGCTTTCGTGATTCAGCTTGCTCAGGTTTTCCACCGACTCGGCGTAGCTGAACTCCAGTTGGCAGTCGTCGAACGCTTCGATCATGCGCGCCACGATGCAGCGATTGACCTCGCTCGACAGCGTACTGTTGAGCGCCACCCGCAGGATCCTTGAGGACGAGACACTGAGCGCTGCAACCTTGTTGTCCAGTTGCCGGGAAGCTTCCAGCACCTGTTCCATGTAGGGCTCAAGCTCCTGGCCCGCACTGGTCAGGGTCAGCCCTTTGTTGGAGCGCTTGAAAAGCTTGAAGCCAAATTGCGCTTCGACCTTGTTCAACTGCGCGGCCAGTGCCTGGACACTGAGGCAGCAGATTTCGGAAGCTGCGGTCAGAGAACCGCACTGCGCGACTTGCATGAGATTTTTCAGAGTGCGAATGTCCATGTGATGACATCTCCACGGGATAGCGCTATTGGATTCAAACATTACCGACAAACCACTGCTGAAGCCATTTGCCTGAAGTGGAAGTCACCATTCCATGACCTGGAACATCTTCACTGCTTATAGCGGAGCAGGTTATACACAGCTCTGTGCCTTCATGAACCTGCGTCTCAGGCCCTGAATATGGAGATATCCAGAGGCCGAATTTCTCCCATCCAGATGGCATGTTCGGTGTGATCCTTGAGCTCATCGCCCGTCAAGGGGTGCAAAAACACCACCAGATCTTTTCGATTGCGCGCCAGCCACAACACTACATCGGCAAACTGCGAGTGCCCGAACGCCAATTGGCAACTCCAATCCGGATGCGGCCCCACCAGTCGCTCGTGGACCCTCCCCATCTGTATGTCAAACTTTTCAGTGGCGGCTTCGCACAAGGCCCGCGCCTGCCCGATGGTCTGTGCATCGAAATAAATATGAGCGTGATAGCCCTGAACATCCTGCATTACCAAGTCCTCCCTAACTCAAGATTGCTCCCAGTTATCCACAGATAAGGATCAAACCGCAATCGACGGTAGTGGTTTACCGGTCAATGAGTCGCCACTGAGGGCCTGTTCACTGGCCAGCCAGTCGACAAACTGCTGCACGACCTGAAGTCGTCGCTTGCGCTGCGGCAGGACCACGTAATAGCCACAGGCGGAAATCGCCGTGGCTGCAACAGGGCGGCACAACAGGCCCTGATCGAGCAGATCATCGACCAGATGCCGCCAGCCAATGGCAATACCCTGCCCGGCAATGGCGGCCTGGATCAATAGCGTGTAATTGTCGAAACGCAACTGGCCGGGGGCCGGGGCCTGGGGAATATTGAATTCCCGAAACACGCCGGCCCAGTCGAACCAGTTGTTACTGCCCTCGCCGCGTAAATGCAGCAGCGCGAATTCGCGCAAGACTTCGTTGGGCAAGGGGGTTGCCCGGCCGGCAAGCAACTGTGGGCTGCACACCGGAAAAACCTCTTCGCTGAACAACCAGCGGCTTTCACCCTGTTTGAAACGCCCGTCTCCGAACAGCACCGCTACATCGATATCGGCGCTGAGCATGCTGTGGCTGCGCTCGCTGGTCACAAGGCTGACGTCCACATCCGGGTGGTGTTTGTGAAAGCGATGCAGACGAGGCATCAGCCAGTAGGCGGCGAATGCAAAGTCAGTTGCGACCTGCAACACCTCGTTCTGATGCTGCTCGGTAATGGCAACCAGGCCGCTGTCCATGGACTGCAACCCGCTCTGTACATGGCCGAACAGGATTTCTCCGGCCTCGGTCAGCTCGATCCCGCGATAGACACGGTCGAACAGGCGGGTCGCCAATTGTTCTTCCAGGCGCTTTATCTGCTGGCTGATCGCAGGCTGGGTCGTGCCCAGCTCCATGGCCGCTGCCGTGAAACTGCGCAGGCGGGCTGCGGCTTCAAAGGCGCGCAGCAGATCCAGAGACATGTCACCGAGGGTTTCAAACATAAGCTGTGCTTATCCTAGGCATTGTTTTGTGTGGGCTTTACCGTAAAACCGGAGATCTTCATCCTCGATACAACACTTTCGCATAACTGCTGACAATGGGATGCCGAGATTACATGAAGCGCAAAAATATTCTGTTCATCATGGCCGATCAAATGGCCGCGCCCATGTTGCCGTTCTACGCAACGTCTCCCGTCAAAGTGCCAAACCTGAGCCGTCTGGCTGCAGAAGGCGTGGTGTTCGACTCCGCTTACTGCAACAGCCCGCTGTGTGCGCCCTCGCGTTTTACCCTGGTCAGCGGCCAGCTTCCGAGCCGGATCGGCGCCTATGACAACGCCGCGGATTTTCCCGCAGACATCCCGACTTATGCCCACTACCTACGCGGCCTGGGCTACAAGACCGCGCTCTCGGGCAAGATGCATTTCTGCGGCCCGGACCAGTTGCACGGCTACGAGGAGCGGCTGACCAGCGATATCTATCCGGCCGATTATGGCTGGGCCGTGAACTGGGACGAGCCGAATGTGCGGCCCAGTTGGTATCACAACATGTCGTCGGTGCTTCAGGCCGGGCCGTGTGTGCGCACCAACCAACTGGATTTCGACGAGGAAGTGGTATTCAAGGCCCGCCAGTACCTGTTCGATCATGTTCGCCAGGACGGCGACGCGCCGTTTTGCCTGACGGTTTCCATGACCCATCCTCACGACCCGTACACCATCCCCAAACCGTTCTGGGATCTTTATCGCGACGAAGACATTCCTCTGCCTGTGGCCCACGCCGATCAGGATGCGCTGGACCCGCACTCGCAACGTTTGCTCAAGGTTTATGACCTGTGGGACAAGCCGCTGCCTGTGGACAAGATCCGTGATGCCCGCCGTGCCTACTTCGGCGCTTGCAGCTATATCGACGACAACGTCGGCAAACTGCTGCAAACACTCGAAGAAACGGGCCTGGCCGAAGACACGATCATCGTGTTCTCGGGCGACCATGGCGACATGCTGGGCGAGCGTGGCCTCTGGTACAAAATGCACTGGTTCGAGATGTCGGCGCGGGTGCCGTTGCTGGTCTACGCGCCGGGCCACTTCAAGGCGGGTCGCGTGAGTGCTTCGGTGTCCACCGCCGACCTGTTGCCGACCTTCGTTGATCTGGCTGAAGGCCAACTGGACAGCGGCCTGCCGCTTGACGGCCGCTCGTTGCTACCGCATCTGCAAGGCGAAGGCGGGCATGACGAGGTTTTCGGCGAATACATGGCTGAAGGCACCACCAGCCCCTTGATGATGATTCGTCGGGGCGCCTACAAATTCATCTACTCGGAACAGGACCCGTGCCTATTGTTCGATGTAGACAACGATCCAAAGGAACAGGAAGAACTGAGCCAGTCGCCCGTTCATCAACAGTTGTTCACTGATTTTCTGGCCGAAGCTCGCGCCAAATGGGACATACCGGCGATACACCATCAGGTGCTCGCCAGCCAGCGTCGGCGACGTTTTGTCGCCAGCACACTGGCCATCGGCAAGCTGAAGAGTTGGGATCACCAGCCACTGGTCGACGCCAGTCAGCAGTACATGCGCAACCATATTGATCTGGACGATCTGGAGCGCAAGGCCCGTTATCCGCAACCTTGAACCCTGCCATCACCGAGAAAACCAAAAGGGTCACACGCATGAAAAAGTTATCCACAGCACTTGCGGTCGGTGTCATGACGCTCAGCAGCCTGGCTGCGCATGCCGCTGATCAGAGTTGCAGCACGGTAAAAATGGCCGACCCCGGCTGGAGCGACATTGCCGCCACCAACGCCATTACCGGATTGCTGCTCGATGGCCTGGGTTACAAGGCCAAGGTCGATACGCTGGCGGTGCCAATTGCCTTCGGCGGCCTCAAGGACGGTCAACTGGATGTGTTCCTGGGTAACTGGATGCCTGCGCAACAAGGCTTCTACGACAAGTTCGTGGCCACCGGTGATGTCACCCAGCTTGCCAAGAACCTGGAAGGCACCGAATTCACCCTGGCCGTGCCCGATTATGTCTGGGAGGCCGGCGTGCATGACTTCGCCGACCTGAACAAATTTGCCGACAAGTTCAGCAAGAAAATCTACGGCATCGGCTCCGGCGCGCCGGCCAACCTGTCGCTGCAGGAGATCATCAAGAAAAACGAATTCGAGCTGGGTGACTGGAAGCTGGTGGAGTCCAGCGAACAGGCCATGCTGGCCGAAGTGAACCGCAACGTGAAGAGAAAGACCTTCGTCGCCTTCCTGGGCTGGACGCCGCACCCCATGAACGTGCAGATCAAAGGCATGCGCTACCTCAAGGGCGGCGAGAAGTACTTTGGTGAAACCGGTTCGGTCTACACCCTGACCCGCAAAGGCTACGCCGAAGCCTGCCCGAATGTGGGCAAGCTGCTGACCAACCTGAGCTTCACCCTGGACATGGAAAACATCATCATGGCCGAGGTGGCGAACAAGAAAGTCAGCAACGCCGAAGCCGCCAAAGCCTGGCTCAAGGCCAACCCGGCCGTCCTCGATAAATGGCTCGACGGCGTGAAGACCATCGATGACAAAGATGGATTGGCGGCAGTCAAGGCCAAGTTGTAAAAGCCAAAACAGGAGCGAATTCATTCGCGAAAAGGTTCCAGACGGCGAATGTTTATGCGCTGTACTGGCCCTTCGCGAATGAATTCGCTCCTACGGAAAATTCATTTCTGTGTTTGATGGGCGCTGCCTAACTGATTACAGCCCCTTTCGGCCCACTGGCAATCAAGCTGGCGCCACAAGCGGTTTTCATGCCGTTCAGGGCCACGGGCGTTCCATCCACTGCATAAGTACTGCTGCCCTCGGCGATGGGGAAAATCCCTTTGCACAGAGGACAACTGACTTTATGGCCTACACCGGCAATGGGCTTGCCGTTGAGGTTGGTTTGGGAGAAGGCTTCAAGGACTACTCCGCCGTGAGTGGTGGCGTCGCCCAGGCGGATGATGTCTTTCACTAAGTACTCCTTTTAATACCTACTTGACGGCATCAATGCGCATCGTATTTATCCTGAACATAAAAACACCTCCACTTATGCCAACCGTGTCAGGGAATTCATCGAAACTCTAATACTCTCTCCCACTCGCCAATTTTTTCAGCAAACTCCCTATCTACTCGTAAAGCATCAAGCTCTTTCATATAAAGAGGGTCGTTTTTGATTTTCCTTTCGTCATCTTCACTCAACGCCATAGCCTTTCCACCCTTTTCATTGAGTAAGAAATTTTGAGCCGCGATATAATCATAAGCATCTACAATAGAGCTTTCCGCTGCACTTAAGCTTTCCTCTCCCTCCGAGAAAAATATAAGTAAATCAGAAAGTGCGTACATGTAGAGATTTTTAAATACCTCTTCAGTACTTGCGTCCTGCTCATCTACAACAGCAGAATCTATAATTTTAACAGTGGGTTTGATATTTATTTTATTGGAGTCTGAAGCAAGGCATGCCCAAAGCTTATCCAGAAACAAGATGATATCTTTCGGAATATCGACCTTCATCTCCTTAAGCAAGCCACCAAATCGATCAAATGATCTCAGCAGTACAAAAAAAGAAACCTTCTCTGAGTTATTCATTTAAAAACCCCACTATCTTTTACGTTTAACAGGTGAAACTGGGTTTGCACCATGATTAAGGATTGCTCCCTCACAAGAGCAACATATAGGGCGACTTGCAGCAATATCAACGACCTTCATGTCATTCTGCGCTGCATATCGGTTGATGATATTAACTTCAGCATGCCCCTCTGGGCCTGAGACATTAGGCACTGAAATAGGTGTGACCCCCAACAGACCGGCCTTTGCCCTCTGAGCCCCTGTCATTCTTCCACGACTGGATGCAGCCACAGTCTGAGTCTCCCCATTGGGGCTAGCCAGAACAGCTACAGCAATTGTTTCACTGTTGAACGCCCTCGGCGATCCACCGGGTTTTATAGATTCGCCATGTATACTGTGAGCCATTTTCTCTAATGGATTCATATTTGAGTCATATCGGCAGCGTGGGCTGAGACCTAACCTGTCAACCCACTCCACCGGATTCGGCGCATACGCATACAGGTTTATCCCACCCGCATACCCAATCGGATCCTTGCTAACAAACCGCCCCACCCTCGGATCATAGTACCGATACCGGTTGTAGTGCAGTCCTGTCTCATGATCGTGGTACTGGCCCTGGAAGCGGATCGGGTTGGTCAGGCCGAGCTGTTGGGCGCTGGCCGAGCGTTGTTCCTTGATTTCTCCCCATGCCTTGTACTGCGCGCTCCAGGCGATGTTGCCGTCCTGGTCGGTCAGTTCCTGTGGCGTGCCCAGGTGGTCGCACTGGTACCAGGCCAGAGCGTCGAAGGGTTGGACTTTCGCGGTGTGATGCCAGAGCGGGTCTTCGTCGAAGTTGTAGGGGCCGCTGTAGTCCGGCAGGTCGAGCAGGTTGATCGGGCTTTGGCGCAGGGCCTGGGCGACGGGCACGAAGCTGCCAGGTTCGTACAGGTAATGCACGGTGCGGCCGGTGTCGCTTTCGTGTTGTGCCGGGCTGCTTTCCCAGGCGAGGGTGTCGCCGTCCCAGCCGTAGAGGATGAAGCCGCAGCCCAGTTCGCGTTGTTTGCGGGCGTGTTCGTTGCGGTTCCATTGCGAGCCCGCTTCGGGGCGGTGTTGGGTGTGGGCGGTCGAGTGCTTGTACAGACGGCGCCCCAGGGCGTCGTAGGCGTAGTCCACTGCCAGGCGCGCATCGTCGAAATGCACCAGCCGGTCGAACAGGTCCCAGGTCAGGCGGCTGTAGGCACCGTTGTGCCAGCGCAGTACCTGATTGCCGCGCTCGTCGTATTCGTAATGAGTACCGGCGTATTCGCGCAGCAGGTTATCCAGCAACTGGCTGCGTTTGGGGTCCTGGTCCAGCGGGCGGCGGATTTCGTTGACGGTGTCGTCCAGCAGGTTACCTGCCGGGTCGAAGGCAAAGGTTTCCACGCCCAACCGGCTGGTGGCGCTGAGCAGACGGCCTACCGGGTCGTAACGATAGGCCAGCGGGCCACGGCGGCTGTCGTTGATGTCGGTCAACTGGCCGGCGGCGTCGTATTTATATTCACGTTTGAGCAGGGTGGATTTGTCGTCGGAGCGGCCCAGCAGTTGCTCCTGCAAGCGTCCGGCCGGGTCCCAGCTCTGGGTTTGCAGCAGGCGGTTGCCTTGGTGACGGGCGATCTCGCGGTGCAGGTCGTCGCGTTCGTAGCCGATCAGGTCATGGTCATCCAGACGCATTCCCAGCAAGTGACCGCTGCCATAGGTCAGCCAACTGACGCGATGCCCGTCCGGGCGGGTGGTCGCGATGCGCTGGTTGAGCACGTCGTATTCATGTTGCCAGACCGCGACCTGAGGTTTTTCCAGCCCCAGATAGTGTTGATGCTCGCGCAGCAGGTTGCCCGCCGGGTCGTGGAACCATTGCAGGCGGCTGTCGGGGTTATCGGCGAGGATCAGGTTGCCGTTGCCATCGTAGGCAAAGGTTTCGGTCTGGGTCTTTTCGCCCAGGCGCGCCGTTCGTTCGATCAGGCGGCCCATGGGGTCGAAGCTCAGGTCGATGGCCCGTTCGCCATTGACGGTTCGGGCCAGACGGCCGGTGTCCGGGTCGTACTGATAGCGGGTGACCCTGCCATCGAAACCGGACTCGTCCAGCAGACGGCCTACCGGGTCGTAGTGGAAGTGAGCGCGGCGCTCGTTTTCGTTTTCCAGGGTGGTCAGGCGACCCAGCAGGTCCCAGCGGTAGCGCAGGGTCTGCTCGGCAGCATCGATGCGTTCGGCAATCAGGCCCGCTGCGCTGTAACTCCAGGTGGTGCAGCGTTCCAGGGCATCGACGTGGGCCAGCAGTCTGCCTTCGGCATCGCGCTCGAAACGCTCTTCGGTCTTGTCCGGGTGAATGATCAGCGCCAGGTGCCCGGCCTTGTACTGGTACTCGGTGGTGTTGCCCGCCGCATCAGTGAAGCTGACCATCTGCCCCAGGTCGTTGTATTCCCAGGCGCTGCTCTTGCCGGAACAGTCGGTGTATTCGACGAGTTGCCCGGCGTCGTTGTAGGCCAGAACCTTTTCATTGCCGTGGGCGTCCTTGATGGCCGTGGGCAGACCTGCGTCGTTGTAGGCGTATTCGGTCTTGTTGCCCAGCGGGTCGACGGCTTCCACCAGATTGCCGTGATCATCGTAACCGCGCTGCCATTGCCCGCCTTCGGCGTCGCTGATCTTGATCAACTGGTCCTGATCGTCGTAGGCGTAATGCACCACGGTGTCGTCGGCGCGGATATGTTGCAGCAGGTTGCTGCGCTCGTCGTAGCGATAGCGGTCGGTGCTGCCGTCGGCATGCACGTGGCGCACGACGTTCTTGGCCTCGTCACGGAACAGCCATTCCGAGCGCCCGTCGGCGTGGCGGATGCGGTAGGTGTAGCCCTTGATGTCGTAGTAGTGCCAGGTTTCATGGCCCAGGGCATCGGTGACGTAGGTCAGGCGGATGTTTTCGTCCCACTCCAGGCGAGTGTCGAAACTGCCGTCGTCGGCCCATTCGCGCACGGCTCGGGCGTCGGCACCGTTGCCGTCCCATTGCAGGTTCATGCCGCGTCCGGTGCGGTCGGTGTAGCGGATGATCAGGTGCGACTGGTAGTGATACTGCCAGGCGGCACCGTTTTCATCCTGCGCCTGGACCAGATCGCCATAAGCGTCGTACTGGTAGCGGCACAGTTGGCGCAGCGGCGTGCCGTCCTTGATTTCCCACAGACCGATCAGGCGGCCATGTTCGTCGAGCATCGTGCCGACGTGCAGGTGTACCTTGCTGATGTCGCCACCCTGATAGGTCAGGATGTCGGACAGCACGCTGGAGTCGCCATGGCGATGCTCGTAATGCAGCATCACCCCGGCACCGTTGCGCAGTTCGACGCCGGTGAGTCGGTAGTGGCTGCCGTGGCGCAGGTAGGTTTCCTTGCGCTCGAAGCCACGACACAGCACCAGTTGCTCTTCGCTGGCGCGCACCAGGGTGAAGTTTTCGATGGCGTCGTAATGGAACAGGCCGACCGCAGGCAGCGGGCAGGCATGGCTGCGGCCGTCGGCGTCGTGGAACATCAGCCCGTCGTCGACCCGGTCGAAACGGGTGGTGAGTTCGCTGATCCAGCGCGCGCCCATGATGCCCTGATCGTAGGCCGACAAACGCGAGTTATAGAGGCGCGCCCAGTGAATCGGGAAGGGGCCGGGCAGGCTGAAGTCGGTGTGGCTGAAGGTTTCGGAACCGAGGGCGAAGCTGATGCTTTTGTCTGTAACGGCACAGACCCCGTTTTTCTGGCATTGGGGATTGCCAGTGGCGGGTGCCTGTTTTTCCTGCGCGCCCATTTCTCCTTCGCCCGCTTGCTTTGTTGCCTGGCTGGTGGTGCCCGATTTGACGCTGGCGCTCTGGCCACGCAACTGACGCTTGCGCCAGGAAGCAACCGAGGTCGCCAGCATTTGCAGCAGCCAGCCAATGGAGTGCAAGGCTCGGGGATCGCTCAGGCGGCTTAGCTGGGCGCTCAGTTCCGGGCCCATGGCCTTGAGGCCAGCGGTTTCGGTCAGTACCCGTTTCCTGGCTTCGTCGGGCAGCAGGTTTTTTGCCGCGCTGTTGGCGACACCTTTGCCTGCCGCCTTGTAGGCACTGAACAGCCCGCCAAAGATATTGCCGATGGCGGCCTTGGGGTCATTGAGCAGTTGATCGCCCGCCATGCTGAGCTGGGCGTTGGCAGCCTTGAGGTCGCCCTTGGCGTCGAGGGTGCCGTTGGCCACGGCTTCCAGGCCCTTGGCGATTTCGCCGATCACGTCTTCGCCCAGCTTGCCTGCGTCCTTGAGGATCGCTGCCAGCTTGGGTTCGGCCTGTTTGACGAAGTCATCGATGGTGCCGACGATGGTGGCGTTCAGGTGCCCGATCAGAATCTCGATCAGGGCATCGCCCATCACCAGCTTGGCGCTGTGACGCAGTTCCTGGCGCACCAGAAACAGTGTCGGGCGCAGGCTCATGCGCGCCGCAGCCATGGTGGGTGGCGCTGGCAACACGCCGATCAGGTTGATGCCCAGGCTTACCCAGTCGAGCATTTCGCGTTTCTGGCTCTTGGTCAGAGTGACGATATCGCTCAGCGCATCGACCAGCGCCATGATGTTGCCCACCACCGGCAAGGCCCCGGCGGTGTTCTTGATCCGCTCCAGGGTCACGATGCCGCCGCTGACTTCCTGCAACCAGGCATCGAAGACCGCCGCACCGCGTCCCACGTCTTGCAGGTCGAGGGTATTGAGCGGCGCGACTGCCACCTGCGCTTCACGTTTTGCTACCGCTGTAGTTTCAGTCGTCATGACAGCATCTCACCCGCCAGAATATCGGGGGTTTTCAGGGGAATCGAGGGAGGCGTGAGGCTCGGCAAGCTCGGCAGCTTGGGCATTGCCGGTAGCGTGGGCAATTGCGCCAACTTGCTCGCGTTGCCCAATACCGACGCCGCACTCGGCACGGCGGTGCCAGCCAGGTTGGCCAGTTGCGGAAGGCCTGATGCGCCAGCCTGCAATGCGCTCTTGGCTTGCTGGGCGGTCTGCAGGGCTCCTTGTGCGGATTGCACCACGCCCATGCCTTTCTGGACGGCGGCCATTCCACTGCTGGCCATGTCCATCCCGCCCTTGGCCAGCGCCTTGCCGCTGTCCAGCAGCTCTGCAGCCTTGCCTTCGCTCGGCAGCACACTGGCTACCATTGCCTGAATGGACGACGGCGCGCTGTCGCTTTCCGGCTGCTCGGCTGGCCACTCAGGTTTGCCGATGTAGCTGCCGTCACTCCAGGTGTCCGCCGGGTCCGGCCCGAACTTCACCTGCGCTGGCCCCGGTGCTGCGCCCGAAACCGTGGCAAAGCCCTTGGCGTCGAGGCTGCCCTTGAGGCTTTTGCCCAACGCATCGATAACCTCGAAGTCTCCCCCTTTGATGCCCTGCAATCCCGCGTACTGGTTGAACAACTCCAGCGTGCCCTGGCCCGGTTTTGGTGGTTCGGGGAAGACGCCCGCCAGACTCTTGGCCCCGGTGTAGGCAAAGTTCGCCGCGTGCGCGGTGTAGGGGCCGGGTGTGGCGTGGGTGATGCCGCCCGCGTTGTAGGTGGTGGCGCTGCCGCCGCCCTGAATCACCAGCTCGGTCTTGGCAGTGATGGTGATGCGGTCGGCATTGGCGGTGATATTGAGCTTGGCCAGCAGGTTGATGCTGTCCTTGAGGGCCTTGACGTCGATGTCGCCGGAGACGGCCACCAGTCGCCAGCCCAGGTTCTGCACGAACAGCCGCATGCCCTGGCTGGCGCTGGCCAGCAGGCGTTTGCCGATGGACAGGCTGGTGTGTCCGGTGCTGCTCAGGGCCAGGTGTTCGCCAGTGGCGATATGGCTGGAGCGCGGCGTGGACAAGGCGATGCCGGCCGGGCTTGCCAGCACCAGATGCGGTTCTGTGAATTCCGGAAACTCATTGGCGCTCATGTTCGCCGGGCCGCTGCCCAGAATGCCTTGGTGCTGAGCATGCAGCGCTTTGGCCACATCGTCCTGATCGCCAGTTTCCTGAGCCTGCACTTCGCGGGCCTGGGCGCCCAGGCCGTCCTGCTGCTCGCTGGCGGTGGCCAGTCGTTCGGCCGTTTCGGGCAGATCCTTGTGGTGTTTCGATTCGTTGGGGCGTGGTTCGGTTGTGATCAGCAACCCTGCCGCCGCCCGCACCGCGCCATGGCGGTCGGTACGCAGCTCGAAGCCTTCGCCGCGTGGCTTGCCGCCAGACGGGCGTGGATGGGTCAGGTAGCCGAGGTTGATCGCACTGGCACCATGGTCGCTGCGCAGTGCAATGCTGATCTCGCTGGTGGTGTCGTCGATACGCAGTTCGTTGGCGCGGCTGCCCTTGTATTCCTTGCTCTTGACCGTGGCCAGAGTCTTGAAATCGGGCAGCTTGTAGGGCGGCAGGTTGACGCCGTGGTACAGGCAGCCGGTGAGCAGCGGCTGGTCGGGGTCGCCTTCCAGAAAGGTGATCAGTACTTCCATGCCGATGCGCGGCAGATTGATCGAGCCGAAGTTCTGGCTGGCCCAGTTTGACGCCACGCGCATCCAGCAACTGGTCTTGTCGTCGTGCTCGCCTTCGCGGTCCCAGAAGAACTGCACCTTCACCCGACCATACTGGTCGCAGAAGATTTCCTCGCCCTCCGGGCCTGTGACTACCGCCCGCTGGGTGCCCAGCACCTGCGGCTTGGGGTGATCCAGTGGCGGGCGGTATGGCACGTCCCATGGGGTGGCCGTGAAGCGGTTGCGATAGCCCTGGTGAAAATCGTCCTTGAGGTGGGTGGTGTCGCTGGTCACCGACTCTTCCAGGACCTGCGGCTGTTTGCCCTCGTGGACAATCTCGGTGAGCAGCCACAGATCGTTCCAGGCCGCGTTGGTATGTTCGGTCAACGACAGGAAGTGCCCGCTGACCAGCAGCGGCTGGTCGCTGCGGCCCTCGGCCATGCGGTAATCGCTGCGATGGCGCTCCAGCGCCCGGTTGGCCAGATGCTTGCCGCGCTGGCGATCGGTGAAGCGGCCTGGGTAGTCGTAATCCTCCAGATCTGGCTGGGCTTCGCTTTTGGCATCGCTTTCCAGCTCGATACGCGGCTTGGTGAAGTCGTAGTCACGCCGGGTGGTGCGACTGGTGCGGGTCGTCAGGCGCAGCTCGAAGCGCTTGATGACCGGGGTATCGGCCACCAGGCCGCTGTCCTGCTGGTAGGCCACCGGGGCCAGCTTGGGGAACACCGTCTGGTCGTCGCCGAACACCAGTGTGTGGGCACTGCTGCTGTGCTGGAAGTGGTAGTGAATCCCCTCTTCCTCACACAAGCGCTGGATGAATTGCAGGTCGGACTCGTCGTATTGCACGCAGTACACCCGCTCGGGGTATTCCGTACTCAGATGAAACTGGTGATCGCTGGCCAGAATGCCGTGCTCTTCCAGTACCTGGGTGATGATCTGTGGCACCGTCATTTGCTGGAAGATGCGCTGATTGATGCGGTGCTCCAGGTAAGCCAGCTTCGGGCGCAGGCTGATCCGGTAGCGAGTCAGGCGCTTGCCGGCCTCGCCTTGGGCGATGCTGTACACCAGGCCGTGAATGCCGGTGCCCGAAGGCGACAGTTGCAGGAAGGCGAGTTTGTGCAGCAGCCCTTCGAGGTCCAGCGAGGCTTTTTCGCTGACCAGTTCCAGTTCAAATGCGAAGGGTGTGTTGAGCGCTTCACGGCCTTCAAAGGCCAGAACCTGAAAGTCTGCACCTTCGAGGGTCAGCGTGAAATGGGGCTGGTTGGCCGATGAGAACATCCCTTGTTCCTCGTGCTGGGCTGCAACGAGCACGGATCGTTTTTCTGGCTATCCATGCCTGAAAACTGTGAGTGAATCTCCTCCTCCCGAAAGGGCAAAAAGGCCTGTCGGGGTGCCTTTTCCCATCAAAAGACATGCCAGTTTTGGTAAGGCTCTTATGTATCAAGTGGTTAGGAAATTTCAGCGCTACCCATGCCCGATTTTCTTTAAAAAACAGGGATAAAGTGCGCAAGAAGTTGCGCACTACTGCGCAACTTTTTGCGCAATCGTCTGTAAGTCTTGAATTAAAAGCCCTGCATAAAGGTATGCACAGGGTTATCCACAGTTCAGTGCGCAACTTCTTGCGCACTCACCCAGTCGCCAAATATGTTGCTGAATGTATGTCCTCAGGCGGTGGATTCATGGGACGGATCAGCGTCTTTCAGTGAGCCGGGACGACCGTCGATCCAATATTTCTTGTAAGGATACGGCCCCGTTTTCCCTCGGCCATGCAGTCGCTGCCAATTTTCCTTGCCAGGCTGGAGGCGACGTTCTAGCCACTTGTGGGGGCAATAGGGACAACTTTTTTGTGTCGTTATTAGATACGAATGGTCGTTTTTGTATGCCGATTCGGCATGAGGTAGTCGTTTATGGCATTAGACGTACCCCCGTGCCATGGGAATAGTTGCGCCTTTTTTCGCCTGCTATAGAGCTTTGATGCTCGTTTGCGGTGACCTTCTCTGGACGTTTCGGCTTCGGCATTGCTGTGGAAAAAGCAGTTTCAGCATGTCGGTTACGGGTATGTCCAAGCCACTAAAAACAAGGGTAATTGAATGAAGAAGGCAAAGCTGAGTCTGGCATGGCAGATTCTGATTGGACTGGTACTGGGGATTGCCCTCGGTGCGTTGCTCAACCACTTCAGTGCCGAGAAGGCCTGGTGGATCAGTAATATCCTGCAACCAGCAGGCGATATCTTCATTCGTCTTATCAAAATGATCGTGATCCCGATCGTGATTGCATCGCTGATCGTCGGTATTGCCGGTGTGGGCGACGCGAAGAAGCTGGGTCGCATTGGTCTCAAGACCATCATTTACTTCGAAGTCGTCACCACCATTGCGATTCTTGTCGGCCTGGTTCTGGCCAACATGTTCCAGCCGGGCGCTGGTATCGACATGAGCACCCTGGGCACGGTCGATATCTCGAAGTATCAGCAGACCACTGCCGAGGTTCAGCACGATCACGCATTCATCGCGACGATCCTCAACCTGATCCCTTCCAACATCTTTGCTGCCATGGCGCGTGGCGAAATGTTGCCGATCATCTTCTTCTCGGTTCTGTTCGGCCTGGGTCTTTCCAGCCTGCAAGCCGAGGTGCGTGAGCCGCTGGTGAAGATGTTCCAGGGCGTCTCGGAAACCATGTTCAAAGTCACTCACATGATCATGAACTACGCCCCGATTGGCGTATTCGCTCTGATCTCGGTGACAGTCGCCAACTTCGGTTTCGCTTCCCTGCTGCCGCTGGCCAAGCTGGTGATCCTGGTTTACGTGGCCATCGCCTTCTTCGCTTTCGTGGTCCTGGGCCTGATCGCCCGCATGTTCGGCTTCTCGATCATGAAGCTGATCCGCATCTTCAAGGACGAGCTGATCCTGGCTTACTCCACCGCCAGTTCCGAAACGGTCCTGCCGCGTGTGATCCAGAAGATGGAAGCCTACGGCGCGCCGAAAGCCATTTGCAGCTTCGTGGTACCGACCGGTTACTCGTTCAACCTCGACGGTTCGACCCTGTACCAGAGCATCGCGGCAATCTTCATTGCCCAGCTGTACGGCATCGACCTGTCGGTTGGCGCACAGATGATGCTGGTACTGACTCTGATGGTCACCTCCAAAGGCATCGCTGGCGTGCCGGGCGTATCGTTCGTGGTGCTGCTGGCCACTCTGGGCAGCGCGGGCATTCCGCTGGAAGGTCTGGCGTTCATCGCCGGTGTCGACCGCATCATGGACATGGCGCGTACCGCACTGAACGTGATCGGTAATGCCCTGGCGGTACTGGTTATTGCTCGTTGGGAAGGCATGTACGACGAAGCCAAGGGCCAGCGCTACTGGAACTCCCTGCCGCACTGGCGCAGCAAGGACCCGGTTCCTGCTGCTCAGCTCGCTGACTGATCGCTGATCGGTTACACCGACAAACCCCGGGCTTTCCGGGGTTTGTCGTATCTGCGGCTCCCGATTTCCCTCCAGCTCGCCCCGCCGCTATCATCGCCGCATCTTGTGAGGGACATATCCGATGCTCAATGGCCTGTGGCTTGGTTTTTTTATCGTTGCGTGCGTATCCGCCATGGGGCAATGGCTGATTGGAGGCAACGCCGGTATTTTTGCCGCGATGGTCGAAAGCATTTTTGCGATGGCCAAGCTCTCGGTCGAGGTGATGGTTCTGCTGTTCGGCACCCTCACGCTCTGGCTGGGCTTTCTGCGCATTGCCGAGAAGGCCGGGATTGTCGACTGGCTGGCCAAGGTGCTTGGCCCGCTGTTTCTGCGCCTGATGCCCGAAGTGCCGCCGGGCCACCCCGCGCTGGGCCTGATTACCCTCAACTTCGCCGCCAATGCTCTGGGCCTGGATAACGCCGCTACGCCTATCGGGCTCAAGGCGATGCGTTCTCTACAGGAGTTGAACCCCAGCCAGACGGCTGCCAGCAACGCGCAGATCCTGTTTCTGGTGCTCAACGCTTCGTCCCTGACTTTGCTGCCCGTAACCATTTTCATGTACCGCGCCCAGCAAGGCGCGCCGGACCCGACGCTGGTATTCCTGCCGATTCTGCTGGCGACCAGCGTGTCGACTATCGTGGGTCTGCTGTCGGTGGCGTTCATGCAACGTCTGCGTCTGTGGGACCCGGTGGTGCTTGCCTATCTGATTCCGGGCGCCTTGCTGCTCGGTGGTTTCATGGCTTTCCTGGGCACGCTGTCGGCGGCGGCGCTGGCCGGTCTGTCCTCCATTCTCGGCAACCTGACGCTGTTCGGCCTGATCATGTTGTTCATGATCATTGGTGCGCTGCGCAAGGTGCAGGTCTATGAGGCGTTTGTCGAGGGTGCCAAGGAAGGGTTCGATGTTGCCAAAAACCTGCTGCCTTATCTGGTGGCGATGCTGTGTGCGGTAGGTGTGCTGCGCGCTTCGGGTGCGCTGGACTTCGGTCTGGAAGGCATCCGCCATCTGGTGGAGTGGCTGGGCTGGGATACGCGCTTTGTCGATGCCCTGCCGACCGCCATGGTCAAACCCTTTTCCGGCAGTGCTGCGCGGGCCTTGTTGATCGAAACCATGCAGACCCAGGGCGTGGACAGCTTCGCTGCGCTGGCTGCCGCCACGATTCAGGGCAGCACGGAAACCACGTTCTATGTATTGGCGGTGTATTTCGGCGCGGTCGGTATCCAGCGAGTGCGCCATGCGGTGGGTTGCGCACTGCTGGCCGAGTTCTCGGGTGTCGTCGCGGCCATTTTCGTCTGCTACTGGTTCTTTGGTGCGACCGCTACCTGACCGTCATTGTGCAGCCGGCTTCTCGGGCGCGGGCTCTGAAGCAGGCTGCTCCGGTTCCGGCGCGGGCTTGGGCTCTTCCTTCTGAGCGGGGGGCTGTTCCGCTTGCGGAGCGCTTTCTTCCTGGTCGCCGCCCGGCTTGAGCTTGATCAGCCTGCCTGTCGGTTTGGTGACTGCCGGTTGATCGGTATCGGTCACTTCAAAGCGCAGCACGCCGATCATTTGCCCGTCTTCGGTCAACACCCGGACCTGCCAACGCCCGACAACGTCCTGAGGGAAGTTCTGTTTGTGGGTCCAGGCACGATAGCCTTCCTTGCGTCCGCCATGAATATCCAGCGCGATACGATCCACTTCTTCGCCATTACGTCGCCATACATGGTAAATGCGCTCCTCAAGGCCGCGAGGTGCGTTGATGGCGGTGTAGGCATACAAACCATCGCGGCGTAGCTGCGCGGCGCTTATCTGGCTGATGCTCTCGCCCGGTGTGCGGTTCTTGTTATCGAAGTTGGTGCTCACGGCGACTTCGGTCAGCCACAAGGTTGCGGGCGGAACCCAGGAGCGTAACAGCCAGCCTGCACTGCCGACGGCCAGGATCAGAGCGACCACCGCCACACCGCGTCGCCAGGTATTGATCGGGAAGCTTGAGGCCAGGCTGGGGAATGACAGCAGCATGGCCGTGCCCAGCGCCAGTTTGTAGCTTTCTGCAGTGGTCAGGTTAAGGATGATGGGCAATGCCGTGAGCAGTGCCGCGAACAGCGTCAGCGTGTGCAGCGCCATGAACAGCCAGCGGCGCGGTGCCAGCCATTTGTAGTAAAGCGGATCGATGATCGAGATAAGCCCCGCGGCCCCCAGCAAGGCGGTGAACACCAGTTGTCCGCTGTTCCAGGTGGTGGTGATGAAGAAGAACGGCAGCACGAAGAACAGGCTTTCCTGATGGATCAACTGCGTGCCGTAACGCAGCAGGCCCTGGGGTATTTCCCGACCGAAAGTCTTGCTGAACAGCTGCACCATGCTGTTTTCGATCATCAGCCATAGCCAACTGATCAGCATGACCACCGCAATCCAGGTCGCCAGCCCGGCCTGACGGTCCACCAGAATGAAACTGGCGATCCCGGAGATGAAACCACCTGCCGCAATCACCCCCGGATAGCGCCGTATCAGACCGAGCGTGCGCGTTACGTAGGAGTTCCAGTCAGGCATTTGGGCAGTTCACTTTCATTGGCTTCAAAAACCCCGGCAGCATATCAATGCCAAGGTGCGTGTAAATACCGTCCCTTACAGATTGTGGGAGGGGCCTTGGCCGCGACGGGGGATATGAAGGGGTCGAAGCGAACTCACTTGCGAATACGCTTGCGTACCCGCCAGAACACCAACAACCCGATCATCCCGGCAACCACCGCAGCCAACCCATACAAATCGTCATAACTGAGCAATGACTTTTCGACCCGCCAATAACCGGGCTTGGCCAACAGTTGGCGCAGGGCCTGATTGGCGGTGTCCAGGCTCACGCTCTTGATGCGTTTGGCCGGGTCTGCAAAGCGTCCGTCTTCGTAATCATTGAGTGCGCTCCAGTAGTAATCGGCCAGCGCACTGTTGCCCTGGACGGCCCATGCCTGTCTGGCGATGGCGGCTTGTTGCAGACGGGCGAAGGTGGAAGGTTGCATGCCTTCTTTTTTCAGGCGCGCAAGCAGGGTGCGAATGCTTTGCTCGGCTTCATGGATGTCCTCGCGCTCAAGGTCGGCATTCAGGCTCATGAAGCCGACTTCCCCAAAGACCTCACGATCAACCGATGGGCCATAGGACAAGCCGTGCTTGAGGCGCAGTTCTGTATAGAGCGCCCAGTCCAGATAGGCCTCGACCAGTTCCCAGGTTTCGTCGTGTTGCTTTTCGAGCTGCGGTTCGGTGAAGGTCAGGTGCAGGCGTGCGCCCTCGCCCAGCAAGCCCCGGATCAGAGTGCGCGAAGCCTGGGCTGTGCCATTGCTTTCGGCCAGCGGCGGGTGCTCGATGGGGTCAGTCGGGTTGAGCTGCCCGTAAGTGCGTTCCAGATAGCTGGGCAGCAGCCTGTCGAGATCGCCGACAACGATCAGCGTCATGTTGTTGGGGGCGTACCAGCTCGCGAAGACATCTTCGACCTGCTTGAGGGTAATGTCATTGACCTCTGGACGCTCGGCGCATTTGAGCCCCAGCTCTATCGCCAACTGGTTGCTGGCACCGGTGCCCGATTCGCGGCGATCAAGCAGGCGCTGCAGGTGGGAAAAGTGACCGCCATCTTCGCGCTCGACGATGCGTTTGACCTCATCGAAACGGCTTTGCAGCAGTTCGGTGTTGGTCAGAACCTCCAGCAAGAGATCCAGAATCTTGCGCTGATTGCGGGCCGGTGCTTCGATCACGAACGTGGTGTCGGTGTTGCTGGTGAACGCATTCCACTCGCCACCCAGCGCCTGCATACGCTCTTCAAGCCCGCCTTCGCCGCTGTCGTCTGTGCCGCTGAACAGCAAATGCTCCAGCAGATGCGGCAGTTCCTTGTCCTGACAGGCGAAGTCATCGAAGCCGATGCCGACCACCAGCCGAATCGCCACATGGCCCTTTTCATAGCCCGGCTTGAGCAGCACTTGCAGGCCGTTGGGTAACAGGTAGCCCTCGACCTGAAGACGATCAAGGGCCAGCGAAGGGAGAGAACTCAGAAGCAGACAAGCAAACAGCAGGCAACGCATAAAGCAGCTTTCCTTGCGGGCCGGTATGTTTAACAGACTTCGCTCTGCCTGGTACGTTCACACCGATTGCTCTTGAATGCTCTCGCTCGACAAGGCTCCAGTATCGGCTGTTCCCAGCACGGCATAGGCACTGCTGCAGAATAGCGAGTTAAGGCGTTTCATGTCAGCGATGAGTTCAAGATGCAGCGAACTGGTTTCGATGCTTTGTACGACCTTGCGTTGCAGGCGGCTGACATGGGCATGCGCCAGACGCCGCTCCAGCGCTCTGAAACGGCGCTTTTCCCTGAGCAACTGGCGGGCGCTCTCTTCATCCGAACTGAGAAAGACCGACAGGCCAAGACGCAGGTTGGATTGCAGCTGGATATGCAGATCGGCCAGTTCTTCCAGCCCGACTTCCGAGAACGAGCGCCGCTGTGAGGTCTTCTGCTGCTGGATCTTGCGAAGCATGCGCTCGATGAGGTCGCTGGCCAGTTCCAGATTGATGGTCAGCTCGATGATCTCTGCCCAGCGACGATTATCGTGCTCGCCCAGTTCTTCGCGAGGCATCTGGGCCAGATACAGCTTGATCGCGCTATAGAGTGCTTCCACATCATCGTTCAGGCGGCGCATTTCCTGAGTGACGGCCGTTTGCGTGCCGCGCAGCACCGCGAGCATCGAGCCCAGCATGCTTTCGATCAGGTCTCCCATGCGCAAGGTTTCACGCACGGCATTGGCCAATGCCAGGCTGGGTGTCGACAACGCGGCAAGGTCCAGATGCTTTGCCTTGGCCGGGCCGTTGGTTTCTGCCTGATAGGGCAGCAGTGCGGCGCACAGGCGCGCCATCGGGCCAACCGTGGGCAACATCAGCAGGCAACGCGCGGTGTTGTAGATCAGGTGAAAACCGATGACCAGTTCCTGAGGGCTGAAGCCCAGAGAAGAGAGCCAGTGTACCAGCGGGTCGAGCACCGGAATGATCAGCAAAAGGCCCAGCAACTTGTAAAGCAGGCTGCCCAGGGCGACTTGCCGACCGGCGACGTTTTGCATGCTGGTACTGAGGAAAGCCAGCAGCCCGCTGCCGATATTGGCACCGATCACCAGGCCGATAGCGACCGGCAAGCCAATGACATCGGCACCTGCCAACGTGGCAGTCAGCAATACTGCCGCAAGGCTGGAGTAGGAGATCAGCGCGAACAGGGCGCCGACCAGTGCATCGAGCATCAGGTCGCCGGTCAGTGAGGCGAACAGCACTTTTACCCCGGAGGCCTGGGTGATGGGCGTGGTCGCGCTGACGATCAGTTGCAATGCCAGTACGATCAGACCCAGCCCGATGGCGACCCGGCCCAATTGCCCTGCTCGTGTCTGTTTGCGCGACAGAAAGAAAATCACCCCGAGGAAAATCAGCAGCGGCGAAAGCCAGGAGAGGTCCAGGGTCAGCACGCGGGACATCAGTGCCGTTCCCACATCGGCCCCGAGCATGATCGCCAGCGCGGGAGTCAGCGTCATCAGGCCCTGGCCCACGAACGAAGTCACCAGCATGGCGGTGGCGTTGCTGCTCTGCACCAATGCGGTGACCAGAATGCCCGCGATAAACGCGAGAGGTCGTTTGGACATGTTCTGGCTGAGGACGCGGCGCAACTGAGCGCCGTACACGCGAAGAATACCGGTGCGCACGATATGCGTGCCCCAGATCAGCAGGGCGACGGCGGATAACAAATCGAGCAGGGTCAGCATACTGAAAGCCCCCTGAGACGTGCCCCATTCAGGGCAAAGGATTGAAGGTGCAGCGTGTAGCGAGCGGAAATTTTTTATGACGCTCTACTAAAGCTTTTAGTCGGCCTTTGGCCTTGGCGCCAGCATCGCATAGGCACTGATCTATTGAAATAAAACTGTCATAAATCAGTGTATTGACGTCGCTATCAGGACAGCGACAAGGAATATGTCTTTTCTGACTGATGCCCGCCGCCAACGGTCAGGTTGGCGGCGGGGAGCACGGCTTGATTAAACGCTGCTGACCAGCGGGAAAATACCCATCAGCAGTGCAGCGATCAGGATGCAGATGCAGACCAGGATCGCCCATTTCAGGGTGAAGCGCTGGTGATCGCCAAAGTCGATACCGGCCAGTGCAACCAGCAGATAGGTCGATGGAACCAGTGGGCTGAGCAGGTGAACCGGTTGGCCGACGATCGAGGCGCGAGCCATTTCCACCGGGGTGATGCCGTAGTGGGCTGCTGCTTCAGAGAGCACCGGCAGTACGCCGAAGTAGAACGCATCGTTGGACATGAAGAAGGTGAACGGCATGCTCGCCAGTGCAGTGATGACCGCCAGGTAAGGCCCCATCGCTTCCGGGATCACAGCCAGCAGGCTTTTCGACATGGCGTCGACCATGCCGGTGCCGGTCAGGATGCCGGTGAAGATACCGGCGGCGAAGATCAGGCCGACGACGGACAGAACACTGCCAGCGTGGGCTGCAACGCGGTCCTTCTGGTCCTGAAGTTTCGGGTAGTTGATGATCATCGCGATACTGAACGCGATCATGAACAGCACTGGCAGAGGCAGCAGGCTCATCATCAGGGCGACCATCAGCGCCAGCGTCAGGGCACCGTTGAACCAGATCATTTTCGGACGACGGGCATCCGGGAACTGCGAAACACTGATTTCGCTGTGATCGATTTCATCGCCTTGCAGATGCAGTTCACCCAGACGGGCACGTTCACGTTTGCCGTAGAAGTAGGCAATGACCAGGATCGCGACCACACCGGCCAGCATGGCAGGGATCATCGGTACGAAAATATCCGAGGCATCGACATGCAGGGCGCTGGCTGCGCGAGCGGTAGGGCCGCCCCATGGCGTCATGTTCATCACGCCGCCAGCCAGAATGATCAGGCCAGCCATGATGCGCGGGCTCATGCCGACACGGCTGTAGAGCGGCAGCATGGCTGCGACGCAGATCATGTAAGTGGTCGCGCCGTCACCGTCCAGGGAAACCACCAGCGCCAGTACGGCAGTGCCGACCGAAATGCGCATCGGGTCGCCTTTCACCATTTTCAGGATCTTGCGCACGGCCGGGTCGAACAGGCCCGAGTCGATCATCAGGGCGAAGTAGAGAATTGCGAACATCAGCATGACGCCGGTTGGCGCCAGCTTGGTGATGCCAGCCAGCATCATCGGGCCAATCTGCGGGCCGAAGCCGCCAAACAGGGCAAAAATGATCGGTACGATAATCAGGGCAATCAGCGCAGTCATGCGTTTGCTCATGATCAGGTACATGAACGCAATAACCATGGCGAAGCCAAGGAAAGTCAACATAGGAATTCTCCAGACGTAATACGGCTACGGAACGATGAATCGAACGAAATCAGCTCAGCAGGGGCAATACGTGGAGAGGAGGCGCAAGGAGGGTGTAGATCGGGGTCGGAGCAAACATCGGAATCACCATTTATTTTTGTTAATTGGGCCTGAAAGTGCGTTGAGCACGTTTCCTGGCTAGCCGGTCTTTTGCCGGTGGTGAGGTGATCCTAATTGCAGAAGCTTTCACTTACCTTTCAATGTTGAACAGGATTCGCGAATAAATTTGCTCCCGCACAGTCTGCACAGGAGCAAATTCATTCGCGAAAAGGCCGATCACTGGGCGAACTGAGACGCCAGCTCACGCAGCATGACTTCGGCTTCCAGAACCTTTCTGACAGATTCGTTGGCCTTTTCCCGGGTCAGGCCCAGGCGCTCGAACAACTCGTCCGGGATTTCCTGCTGTGGGCCTGAGCCGATGCCGTTGGTGCGCAACAAGCGCACAGCCAGATAAATCAGGTTGGCATATTCACAATGCTTGCCCGCGTAGTAAGGGTCATGCTGGAAGCGCAATGCGGTGGACAATTCGTCCGGCATGTCCCAGTAACGCATCAGCCAGGCACCGATCTGCTCGCGGCTGATGCCCAGCAAATGATGCTCTACATAGCTGTGATGCAGGTGCGGGTTTACCTCAAGCTGACGGCAGATCAGCGAGAAGTGAGGCGGGAACACGTGGGCCAGCAGCAGGTAGCCGAAGTTGTGCAGCAAGCCGGCCAGATAGGTCAGGCCGCCTTCTGGGCGTTTGGCGCGCGGGATGGCGCGGGTCAGGCCCTCGATGACAGCGGCTGTATAGATCGACTGCTGCCAGTAAGGCGTTGTCTGCTGCGGATGATCCTTGGGCAGGCTCAGGGTCTTGCCCAGCGCCAGGCCCAACGCGAGGTTGATGACCAGATCGAAACCCAGCACGCGGACGATGGCGTCTTCGACCGAGCGGATCTTGCCTGTCGATGCGTAGTAAGGCGAAGCAGCCCAGCTCACGACCTGTGCGGCCAGTGCCGGGTCGGTTTCAACCACGCCGGTAATGTCATCGATAGTTGCATCGGGGTCGACACGCAGCTTGATGATCTTCTGCGCCGTGCCAGCCAGAGGCGGAATTTCCAGGGTTGCTTCCAGACGTTGCTGGATGCGCCGTGCCGTGAAGGCATGCATGGCCTGGGTGATTTCCTCGCGATCGTCATCGGGACGATCAAGGTTGGGGTGGATGCCGCTCAGCAGTTCGCCAAAATGCGCCGCACTGGCCTTGCTCAGCATGCCTTTGAAGTCTTCGCTGTTGATTTCGAGCAGCACGCCCGGTTCGCCTGAGCCAATCAGTAGCGCGGGCTCTTGCAGGAGACGGTCGTCATAAAGGCAAGGAGAACTGGTCAGGGCTGGAAGACCTGGCAGGGCATGCAGATTGTGTTTGGCGAGCATGCGCAGGAGGCGATCATGCGGGACGGCTGTCAATTGGCGGCCCGTCAGCTCGGTGATCCGGTTGAGGTCCAGCAACTGGCTTTGCGGGAACAGAATCAGCAGTGCGCCAACAGCGTCTTCGACCAACGCGGCCTGGACTTTGCGCGATGCTGGCAGGCTCGCGTCATCCACGACTTCGTTATAGCGGATGGCCAGTTTTTCAAGCAGTTGCCGGATTACCGACGGGGCTTGGTGAGAGTCATCGACGTGGGCAACTTCTGTCATGGTCTTTGTCCGTATTCCTACATTGCCGGCAGTATAACTACCTTATTTGTTTTGGGCCGCATGGGCTTCCCAAAGCGTTGCCTGCGTCACACCTGACCGTACTGCTGACCATGCCTCAACCAGCGTTCGAGCAAGGGGCTGACATGCTGTGGCCAACGCTCCAAAAGCGCGTGGGCCGCATCTCGCACGGCAGGTAGCAAATCGGCATCACGCATTAGATCAGCCACCTTGAACTGCAGGAGGCCCGTTTGTCGGGTTCCTAGCATTTCTCCCGGACCACGCAATTCCAGATCCTTTTCGGCGATGACGAAACCGTCATTTGTTTCACGCATGATGCCCAGGCGTTGACGGCCGACTTGTGAAAGCGGCGGATGGTAGAGCAGTACACAATGGCTGACGGCGCTGCCGCGTCCGACACGCCCGCGCAACTGGTGCAGTTGAGCGAGCCCGAGGCGTTCTGGGTTTTCGATGATCATCAGGCTGGCATTGGGAACATCGACGCCCACTTCAATGACCGTCGTCGCCACCAGCAATTGCAGAGCGCCCTGTTTGAACTCGGCCATGATGGCGGCTTTTTCCGCAGGCTTCATGCGCCCGTGGATCAGCCCGACACGAAGCTCGCCCAATGCGCTGCTCAGCTCCTCGAATGACGTCTCGGCGGCCTTGCAGGTCAGCTCTTCGGACTCTTCGATCAGCGTACAGACCCAGTAGGCCTGGCGACCTTCTGCACAGGCTGCGCGTACTCGTTCGATGACTTCGATGCGACGGCTGTCGGCCACCAGCACGGTGTTGACCGGTGTACGGCCCGGAGGCAGTTCGTCAAGGATCGAGGTATCCAGATCCGCGTAGGCGCTCATGGCCAGGGTGCGCGGAATGGGAGTCGCGGTCATGATCAATTGATGTGGGCACATCATGCCGCCAACGCCTTTCTTGCGCAGGGCCAGACGCTGCTGGACGCCGAAACGGTGTTGTTCGTCGATGATGACCAGCGCCAGATTCTTGAACTGCACTTCGTCCTGGAACAGTGCATGAGTGCCCACCACCATGGGTGTGCCGCTGGCGATCTGTTCCAGCGAGGTGGCGCGTGCCTTGCCCTTGAGCTTGCCGGCCAGCCACGCGACTCCGACGCCCAGAGGTTCAAGCCAGCGCTGAAAGTTGATGTAGTGCTGCTCTGCGAGGATTTCGGTGGGCGCCATCAAGGCCACCTGATAACCGGCTTCCAGCGCTTGCAGGGCCGCCAGTGCGGCGACCACGGTCTTGCCCGCGCCCACATCGCCCTGAATCAGGCGCAGCATGGGTTCCGGCTGGCTGAGGTCGTAGGCGACTTCCTTGCCCACGCGCTGCTGTGCGCCGGTGGGCGGAAAGCCGAGGTTGGCCAGAAACTGTTTCGGCAGCTTTTTCGCCAGCGGCAGAGCCGGTGCATGTTGCGCGCGCAGGCTTTCACGCAGGCGTTGCTGGGAAAGCTGATGGGTCAGCAACTCTTCAAAGGCCAGGCGGTGTTGCGCCCAGTGATGGCCCAGCGAGAGTTCTTCGATATCGGCATCGGCGGGCGGGTGGTGCAGATAGCGAATCGCATCGTCCAGCGGAGCCAGTTGATAGTCGCGGGCCAGCTCTTCGGGCAGCCAGTCCGGCAGGCTTTTGGGGCCGAGCATTGCCAGGCTTTGCTGGCAGAGTTGGCGCAGGCGTTGCTGGGTCAGGCCTTCGGTGGTCGGATAGATCGGGGTGAGCGTCTGCTCCACGGGAGCGGGTTCATCACCGGTCAGTGCCCGGTATTCCGGGTGATAGATTTCCAGGCCTGAGGCGCCGGGTCTGGCTTCGCCAAAGCAGCGCAGGTGAGTCCCGCGCTTCATGCCTTCCTTCTGGGCGTTGCTGAAGTGATAGAAGCGCAGGCTGACAACGCCTGTTCCGTCACCCAGCCGCACCAGCAGGCTGCGGCGTTTGCCCATGACCACATCGGCGCCGCTGACCACGCCTTCGATCACCGCATCCTGGCCGGGGCGTAGCGCGCCGATAGGGACAACACGGGTCCGGTCCTGATAACGCAGCGGCAGGTGAAACAACACATCCTGCAGGTTTTCCAGGCCCACCTTTGCCAGCTTTTCAGCCATGGCCTCGCCGACACCCTTGAGCGCCGTGACCGAGACTTTGGAAAGCTCGCTCATTTTTCTCTGCCTAGCTTGCTTCTGTTTTTGGACGAGCCACGGAACACAGGCGTACAGAGTCAGCAAGAATCTCGATTGCCTTGGGCCTCGGGAAACTGGCGCGCCATGCGATAGCGACCGTACGGAAAGGTACAGGTGCTGTCAGTGGGCGAACCTCGATCACGCCAGGTGCATAGTGATGGCTGTCCACGGCCGACAGCGGCAGGATCGAGATCCCGAGACCGGAAGCGACCATATGGCGAATGGTTTCCAGAGAGCTGGATTCCACCGTCGTGTGCTTGGCACCTTCGCCGCCTTTGGTCAGCGTCGGGCAGGCTTCCAGGACCTGATCGCGGAAGCAGTGACCTTCACCTAGCAACAGCAGGCTCTTGTCGTTCAATGCCGAGGCATCGATGGACTCTTTCTGGGTCCATGGATGGTTGGCTGGCATCAGAACCGAGAAGGGTTCGTCGTAGAGTGGCAGGGTCAACACATCGGCTTCGTTGAATGGCAAGGCGATGATGACCGCGTCCAGCTCACCGTTGCGCAGTTTGTCGCGCAGCACGTGAGTGAAGTTCTCTTCGATGTACAACGGCATTTGCGGGGCGACCCGGTGCAGTTGCGGAATCAGATGCGGAAACAGGTAGGGGCCAACGGTGTAGATCGCGCCGACCTTGAGTGGTGCTGTCAGCTGATTCTTGCCCGCCTGTGCCAGCTCGCGGATGCCTTGTGCCTGTTCCAGTACCTTCTGGGCCTGGGCAACGATGCCCTCACCGACAGGCGTTAGACGTACAGCACTCTTGCTGCGCTCGAAAATCAGCACACCAAGTTCATCTTCAAGCTTTTTCACGCCCACCGAGAGCGTGGGCTGGCTGACGTGACAGCGTTCGGCAGCGTGGCCGAAGTGCTGTTCCTGAGCAAGCGTAACGATATAGCGCAATTCTGTAAGGGTCATAACGTGCGTCCATGAAGTTGCGGACCCAGCATAGCGGGTGCAATCGATAGACGCACGTTATCAGAAGCACTCATGAGTAACAAAAGTGTTATTCAGCGTTTATCCAGGGAATAAACGAAAGGTGCCAGGATTTCGATCGTGCCGTTGTTCAGTGTTTCCGCTGGCGGTTTAGGCAACGGTTGAGCACGACGGATCATCTCCATGGTGGCTCGGTCCAGTGCCGGACTGCCTGAAGTGCTGGCAATCGAGTAGGAAAGGACGTTGCCTTCCGCATCGACCACGAAGCGCAGACGGGCGACCCCTTGCATGCCGCGACGG
Organism: Pseudomonas sp. FG43; assembly: GCF_057809175.1. Lineage (NCBI taxonomy): Bacteria > Pseudomonadati > Pseudomonadota > Gammaproteobacteria > Pseudomonadales > Pseudomonadaceae > Pseudomonas > Pseudomonas sp. FG43. The sequence continues at coordinate 244,584 of NZ_JBMDJL010000006.1, forward strand.
CGAGCATCTTCAGGGTACTTCTTGTACTTGCTCAAGTGCCTCAGCAGGTCGCTCTGCCAGCTTGGCAATGCCGTGCTGGGTGGAGACGGCGGGCTAGGCGGCGTCGGTGCAGCCGATTTTGCAGGAGGGGCCGTTGTTGGCGGCGTGTCCACCGGCTTTTCATCGGCAGGCTTTTCCTGCGGTGGCTCAGGCTTCTTCTGCGGCTTTGGCGGCTGCGGTTTTGGCTTGGGCTTTTCCACTTTCTTGGGAACCGCGATTTCCGGCTTTGGCGCCTCGAGCAGTTCAGGCAGAGGAATTTCCTCTTCCGGCGCTGGAGGTTGCGGCGGCTGAACGACCTTGGGCGGTGGTGGCGGTGCGGGCTCGGGCAACGGTGCCAGTTCGACCATCATGGCGGCCGGTGGCAACTCGATAGCCTGTGATGCCGGCCACCGGAGTGCGACGATGACCGCGATGGCATGCACAGCCAGCACCAACAACAGACTACCGCTATAGCGCGTCAGTTTTTGGCGCGTAGTGATCATTTTTTACCAACCGTCTCAAGGCCAACCAAACCGACTTTCAGGTAGCCAGCACCGCGCAGGGTATTCATGACTTCCATCAGATCGCCGTAATCCACGCCTTTGTCGGCCTGGAAGAAGATGGTGGTGTCTTTCTTGCCCTTGGTTCTGGCATCCAGCACCTGACCAATCTGCTCGCGAGCGACTTTCTCTTCGCCCAGATACAGGCTCTTGTCAGTCTTGACGCTGAGGAAGATCGGCTTCTCGGGCCTTGGTTGCGGTGTTGCGGTAGAGGCTGGCAGGTCGACCTTGATGTCTACCGTTGCCAGCGGTGCCGCGACCATGAAGATGATCAGCAGCACCAGCATGACGTCGATGAACGGCGTCACGTTGATTTCATGGTTCTCGGCGAGATCATCGCCGCCTTCGTTAAGATGCAGGCCCACGTCTTAGCCCACCTTTACCATGTGCGGTTGCTGTTGGTTGCGATCGCTTTCCGGCAGGTGATCCAGGTCGCGGCTGACCAGCAGCAGAACCTGGGCGGAAGCGTCCGAAACCTGAGCCTTGTAGCCAGCGATGGAGCGGGCGAAGACGTTGTAGATAACGACTGCCGGAATCGCTGCAACCAGACCGAGTGCTGTTGCCAGCAGGGCTTCGGCGATGCCGGGTGCAACCACTGCCAGGTTGGTGGTCTGGGTCTTGGCGATGCCGATGAAGCTGTTCATGATGCCCCACACGGTACCGAACAGGCCGACGAAGGGAGCCGTCGAACCGATGGTGGCGAGCATGCCGGTGCCGTTGCTCATGTTGCGGCCACAGGCAGCAACCAGACGCTCCAGACGGAAGCTGACACGCTCCTTGATACCTTCGCGCTCGCGGCTGTTGGCAGAGAGGCGCATTTCTTCCAGTGCGTCATGGACCAGCAGGTGAGCCAGGGTGCCCTCCTTGTTGGCGCTCTGGCTGGCGTCGCTCAGGGAGCGGGCCTTTTTCAGGCCAGCGATTTCAACGCGCAGACGACGCTTGGCGCCCAGCAGCTCGAAACCCTTGGCGATCCAGATGGTCCAGGTAATGATCGAAGCGATGACCAGACCGATCATGACCGCTTTGACGACGATGTCGGCGTTCTGGTACATGCCCCATGGCGACAGATCGTGAGCCATGCCCAGGCCGGCTTCTTCAACGACAGGCTCCAGGGTGTCGACAGGTGCAACGGCTTCTGGCTGGGTTGCAGGCGCGGTGGCGGCTGGAGCAGCGGCAGCGGCTTGAGGTGCCTGAGCGGCCGGTGCCGATTGGTCAGCGAGAGCGACAGGTGCGAGCATCAGGCTCAACACAAGGGCAGCCACACCACGCCATGCACGCGGCAGGCGAGGTAGCTTGGTTGGCGAAGCGGGTGATTGAATGCGTGTCATGCTGGCCTGACCTGAAATGGAAATAATGGTTGTTCCGGGACGTCGCGTTATAGGCTCGACGGGAGTGCGGGAACAAATGGACGGGTATTATTGCAAATCGTTCTTGTTAGCAGAAGTAATAATGTATCTTTTTTTCAATAAATAACATCAGGCTGCTTTATTCCTGATTATTTTTTGGCCTTATTCGTTGTCATGTGGAGGTATCAGGTGTCTGCACCATCCCTTTTGATCGCCGGTTGCGGCGATATAGGCGCTCGTCTGGCCACTCGATTGCTGCCTCTCGAATGGCGCGTCCATGGCTTGCGGCGTGATACATCACAGTTGCCTGAAGGCGTGATTCCGGTAAAGGGCGATCTGTTCGACTGGCTGGAGCCGCAGGACTGGCCGACGGATACTATCGATTATCTGGTTTATTGCGCCACACCCACGCAAAGGGACGAATACGGCTACCGACGCGCCTATGTCGAGGGCTTGTCTCATGTGTTGCACTGGATGAAGCAGCACGGTCAGCAGCCCAGGCGGGTTGTGTTTGTCTCCAGCAGCGGTGTTTACGGGCAGCAGCATGGCGAATGGGTCGATGAGGCCTCGGCAACCGAGCCCTCGGGTTTTTCCGGCACGGTGATGCTGGAAGCCGAACAGGTCGCCCTCAACAGCGGCTGGCCTGCCACGGTCGTGCGTTTGACGGGGATCTACGGCCCCGGTCGCAACGATCTCTCCAATCGTGTTCGTCAGGGCCATAGTGTGCGGGTCGACCCGCCGGTCTATGCCAATCGCATTCATGCTGACGACGCAGCGGGTTTGCTGGCTTTTCTGCTTCAGGCCGATGCGCGCGGGGTGGCGCTTGAGGATTGCTATCTTGGCGTCGATGACGATCCGGCGGCGCTGGCCGATGTAGTGGCCTGGATTCGCGAATATCTGGGTGTGACCGAATGGTCCGAAGATGTCAGCGTTCAGCGCGTGGGCAGCAAGCGATGCAGCAATGCCAGAGCGCGGGCGCTGGGTTGGGCGCCGAAGTATACGGATTATCGTGCGGGATATGCGGCGTTGCTCGGGTAATGCGAGGCGGGCCCGGTCATCTTGATGAGCGGGCCCGTCTTCACTGCATCACTGCTGTTCGAGCAGCCAGTGACGCTGGCCTGGGCGCAGTTGAGGCATCTCGCCAGCGCCAGCCGTGTTGAGTGCCTGGAATATTTCCAGTTGCTTGCCTTTGCGGGCAAAGATCCACGGGTTGCCTTGTTCGTTCTTTTCCAGCCACATGCTGTCGAATTCGCCGCTCATGGCTGCGCAATCGCCCGCCAGACACAGGGCGTAGCGGTCATTTTCGGGAAGACCCTGCACGCTGCCGTCCGGCAGGAACTGCACGGTGCTGCCTTGGCCATCGCCACTGACGATGGTCCATTTGCCGCCCATGTAAGCGCCGTACAGGGCTTTTTCAAAGCTGCTGCCAGAAGGTGCGCCTTCCGGGGCCGGGTTTTCGGGCTTCTCGAAATGCTGCTCCGGACCTGATTCGCTGGCAGCCTGGATCAACTGGTCGCCCTTGACGGTCAGGTCTTCAGAGAAGTTGCCGTAGAAGTCGATGTGCAGCTTGCCGTCGGCAGCGCTGGCAATCTTGCCTTCGCCCAGCTCGAAACCATTGGAATAGATGGCCTGATTGGCCTTGGTGTTCACCTGCCATTCCAGGTTCGGGCCGTTGGCAAGCAGTGCTTCGCGCAGGTTGCCGCCTTTGACGGCAGCGTCGATGGCGTTCTGATTGATCCAGGTACCGTCAGGGTTGCGGTCGGCGTGGCTGGCGCAGCCAGTCAGGATGGCAGCCAGCAGTGAGATGGCGAGCGCGGAGCGCATAGCGGAGTCCTTCCTTTGCAGGGGAAGCGGAGCGGCTGGCGCCCCGCTGGAATGATTTATTCGATGACGAGAATCGCGTCCATTTCGACCTGAGCGCCACGTGGCAGTGCGGCAACGCCGATGGCTGCACGGGCCGGGTAAGGCTGCTCGAAGTATTTGCCCATGATCTCGTTGACCTTGGCGAAGTGGCCCAGATCGGTCAGGAAGATGTTCAGCTTGACGATGTCCTTGAAGGAGCCACCGGCGGCTTCAGCGACAGACTTGAGGTTCTCGAAGACCTGAACGATCTGGGCTTCGATGCCTTCGACCAGCTCCATGCTTTTCGGGTCCAGCGGGATCTGTCCGGACATGTAGACGGTATTGCCAGCCTTGATCGCCTGGGAGTAAGTGCCGATGGCCGCAGGTGCCTTGTCGCTGGTGATGACAGTCTTGGTCATGAAGAACTCCTGATGATGGGTTGGCTATGCGCGCATGCGGGTGATACGTGTCACCCCGGTCAGGGCGCGTAGTTTCTTGATCACGCGAGCCAGGTGCACGCGGTCGTGAACGCTGACGACCAGTTGGACCACGCTGATACGGCCATCGCGTTCGTCCATGCTGATCTTTTCGATGTTGCCGTCGGCGGCGTTGACGCTGCTGGCCAGCAGGGCAATCAGGCCGCGCTGGTGTTCCAGCTCCACACGCAACTCGACATTGAATTCGCCAGTGACGTCCTTGGCCCAGGACAGCTGGATGCATTTTTCCGCGTTGTGGCGGATTTCACTGATATTGCGGCAGTTGTCCAGGTGTACAACCATGCCCTTGCCTGCGGACAGGTGCCCGACAATCGGGTCGCCAGGGATCGGCGTGCAGCACTTGGCATAACTGAGCACCAGGCCTTCGGTCCCGCGAATCGCCAGCGGGCCTTCCGGGCTTGGCAGTTGTTCGCCTTCACCCAGCAGGCGGCGGGCGACCACATAGGCCATGCGATTGCCCAGGCCGATGTCTTCGAGCAGGTCTTCCAGGACTTCGACGCGGTATTCGGTCAGAACCAGCTGGATGCGCTCGGGCGCGATCTTGTCCAGCGTACACTCGAAGCCGTTGAGCACCTTGTTCAGCAGGCGTTCGCCCAGGCTGATGGACTCGGAGCGGCGTTGCAGCTTCAGGGCGTGACGAATATGGGTGCGGGCCTTGCCGGTGACGACGAAGTTGAGCCATGCAGGGTTCGGGCGTGCGCCCGGTGCGCTGACGATTTCGACGGTCGAGCCGCTTTGCAGCGGTTCGGAAAGCGGTGCCAGCCTGCGGTTGATCCGGCAGGCTATACAGCTGTTGCCGACGTCGGTGTGGACTGCGTAGGCGAAGTCCACTGCCGTGGAGCCTTTGGGCAGCTCCATGATCCGGCCTTTTGGCGTGAAGACGTAGACCTCGTCCGGGAACAGGTCGATCTTCACGCTTTCGATGAATTCCAGGGAGTTGCCAGCACGTTGCTGCATCTCCAGTACACCTTTGACCCACTGACGGGCGCGGGCGTGGGTGCCCTTGGGCTGCTCGTCGTCGGTGGATTTGTACAGCCAGTGTGCGGCAATGCCGTTATTGGCCATCTCTTCCATTTCGCGGGTGCGGATCTGGATTTCGATGGGTACGCCATGCATGCCGAACAGGGTGGTGTGCAACGACTGATAGCCGTTGGCTTTGGGAATTGCGATGTAATCCTTGAAGCGACCGGGCAGTGGCTTGTACAGATTGTGTACAGCGCCTAGCACGCGATAGCAGGTGTCGACCTTGTCGACGATGATGCGGAATGCGTAGACATCCATGATCTCGTTGAAGGCGCGACGCTTGCCGCGCATCTTCTTGTAGATGCCATAGAGGTGTTTCTGGCGTCCGCTGACTTCGCCTTCGATCCCGTCCACTGCAAGGCAATGGCTCAGGGACTCTTCGATCTTGTTGACCAGCTCCTTGCGATTGCCCCGGGCGCGCTTGACCGCTTGGTTGATGCGCGAAGAGCGCATGGGATACATGGCCTTGAAACCCAGGTCCTCGAACTCGATACGAACGCTATGCATGCCCAGCCGGTTGGCGATCGGGGCATAGATTTCGAGGGTTTCCTTGGCGATGCGACGGCGCTTCTCGCCGGACAGGACTTCCAGCGTACGCATGTTGTGCAGACGGTCGGCGAGCTTGACCAGGATCACGCGAATGTCGCGTGCCATGGCCATGGCCATCTTCTGGAAGTTTTCAGCCTGGGCTTCGGCTTTGGTCTCGAAGTTCATCTGGGTCAGCTTGCTGACCCCGTCGACGAGCTCGGCCACGGTTTCGCCAAACTGCAAGCAGAGTGCTTCCTTGGCGATACCGGTGTCTTCGATCACGTCATGCAGCATCGCGGCCATCAGGCTCTGATGGTCCATGTGCATGTCGGCAAGGATGCTCGCAACCGCAAGCGGGTGCGTCACATAAGCTTCGCCGCTACGACGGCGTTGGCCGTCGTGGGCTTGTTCGGCGTAGTAATACGCTCGGCGGACCAGATTGACCTGGTCCTTGCCAAGATAGGCCGAAAGGCGGTCGGCGAGTGCGTCTATGCTCGGCAAGGCGTTACTCCTTGCTCGTGGCTTTTACACTGCGTCGTACCACATCGCCCCGGCATAGGCTTAGACGGCCTCGCTGGACTCGTCCTCGAACGCTGCGAACAATGGTTCATCTTCAACGATTTCAGCTTCTGCGATGACAGAGTAGTCCATCAGGCCAGCTGCGATTTCACGCAGAGCGACGACGGTAGGCTTGTCGTTTTCCCAAGCCAGCTTGGGCTCCTTGCCGCCAGTAGCGAGCTGACGCGAACGCTTGGTAGCGAGCATGACCAGCTCGAAGCGGTTATCGACGTGTTCCAGGCAGTCTTCAACAGTCACGCGGGCCATGGGTATTCCTCGTAGCAAATGCGTATGCGCGGTGCCCGGATGGGCGAGCGGACTCGGTAGTTTACAAGCGGTTAGCCACAAGCTTCAAGCGGCACGCCGAAGGGTGAGCGTTGCGGGCAGGCGTCAGCGCTTGCCCGCAAGGTCGGTTCAGGCCAGTAACTCTTTGAATAACTGGCTGTATTTCTCTTCCTGATGCTGCAGGCTGAGCCGGTTGGCGCGGAAAATCGCTTTCAGGTCTTCCAGTGCATGGGCGAAGTCATCGTTGACCACGATGGCCTCATATTCCTTGTAGTGACTCATTTCGCTGACCGCTTCGCGCATGCGTGCGTCGATGATCTCGTCGCTGTCCTGGCCACGGTTGGTCAGGCGCTGGCGCAGTGCCTGCTGGGTTGGCGGCAGGATGAAGATCGAGCGTGCATGGGGCATCTGCTTGCGAACCTGCTGGGCGCCTTGCCAGTCGATTTCCAGAATCAGGTCATGGCCTTCGTCCAGTGTCTGCTGCAGATGGCTCTGCGACGTGCCGTAGAGGTTGCCGAACACTTCGGCCTGCTCCAGGAAATCACCGTGGTCGATCATGCGCTGGAATTCGGCGCGATCAACGAAGTGATAATTCACGCCATCGACTTCACCGGGGCGCATGGCGCGGGTGGTGTGCGAAACCGAAACGCGGATCTGCTGCTCCGAGTCGTCGATCAGAGCCTTGACCAGACTGGTCTTGCCTGCGCCGGACGGAGCGGAAATGATGTACAGGGTACCGGTACTGTGGGTCATGTCAGGTTCAGCCTTACTCAATATTCTGCACTTGTTCACGCATCTGCTCGATCAACACCTTTAGGTTGACGGCAGCCTGTGTGCTGCGTGGGTCGAAGGCCTTGGAGCCTAGTGTGTTGGCTTCGCGGTTGAGCTCCTGCATCAGGAAGTCCAGGCGACGACCCGCCTGTCCGCCGGTCTTGAGCACGCGGCGCACTTCCGTGACGTGCGTGCTCAGGCGATCGAGCTCTTCCGCGACATCGCTTTTCTGCGCCAGCAGGACCATTTCCTGCTCCAGGCGCTGAGGATCAAGCTCTGCCTTCATGTCGGCAAAGCGATCCAGGACTTTCTGCCGCTGAGCGGCCAGCATCTGTGGCACCAGAGTGCGCAGGGTGGCGACTTCCTGGGTGATGGACGTCAGGCGCTCATCGAGCAGCCTGGCCAGATCCGCACCTTCGCGGCCGCGACCGTTCTTCAGTTCGGTCAGGGCTTCGTTGAAGAGATTCAGGGCTTCGTTGTTGAGGGCTTGCGGGTCCGAGGCGTCGGCCACCAGAACGCCAGGCCAGGCCAGGACCTCAAGAGGGTTGAGGGCCGCAGGCTGCTTGATCAGGCCGGCGACGACTTCGGCAGCAGCAATCAGTTGTCCGGCGCGCTCGCGGTCCACTTGCAGCGGTTTGCCCGCGTTTTCCTCAACGAAGCGCAAGGTGCATTCGACCTTGCCACGTGACAAACCCTGGCGCAGGGCCTCGCGGATTGCGCCCTCCAGGTCGCGGAAGGATTCCGGCAGACGCAGGTGAGGTTCAAGGTAGCGATGATTGACCGAGCGTAGTTCCCAACTCAATGTGCCTTGAGCGCCGGCCTGTTCGACTCGGGCAAAGGCCGTCATGCTATGCACCATAGGAAGTACCTCTTGGTTCGGTCCATGAGCGCGGTCACGGAAGTCGTAAAAGCCGACAGGCTGCAAAGGCGCAGGATTGTAGCGCAGTGCAGCTCAGGCTCCCAATCCGTGAATGTGACAAGCGATGCAAGGCTCCGTTCTTTCCAGTGCTCGAGGCTTGAAAGCCCGGTCCCAGAGCCTTTGAACTATCCGGTATCGGTATTGCGACTTTTAGATATGCCCAGCTTGGGCTGTGACCTCTATAATGCTCGGCAGTTTTCCGTCCCAGTACAGGTATCCCAGATGAAACGTCCAAGTGGTCGCGCTGCCGATCAGCTCCGTCCGATCCGCATCACCCGCAACTACACCAAACACGCCGAAGGTTCTGTGCTGGTGGAGTTCGGTGACACCAAGGTGATCTGCACGGTCAGCGTCGAAAATGGCGTACCACGCTTCCTTAAAGGTCAGGGCCAGGGCTGGTTGACCGCCGAGTACGGCATGCTGCCGCGTGCGACCGGCGAGCGTAACCAGCGCGAAGCCAGCCGTGGCAAGCAAGGCGGGCGTACTCTGGAGATCCAGCGTCTGATCGGCCGCTCGCTGCGTGCTGCGCTGGACATGTCCAAGCTGGGCGACGTGACCCTGTATGTCGACTGCGACGTGATTCAGGCCGATGGCGGTACTCGTACTGCATCCATCACCGGCTCCATGGTTGCCCTGGTCGATGCCCTGAAAGTGATCAAGAAGCGCGGCGGCCTCAAGGGCGGTGACCCGCTCAAGCAGATGATCGCTGCCGTGTCGGTCGGCATGTATCAGGGCGAGCCAGTGCTCGATCTGGACTATCTGGAAGACTCCGCCGCCGAGACCGACCTGAACGTGGTCATGACCAGCGCCGGTGGTTTCATCGAGGTTCAGGGTACTGCCGAAGGCGCGCCATTCCAGCCCGAAGAGCTGAACGCAATGCTGGCGCTGGCCCAGAAAGGCATGACCGAGTTGTTCGAATTGCAGCGTGCCGCACTGGCCGACTGATGCGCAATGAAAGGAGCCGCATATGAGTGACAGCCAGTTTCCAAAACCTGCTCGGGATGTTCGTCAGTGGGCAATGTTCTGTCACCTGGCGGCTTTCGGCGGGTTTATCTTTCCGTTCGGTAATCTGCTTGGGCCGCTGATTGTCTGGCAGCTCAAGAAGGACTCTGATCCGTTTCTGGATTCACAGGGCAAGGAAGCGCTGAACTTCCAGATCACGGTTTCGATTGCCATGGCTGTCAGCATGTTGCTGGTGATCGTGGTTATCGGATTTCCGCTATTGATGCTGATCGGTGTCGGCGCACTGGTGCTGACGATCATTGCTGCGATCAAGGCCAACGAAGGCCAGGAATATCGTTATCCGTTCACCTGGCGTGCGCTGAAGTAACGATCCTGTCTGAAACCCGTCAGCCGCTTCCTGCACAGGAGGCGGCTGACGTGGCTGACCTCATCAGATCTTGAAGCTGTCCACCAGTTGCTTCAAACGCCCGGCCTGTTGTGAAAGCGCCGCGCAATCCTTGAGGGTTTCATTGAGGTTGGACACGCCCTGTTGGTTGAGGGTGTTGATCTGGCTGATGTCCACGTTCAGGGTTTCCACCACGGCGGTCTGTTCTTCAGTAGCCGCTGCAACCGACTGGTTCATGCCGTCGATTTCACCGATGCGCCGGGTTACATCGCGCAGACGGTTACCTGCCTGATTGGCAACCTCCACGCTGTCCTGGCTGGATGTCTGGCTCTCGTTCATGTTCAAGACGGCTTGCTGAGAACCGCTTTGCAGCTCGCCGATCATCTTGTGGATCTCATCGGCGGAAACCTGGGTGCGATGTGCCAGGTTGCGCACTTCATCGGCCACCACGGCAAAACCGCGTCCGGCATCACCGGCACGTGCTGCCTCGATTGCCGCGTTGAGCGCCAGCAGGTTGGTCTGCTGCGAGATGCCTTTGATGACGTCCAGGATGTGTCCGATGTTGTCGGTGCTGGCATTGAGTGTTTCGATCTTGGTGCAGGAGTCGCTGATCTTGCTCGACAGCTCACTCATGGCGTTTATGGTTTTTTCCACCACAATCCGGCCGTCTTCAGCCTGCTCACGTGCTTCGCTGGCCTGGGTCGAGGCATCGGACGCATTGCGTGCAATTTCCTGAGTGGCGGCGCCCAACTGGTTGATCGCTGCGGCCACGCTGTTGGTGCGGGCGCTTTGCTCATCGAAGCCTGTGATCGAGGCGTTGGACGACTCCACCACACGCCGCGACAGGTCATGGACCTGCACGGTTGCGGACGACACTTCAGCAATGGATGCGTGTACGCGCTCGACAAACTGGTTGAAGGAGCCGCCCAGTTCGGCGAACTCATCCTGGCCCTGGATACGCAGACGACGAGTCAGGTCGCCTTCCCCTTGGGCGATGTCCTGCATTGCACGGCCCATGTCGGTCAGTGGGCGCATCAGCGCACGGATCAGCAGGCTCAGCAGCAAGGCAATCACCGCCACCGCAATGAGTACCGCGACCAGTGCAGAGCTACGGAACTGACTCAGGGGCGCATAGGCCTTGTTGCGGTCGATGCTCAGGCCGATATACCAGTCGGCCGATGGCAAGCCGGTGATCGGGGTAAAGGACAGGATGCGATCCTGGCCATTGAGGGTCACTTCACGCAGGCGCTTGTCCAGAGTCAGTGTCTGGCCCGGATAGATGTCCTTGAGGTTCTTCAGCACCTGATCCTTGTCCGGGCTGACGATGACCTGACCGTCACCGCTGACCAGAAAGGCGTAACCGATACCGCCGAACTCGACGGAGTTGATGATCTTGACCAGCGTATCGAGGCTCAGGTCGCCACCGGCCACGCCGGAAACCTGGCCGCCTGATTTGATCGGGCTGGCGATGGTGACCACCAGGCCGCCCACCGACGCCAGATAAGGCGCGCTCAGGATGCTCTTGCCGGCTTCGATGGTCGATTTGTACCAGGGCCGTTGGCGTGGGTCGTAACCCGCCGGCATTTCGACATTGGGTCGCTGGGTGAATGTGCCCTTGCTGTCACCGACATAGGTGAACTGGAAGGTGGATACCAACGAGGATTGGGACACTAGTCCGCTCAGGTCAGTCCCTACACCTTGGAAGGCAACGTTCTGAGCGAGGTTTTCCAGAACGAGAATGCGCCCGCTCAGCCAGTTCTGAACACTGCTGGCGGCCAACTCCCCTGCCTGTCCTACAGACGTCTCAAGATTCTGACGAATGGTCGTACGTTGCAGATAATCGTTATAGAAAGTGAATAGTGCGAATGCCAATACCACGACACCCGATGCGGCTAACAGGATTTTATGACGGAACTTCAAGCTCATTACTATAAATCTCGGCAGAAACAATAGGTTTTGATGTTCGGGTAATTTGTTTTTATAGAGGCGTTCTATTCGCTATGGCTAAAGTACTATATACCCATACGGCAATGCTGGTTTTTTTTGGATCCATTATAGACAGATTTATGGCGTCTTTTTTATGACAGGGTATGACGAATGTCATTCTCTGCATGCCTTTATAACTGTGGGCTGCAGCGAATGAAAGCTTCGTGAAAGCCCAGCGATTTTTTTTCAACTTTCTCCGTTTTTTATTTCAGGTCAGCTGTGATCTGCCGATAGTGACATTACGTATTGCCTTTGCTGCGGCCTAAAAAAACAACTTTCCAGCGGCCATAATTTGAAACTAGACGATCCTGGAGAAAGTCGATGAATAGCTGGTTTGCAAACATCAGCGTAAATATGAAACTGGCCCTTGGGTTCGGTCTAGTACTTGTTTTTACTGCCATTCTTGCCCTGACTGGCTGGACCAGCCTCAGCGGTCTGATTGATCGCAGTAACTGGATGAGCGACATCACTTCGCTCAACTCCCAGCTGACCAAACTGCGGGTGACGCGCCTGCAATATATGGTCGCCAACGGGGACGAGAAGGTCGCCGAAACCGTTCAGGTGTCGCTTGATGGCTTCAAAGGCTATCAGGAGAAACTGCTCAAGTCCTTCAAGAGCCCTGAAAACGTAAGGCTGCTTGAGAAGCTGGGTGTGGTGATCAGTGATTACCAGAAATCCCTGAACAACATGCGCAATGGCTACAGGACCAGCATTGCCATGCGTGCGGAGATGGGTGTACATGCCGTCAAGGGGGCAGCTCTGATCGAGCAGATCCTGGCCGACGTCAAAAAGCTGGACCCTGCCGATGAAACCCGTTTCAGCCAGTATGAGAGCGTCATCAATACCAAGGAAGACTTGATGCAGGTGCGCTACGAAGTTCGTGGCTATGCCGCTGACCTCACACCTGAAAACGAACAGAAAGCCGTTAACCAACTGGACGACGCCATCAAAGGGCTGACTCCGCTCAAAGCCAGCTTCAGCGACACCCATGGTGATCTCCTCAAGCAACTGGAAGCCTCCCTGGCCAGCTATCGCACCGCGCTTCAGGGTTTCAAGACGGCGAATAACGATATCTCGCAGGCTCGTAAGGAAATGACCGTACAAGGTCAGGACATCGTCAAGATCAGTGAAGACATGTATCAGCTTCAGCTGGATCGTCGTGATATGGAAAGTGCGCAGGCCCGCAACATGCAGATCGGCTGCACCGTGCTGGCGCTGTTCCTGGGCATTCTGGCCGCGGTTCTCATCACCCGTCAGATCACCCGTCCTCTTCAGGAAACCATGGACGTTGTGGACCGCATCGCTTCGGGCGACTTGTCGCAGAACATTGTGGTGACCCGTCGCGACGAGTTGGGTGTGCTGCAACAAGGTATCCAGCGCATGGGTTCCACGCTGCGTGATCTCATTACCGGTATTCGTGATGGCGTGACTCAGATTGCCAGTGCTGCCGAAGAGCTGTCGGCCGTGACCGAGCAGACCAGCGCCGGGGTCAACAGCCAGAAAGTCGAGACCGATCAGGTGGCCACGGCCATGCATGAAATGTCGGCGACTGTTCAGGAAGTTGCCCGCAACGCCGAACAGGCTTCGCACGCCGCTTCCAATGCCGACCGTGAAGCCCGCGATGGTGACAAGGTGGTGGGTGAAGCGATTGCCCAGATCGAAAAACTGGCTGCCGAAGTAGGCCGCTCGGCTGACGCCATGAGCGAGCTGGAACAGGAAAGCGACAAGATCGGCAAGGTCATGGACGTGATCAAGGCCGTTGCCGAACAGACTAACCTGCTGGCCCTCAACGCGGCCATCGAGGCTGCGCGGGCTGGTGAGGCGGGTCGTGGTTTTGCGGTGGTTGCCGACGAAGTTCGTGGCCTGGCGCAGCGTACCCAGCAGTCGACCGAGGAAATCGAAAACCTGGTGGCAGGTCTGCAGAATGGTACTCGTCAGGTGTCGAGCATCATGCTCAGCAGTCGCGAGCTGACCGCCAGCAGTGTTTCACTCAGCCGCAAGGCGGGCGCATCGCTGGGCAACATTACCCAGACTGTGTCCAACATTCAGGCGATGAACCAGCAGATTGCTGCCGCCGCCGAAGAGCAAAGCGCCGTGGCCGAGGAAATCAGCCGCAGCATTATCAATGTGCGTGACGTTTCCGAGCAGACCGCTTCGGCCAGTGAAGAAACCGCAGCGTCCAGCGTCGAACTGGCTCGCCTGGGCGGCCAGTTGCAGATGATGGTCAGCCACTTCCGCGTCTGATTCATCCCGCGGCACCTTTGAGCCCGGCCTTTGCCGGGCTCAGTTTTTTCTGAGCCAAAGTGCTCTATCTCAAGCCTTTTCGCGCGCCAGCGTGAATAAATCTCATGCACTAATGAATGGCCATGAGCCATTCTTTCTGTTATTCATGTAATCATCTGTATCAATTTATTAGTTCGATCCAGCCCACTTACTGGACAACTGGTCGCGGTTTAAATCGCCCTGGCGAGCGTTCAGGAAATCGAAGGAATGTCATGAATACATGGTTTGCGAACATCAGTGTCAAATTGAAACTCGCCCTGGGTTTTGGCGCAGTACTCATTCTGACTTGCCTCCTGGCGCTGACTGGCTGGGGTGGTTTGGGCAGCCTGATCGAGCGTAGCGAGCGCGTCGCCGACATCATGAATCTCAATGCAGAAATGAGTGAGCTGCGCCTCAGACGCTTGCAGTACGTCACTGAGGACGGCGATGAAAAGATGGGTGATGTCGCTCAGGGCCTTTTGAACCGCCTCAAGGAAAAGCACAACTCGCTGCTGGCGCTTTTTACCTATCCGGGTAACCAGGAAAAGCTCCAGGAAATGGGCAAGCTCACTGCTGAGTATCAGCAGTCGTATGACCGGATGCGTGAGGCTTACCGTGCCGATGCTGCCCTGCGTAAAACCATGGGTGTCCACGCTGTCAAAGGCGCAGAAATCATCGGCAGGATCATCGACGATGTTGTCAGCATGCCGCCGGATGACGAGCGCCGTTTCGGGCGCTACCAGGCGATTCTGAAAGCCAAGGAAAATCTGGCCCTGATTCGCTATGAAGTGCGTGGTTACACCGGCAAACCTAACGAAACCACTGAAAAGAATGCATACCGTCAGCTCGATACTGCCCTGCAGGGTATGGAGCCGCTCAGGGCTGCGTTCAATGGCAGCTATGTTGAAGAGTTCAAGCAACTGGAAAGCGCCATTGTCAGCTACCGTCAGGCTGTGGATAACTTCAAGGCGGCCAATGCGGCTATCGGCGCGGCGCGCAAGGAAAACACCGAGCAAGGCGTAGCGATGGCCAAGGTCAGCGAAGCGCTGTATCAACTTCAGGCCGTTCGGGGTGCTGAAGACAGTGACCATGCACGCAACATGCAGATCGGCGGCACCGTGCTGGCTCTGGTTCTGGGCATTCTGGCGGCACTGATTATCACCCGCCAGATCACAGCTCCTTTGCAGGACACGCTGGCCGAAGTAGAGCGCATCGCGTCGGGTGATCTGTCGCGCAACATTGCAGTCACACGCCGCGATGAGCTGGGCGTGTTGCAACAGGGTGTACAGCGCATGAGCGCTACCCTGCGCGACCTGATTGTCGGTATCCGCGATGGCGTGACCCAGATTGCCAGTGCTGCTGAAGAGCTGTCGGCCGTGACCGAGCAGACCAGCGCCGGGGTCAACAATCAGAAAGTCGAGACCGATCAAGTGGCCACGGCCATGAATGAAATGTCGGCTACCGTTCAGGAAGTTGCCCACAACGCCGAACAGGCTTCGCAAGCGGCATCCAGTGCAGACCGTGAAGCCCGCGATGGCGACAGGGTGGTGGGTGAGGCGATTGCGCAGATCGAACGTCTGGCCTCAGAAGTGGGACGCTCGGCTGAAGCGATGAACGAACTGGAGCAGGAAAGCGACAAGATCGGTAAGGTCATGGATGTGATCAAGGCCGTTGCCGAACAGACTAACCTGCTGGCTCTCAATGCGGCCATCGAGGCGGCACGGGCCGGTGAAGCGGGTCGCGGGTTCGCAGTGGTGGCTGATGAAGTACGTGGTCTGGCGCAGCGCACCCAGCAGTCGACCGAAGAGATCGAGACGTTGGTGGCCGGTCTGCAAAACGGTACCCGCCAGGTGTCGAGCATCATGCTCAGCAGCCGTGAGCTGACGGCCAACAGTGTCACCCTCAGTCGTAAGGCGGGTGCATCGCTGGGCAGCATCACCCAGACCGTCTCCAGCATCCAGTCCATGAACCAGCAGATTGCGGCTGCCGCCGAGCAACAGAGTGCCGTGGCCGAGGAAATCACTCGCAGCATTATCAACGTGCGCGATGTTTCCGAGCAGACCGCTTCGGCCAGTGAAGAAACGGCTGCTTCCAGCGTCGAGCTGGCTCGCCTGGGCGTTCAGTTGCAGACAATGGTCAGCCGCTTCCGGGTCTGACAGAGCGTGCCCCAAGGCCTGAGGGTCTTGGGGCGCTCCTTATGCGTGCCAGCTGATTGCCTCTACGTATTGATTGACTGCGATTTGATCGGCCTTGCGTTTCCCTGCATCGAGAAACGTCTGGAAGCGGTCGCTGCGCAACAGCGTGTCGACATCAAGATGCAATTCTTGCCGGACCGCCTCGGGCAAGGGCGAAACCTCATGCTCGGTTTCATAAGAGCACGTCCGGGTTTCGATCAGTTTGGCGCGTAGCTTTTCCATGCCCCTGCCGCTCTCGACCCGTTTGTAGGTCGAGATGAAAAAGGTTTCCCCACGGCCTGGCTTGTTGCTCATCACGTAAGCGACCGCGCACAGCCCGACGCCACTCCTCTTGCGCCAATGCACGGTGGCGCGCTCGTCCAGTTGCAGGACGTCACTCGCCTGCCAGGCATGACCGCTGTGCGTCAGGTGGATGATGGCGCTTTCCAGTGCCTTGCGCGTCCCACCGAAAGACGCATCGGTAAAGCGCGCCAGCAATACATTCTGTTTGTTCTTGATGACTTTCACGACCCAGGCGTTGCCGCGTACTTCACGGCTGATCCCTCGTGGCACGCTATGGGTGATGCCATCAACGACCCTGTTGTAGCAGCGCAATTGCGCAGATTCCAGGTCGGTACTGGCCTTGCAGGTCAGTTTTAACATAATCAACTTTCCTGTTTATTTCGGGTATCGATAACGGGTGCAGCGCCTGTAATCAATCCAACGGGATGATGTAACGAATACGATGAATCGCGGCATCAGGATTAATAACGAAGAATGATTGATGTGAGAGGGCATCAATGCCGACTGATTATCTTCGCCCTGATACAGGTGGCTCAATATGATGAATGTAAACAAAAGGTAAAATAGAGAATTGATGGTCGGGATTTCAACAAATAGATACAAGCAGGATACAAAGTCTTCAGGCGTCATGAACTGAATCAGAGCCTAGGGCTCCGGGTCCCTGGACAGCTTCTCGATATATTCAGTGACGGCAATATGGTCCGCCTTTCTTTTCCCGGCCTCAAGAAAGGCCCGAAACTGCTCGCTGTCGAACAACAGGTCAACCTCCTGACGAATCTTCTTTTGAGTGGAATAAGGTATTGTCGAAATGCCTTCTTCCATTTCATGGGCGTTTTCCAGGACTTCGACCAGTTTGGAACGAAGTTTCCCCAGGCCCCGACCACTGGCGACCCGTTTGTAGGTGGACAGGAAAAAGGTTTCCCCGCGCCCCGGCCCCTTTTTCGGGACATACGCGACCGCACACAGGCCAGCGCCACTCCTTTTGCGCCAGTGTGCAGTGGCATGTTCGGTCAATTGCAGGACATCGTCACGTCGCCAGGCATGGCCACTGTGGATCAAGTGAATGATTGCAGCTTCCAGAGCGCGGCGGGTTCCACCGAAGCGCAGATCGGTGAAGCGCGCCGAGACCAGTACATGTTTGTTTTTCAGGACACGAACGATCCAGACCCGACCTCGTGTTTCACGAGTGATACCGCGTGGAACGCTATAGGTCACATCATCGACAATCTTGTCGTAACACCTTAGTCCTGAAATATCGATTTCAGTGGGTGTGTTCATGGGGGGATGAGTGTCAGTCTAATAGGTGGAACAACGTTAAGTTCTAGTTGCCGGAGGCCAGGCCAAACCGAAATCTATTTGCTCTAAGGTCAGGTTCGGGTTGTAGGCATAATCAGCTTTTATATTCGGCCAGCGAGTCATCATGTAATCGACTTCCTGGGTAAACCGTTCCTGTTTTTCCGGTGAGTCTTCAAAGCCACGGGTTGCCGATTCATGGTGGTATAACTCGGCAAAAGGTGTCCATACGTTGACGTATCCGGCCTCTTTGACCCGCAGGCAGAAATCGACGTCGTTAAAGGCAACTTTCAGATTCACGTCATTGAGTCCGTTGACTTGTTCAAATATGGATTTGCGGATAACCAGGCAGGCTGCGGTCACGGCCGAGAACTCCTGAATCAATACCGCCCGCCCGAAATAACCGTATTCGCCCTTGGGCAGGAATTTATGCGAGTGGTTGGCTATACCGCCAATACCGAGAATGACGCCGCCATGCTGCAGCCGGTTATCAGGGAACCACAGGCGCGCGCCGACGGCACCGACTTCCGGCTGTATGGCCAGTGCGACCATTTCATCCAGCCACTCGGGGGTGATGACTTCAATATCGTTATTGATCAAACCGACCAGCTCGCCGCGAGCCATTTTGACGGCCTTGTTGTTCAGGGCTGAATAGTTGAAAGGGCCGTCATCCCTGAGCACCGTCATGTTCGGTTGTTCGCTGATCTGCTCAAAATAAGCCAGAGATTCGAGATCGTCGGAGCCGTTATCGACCACGACGATTTCATACGGGCTGTAGGTGGTCAGGTTCTGAATACTATCGATGCATTGTTTGAGCAGTGCTCCTGCGTTGCGGGTTGGAATGATCAGGCTGACCAGAGGTTTGTGCAGCGGCAGTTGATAATGGACACGGTACATGCCCATGGGCAGCAACTCTGTCCAGCCTTTGTGCCCGGTACGTTCCAGATGTTCATCGAGGGCTTTCACGCCGGCACGGACTGCATAGGGTTTTTCATCGGCAGCCATGGCGGTGCTTCCGGCGTGAATTCGCCAGTGGTACAGCACACGACTGATATGAATGATCTGCTCGCGGGACAGTTTTTCGCTACACCGCAAGGCCAGGTCGTAATCCTGCGAACCCTCGAAGCTCACCCGGAATCGACCCACCTGCTCGACTAGATCGCGCCGATAGACCCCCAGGTGGGACAGCATGTTCTGCGAGCGAAACAGAAACTCGTTCCAGTCGGGTTTGAAGTAAGGCGCGCTGCGGTGCCCCTGTCGGTCAATCTTGTCTTCGTCCGAATAAATGAGGCCGGCGTCCGGGTGTTCGATGATCTTGCGTGCCACCCAATACAGCGCGTGTTCGGGAAGCAGGTCGTCATTGTCCATCAGGGCGATGTATTGCCCCTGCGCGATATCGAGGGCCGAATTGCTGGCCTCTGAAATATGCCCGTTCGCACTGCGGAATATGACGTTGATCTTCGGGCTCTGTTGCTCGGCCTGCTTCAGAAACTCCTGCACCGCGGGATTGCTGGAAGCATCGTCGGCGATGCACAGTTCCCAGTGGGGATATAACTGGTTTCTTACGCTATCGAGGGCTTCGCGCAGCAGGTCCAGCGGCGGATCGAAGACCGGCATGATGACCGAAATCAGCGGCGGATTTTCCCAGGTGCTGATGTGTCGGGCGATTTCCTGGCGATCATCGTCATCGAGTGTGTCGTACTGCCTGATCCAGGCTGCATAGTCATGCCGGTCTGGCGCCTGTTCGATCTCGACCTTTTCAGGTTCCGCGCCCGGTTCACTCAGGAACCAGCGCATCCGCGCCAGTAACCCCCGCACGCCATGCTCCTGCAATACATTGGCAGCCCGTCTGGCGGTTTTCTTTAAACCGCCTCCCCGGCGAACAAGTGACGGCAGGCGCTTCGAGATATGCGCCAGGCGATGCACCGCGATGGCCGAGTGGCGCAGCGGAGTTGCCAGCCTGCGGCTATAGGAACCTTCCAGTTCGCGGATGCGCAGGTTCAGTGCGTGGATGTGGGTGTCCTTTTCAATCTGCTGATTGAGCAGAGCACTTTCCAGGCTGGCTATAAGTGCCTCACGGCCATTGGTCAGGTGCGCGTGGTCATTGAGCAGGCGCTCTACGGTCTGGGCTGTATGTTGTTTGCCGTCGACGACATTCTGCTGGATCAGGTAAGTGGTGCTTTCCAGTTCATTGATGCGCAGGGCCAGCGTCTGCATCTGTTCATGCAGCGGCTCAACGGCGGTTCGTAGCGAAGACTCATTCTGGTTGGCCCAGTTGCGATTCTGGTTGATGCGCCGGGCGATCACTTCGTCGGTGTACAGCACCAGGTCCAGCCTCAAGACGATTGAATGCAGGTCGTTCAGTTGCGACAGGTCTACCGGCAGTTCCAGGTAAGGGTCATCGTCGAGGCAGACAAACAGCACGGACAAGCCGGACCTCTCGACTTCCATCAGGCCCGACACCGACGGCAGGGACGCAACCTCGCCATCCCAGGTCCAGATTTCGGCCCGTGGCGTGAGGATGCGCAAGTTATCCACAGAGAAGGAAATATGACGGTCTACAGGGTCGAGCCTGAGTCTTTTGGGGCGTGCCTTGAGGTTTTGCAGGGGAAACTGCAACTGTTGATGACCGGGCAGGACTTCGATGCTCAGCGCGTAATCTTCTTTGAAGTTGCCAGCCTCGTCGCTGTAATACAGCTTGGCCAGGACTTTGGATTCAACGGGAGCTGCCCGTGAATTGATGATCTGCTCGGGCTCCCAGTTCAGGAAGTAGCTGGCGTTGATACCGCTGACGAATGCCTGGAACTGCGCCTCCTTTTCGATAAAGGCTTCCAGCTCCGGCAGGGTCATTTCCAGGCCCGCATGGCGCAGGCTATGAATGATGAACTGACGGCGGGTCAGCGGCATGACGCCGGGGCAGAACGGCTGGGCGCTGGCAATCAGCAGCAATAGGGCACGGATCAGTAAATGCCCGAGCTGTACGCCCTCCTGAACATCCCATTCGATATCGATCAGGGCCGGGCGGCCTTGTGAGTCGAGCAGAATATTGTGAGGCACGGCATCGATAAACAGCCCTGGCAGTTGTGCATCAAGGGTGTTCGAGTGCCTTGAATGGCCTTGCTCTTCAAGCAACGTTTCGAGTACTGCCATATAAAGCGAGATGAACGCCCCGAAGTCTTTGAGGGTCCAGTCGGGCGCGCTGGCGATATTGAGGAATTGCTGACTCAATGCCTGCCCGCGTCGGTACCTGTCGACGTGCGAAAGCACATGTCGATAAGCGCTTTCTTCACCCGTTGCCGTTTCTGCTCGCAAGGACTCATGCCGAACCTCGATGCCGCTATCGGTTTCAATGAATAGCGTTTGCTTGCAGTAGCCAGGTTTCCTGCTGACGTTGTAATGACCCGCCAGCATGTCGGGTGGCACAACACTGGACTGCAAGGATGAGGCCGCGATCATAAAGGAGTTGGCCAGTTCCATGCCCAGGCCATTGCTGACCACCACCGGCCATGCCCGCTCCAGATTGAACAAGGGCGCGCCGGGCAGTTGAGGGTCTTTTCTGGCGTTCTGCCAGGCCAGGGCTGCTGCATCGAAACTGTCCAGTTCAAAGCCGCGCTGGGTGACGATGGAGTTGGGCAGTTTGTAATCGGGCATCGGAAACAGGAACTCCGAGCGGCTGAAGCCTGCTTCCTCAAGCAACGCCATCAAGCGCTTACGGCCGAACGTCTCAGGGTCGTGGTCGCGGTAGCGCCCTTCAATCCCGTACATCGGGCTATTGAGATGATCTTCCGGTGCGCCGGCGAAGTACTTGAGGCCCAACTGGTTTTCAATGGCGAGCAGCAGCACCCCATCGGGTTTCAGCAAGCTTTTGACTCGCTTGAGCATGCTCAGGGCTGCATCGGTTTCCTGACCGAACATGCTGGCGTATTCCAGGACTCCGATCAGAGTAATGACATCGAAACGAGTCGGTGGATTGAACTGGTCGAAGCGCTCGGCAACGATTGTGACGTTGTTCAGATCCCGTGTGCGGCTCGCGGCTATCCTGGCCCGGCGCGCACTGCCTTCCAGGCTCAGCACGCTGGCGCCGCACTCCCCCAGGTATCGGCTGATGGCGCCGCAACCAGCACCTATTTCCAGTATCTGGCCTGACAGAATGTGTTCAAAAGGGCGCAGGATGTTTCCACGCGCACGGCCCAGGTGGTACAGCGATGCCCAGTCCGTGCAATGCCTGCCCAACTCACCGGACAACACGGACAAATCCTGTGCGTCTCGTATGATCTGTGCCAGGCGCTCTTCGCTTTCGTCACCGTCATTGTAAGCAAGCCCCTGATAATCGGGCCGTGCCCATACTCCGGTGTCTGTGTCCTGGCGGTAACCGCTTTTCTCAAGCTCGATCATGGGTGGTTTACCTGGTCGAAATCCATCGTAACGGCAAGATCGACCAGGCCGAACAGCGTGGTGGTCGCAGCGACAACAAAGTGAATGGAGTCATAGCGGCGGTCATGGGGAATGATGTCTTCCCCTTCACGGGAGGCGATGCCTATCGAGATGAAGTAGTCGCCACTGGCCAGTCGGTTTGTGAATTTCATACAGGCCTTGAGCCGTGATCCGGCGCTGTATATGTCCTGGCTGGAAGCGCTGCCCAGCAGGTAAGAGTTGGTGCCATAGACGGTGACTCCTTCCTTGGTCTTTATTGTGAAACCCAGCACGGGGTTGCTGATCGTGTGGTTGAAACAGATGGCCAGGTACAGCACGACCTCGTCGCCCGGCCCGATGCTGGTGGGGAACTCAAGGCCGTTTGCCGCAAGGTGAAAATCCTGAAGGCTGGCGGCACCATCGCCCCAGCGATATTCATGCTGGTTGAAGCCTGTGCGTGAGCTGTAGGCGTCGTGATCAAAGTGCAAGAGCGGCCCGTGGTCGCTCTTGCGGTCATTGACTGGAACCTGTTGTCTCTGCACAGCCTGCTCGACGCGCCTGTCGCGGCCGAACAGCAGGTCCATGTAGCGGTTGATGACCGGGCGTGATGCTCCGATCATTTCCACATGGCCCCGGTCGAGCAGGATCGCCCGGTTGCAGTGGGTCACGACCTGTTCGCTGGCATGGGTGACCAACAGAATGCTGGTACCGTTCTGCTTCAGTTGCCGTAGCCGCTCGAAGCATTTGGCCTGAAATTTCGCATCCCCGACCGACAGCGCTTCATCGACAATCAACACCTGTGGATCGACCTGGGCCTGGACCGCAAACGCCAGGCGTACGGCCATCCCGCTGGAGTAGGTCTTGACCTGTTGATCCATGAAGTCGCCGATGTCGGCAAAGTCGGCAATGGCACTGAAGCGCTGATCGACTTCTTCGCGCGCCAGGCCCAGTACCGAGGCGTTCAGGTAGACGTTTTCCCGGCCTGTGAACTCGGGATTGAAACCGGAGCCCAGTTCCAGCAGGGCTGCAACCCGACCCTGTGTTTCGACTGCCCCGCCCGTGGGAATCAAGGTGCCGCAGATGATCTGCAACAGGGTCGATTTTCCAGAGCCGTTGCGCCCGACCACGGCGACCGTTTCGCCTCTTGCGACTTCAAAGTCGATATTTCGCAGCGCCCAGAACTCGCGGCCATAGGTCCTGGCAGGCAGGCCCAGCATGGACTGCATCCTTGGGATCAGCGAGTGCAGCAAGCGGTCCACAGGCTTGTCGTAGGTGTAAAAACACTTGGAGACATCGCGTACGCTGATGGCTATTTCATCAGAGGACATCGGCAAACCCTTTTCGAGTTTTCTGAAAGAACCCAAAGCCCAGCGCCGCGAAGCCGAAGCCGATCAGCATCGCCAGCGCAAGGCTGTCCCACTGCGGCCAGAGCCCGAACAGCAGGACATTGCGGCTTTCTTCGATGATGTAGGTCAGCGGGTTGAGCTTCAGCCAGGGTTGATAAGCCTCCGGCAAGGCCGCCACCGGATAAAGCACGGGAGACAGGAACAGCAGAACGGTGGTCAGCACGCCAATGAATTGCCCCACATCCCTCAGGTAAACGCCCAGCGCAGCCAAGAGCCAACTGAACCCCAGCGTCGCAATCAACAACGGCAGCAGGACCAGCGGAAAGGTAATGGCTGTTGCGTACAGCGTATGAGTGAGGAGGAGTTGCGCGAGCAACAGGACGACCAGGCTGATCAGCGTATGAAAGATTGCTGAGCCCAATGTCACCACGGGCAGGATTTCCAGCGGGAACAGCACCTTCTTTACATAGTTGTTGTTGGAAATAATCAGCGAGGTGGATCGGTTGGCACACTCGGCAAACAAACCATGAACAATCATTCCCACGAACAACAGAATGGCAAAGGTTCCCTTGCCTGTTTCCTGACCTGTCCAGCGTGCCTGGAATATTTCGGAGAATACGAAGGTGTATACCGCCAACATGAGCACGGGGTTAAAAAAAGACCATGCAATGCCCATGACCGAACCTCGGTAACGACCAATCACATCGCGCCGCGTCATCGTGAGAATGAGCTGGCGGTGATGCCAGAGGCTGCGAACGAGTGCCACAGGACTTGCTGCGGGGACCAGATGGGGGTTGAGCATTCGGGCTCCATTGCGCCCTTTCGCGAATGAATTCGCTCCTGTAAACCGGGATTCATTCGCGAAGAGACAATTCACATCACATTAATGAGGACCGCCATCAGCAATCCCAGATTGCCCAGCCTTGTCTGGCGGTAGAGATCGGTACGTCTGAGACTTGCCAGGCGTACGGCAAGAGAGGGAGAGCGCAACGCCTTGAGTTGTTCCAGCAAGTCGCGGCTATCGTTGGGCAGATACAGGATGACCGCTTCCAGCGCAGCAATATTGGTGGTGTTCCAGTCCCGGAAACGCCCTTTCAGCAGCAGGCGAATACGTACTATCCGGGCTCTCCAGCCCGCGTTGGAACCCACCAGATTACCGTCATGCTGGCGATAGCGAACGTAGGGCTTGGGGTCGTAGCGCACGTGCCCGCCTACTCCGGTGACCAACAGGTAGGCCCACCAGTCATGGGACACGATATCCAGCGACAATAACGCCAGATGTTCGGATGTATCCTGAATCAGACAGCGGGCTGCATGGTTGAACACCATGGTGTTGCCGCCGCCGATGTTCTGCACCAGAGCATTGGCGAAGGATGGCGGCCTTGTGAACAGCGGCGAGTAGCCAAGTACCTCGCCTTGTTCGCTGATCAGTTCGGTGCGTCCCAGATAAATTGCCGGTTCGTTCTGAGGCACGCTTTGCAGCCAGCTGACTGCCACCTGCAACTTGTTTTCGTCCCAGATATCGTCCTGATCGCACCAGGCATAAAAGTCTGCTGGCGGAGTGTTGCGGGTAATGGACATGAAGTTTCGTGCGAACCCACGGCCTGGACCGCGCCACACATTGATCTTTTCTTTACCCCACAAGGCTTGATAATGGCTCGCTATATCCAGCGTGTTATCGCTGGAACCATCATCCGATAAAGCAATGAACCAGGATGGCCTGCACTGGTTCTTTATGGAATCCAGTTGTTGCGGCAAAAAGCGCTGGCCATTGAAAGTGCACAGCAGAATGGCAACTTCTGGGCAATCCTGTTGGCGTGGCGCACGGGGTTCTTCACCCGCCGTGCCGGATATCGGTGTGCCTGAGCTTTCTTCAAAGATGGCTACCGCCTCTGAAATCGCTTCAGAAGCATTCAGTGTTGCGGGAGGCGTCAAACCTTCATTTACACGCGAACTACCATGAATATGACTTGAGCGTCCTTTTGCAGGATCGTCGATCATTTTCAGGGCCTGGGGAGCGGGTGGCCGTTTACTGCTGCAAAAGCAGTGTGGCAGGCCCTTGGGTGTCGGGCCTTTTTAGGCGATGGGTGGTTAATATTTTTATTATTTAATCAATAAACACCGTCTTGTTGTTTCATGGGTGAAACATGAACTTCCTGTCTGCACTAAGTCTTCATGAGAAATATTGGAGGCGCTGCCTTATTTCCCGCCATGCATGTAGAACGTATCGAGATCCATGATGGTGAAGTGACCGATGCTATCGATCTGCCATCCACCGGTGTCGATATGAAAGACATTGCCCATGATTTCGGCTTGAGGCACCAGGGTGTGCCCCACGATCAGTGCTCGCAGGTCGGGGATGCCGTTCTTGCCTCCCGAGCGCAGATGCGACCACTGACATGATCTGCGCAGTTGCAACAGCCCTGGAAGTTCTTCGCGCAGGACCGAACGCAGCAGATCCCAGGTGGGAAGCGGGCAACAGGCATGCACTATTCCTATCAGGCCGTTCAGGGTGTCGACTTCCAGCGCGAGTGGCATTTGGGCGAAACGCTCGGCGAAACGCAGCTGGTTTTCATCGGACAGCTCCAGAAACCAGCTCGCGCCATTGGCGACATACTTGTGATAGTCCAGCATCTCGCCTTCCACATGCTCGATGGCCAATGCTTCGTGGCTGCCCTGGACGGCAAAGAACCATGGTTTGTCCAGCCACTCCAGAGACAGATAGCTCTGCGGGCCGCGATCAATCAGGTTGCCCACGCAGAACAGACGGTCGACGACCGTATCAAAGCCGATCTCATCAAGAACCCCCTGCAGGCGTGCGAAATGTCCGTGGATATCGCCGACTGCAAAATCGCGTCCGACAACGTTGGTATCGAGATGCTGGAAAGTGTTCATTACAGGCCTGTGCATGAGTGATGCAGCGGAGTCACTGGTTCTGACATGAATTGACTGATTTGCGTCCTCCATCGGTCCGGCTATTGGTTGCCGATGCGTTGACAAAGCGTCCTCTGGTGTAAATACTCGTTCACGTTGTACGACAACATATAACAATAACAAACAAGGAATTTCTCATGACCATAGCTCGTCACACTCAAAATCCCTTCAATCGCCTCCTGCTTACAGGTGCGGCAGGAGGCCTGGGCAAGGTGCTGCGCAAGACCCTGCGCCCTTATGCGAAAACGCTCCGACTCTCGGATATCGCAGAGCTGGCACCTGCCATTGATAGTAGTGAAGAAATCCAGAGATGTGATCTCTCCGACAAACAGGCCGTACACCAACTGGTGGAAGGCGTCGATGCGATCCTGCATTTCGGTGGCGTTTCAGTCGAACGTCCTTTCGAGGAAATCCTCGGCGCCAATATCGCCGGCGTGTTTCATATCTACGAAGCCGCCCGTCGCCATGGCGTAAAACGGGTGATCTTCGCCAGCTCCAACCATGTCATCGGTTTTTACAAACAAGACCAGGTCATCGATGCCCATGCCCCTCGTCGCCCGGACGGCTACTACGGCCTGTCCAAGTCCTATGGCGAAGACATGGCCAGTTTCTATTTCGATCGCTACGGCATTGAAACTGTGAGTATCCGCATCGGCTCTTCGTTCGATGAACCGCAAAACCGTCGGATGATGAGCACCTGGCTCAGCTATGACGACCTGACCCAACTCCTGGAACGCGCCCTGTATACGCCGAATGTCGGGCATACCGTGGTGTACGGGATGTCGGACAACAAGACCGTGTGGTGGGACAACCGGCTGGCCAGCCATCTGGAATATTCCCCCAAGGACAGCTCCGAAGTCTTCCGTGCCAAGGTCGAGGCGCAGCCGATGCCGGCGGCCGACGATCCGGCCATGGTCTATCAGGGCGGCGCCTTTGTTGCAGCAGGGCCTTTCGGCGACGAGTAACTATCTATAGAGATCTGCACTGCCATGGATGCTGAACTGATCTTCGATGCCCGCAACGCTACGGGTGAAAACCCGGTCTGGAGTGTTCGCGAGCAAGCGCTTTACTGGGTCGACATTCCAGCCGGACGCCTGTACCGCTGGAATGCTGCCGATAACCTCACCCAAAGCTGGAAAACCCCGCAAATGCTGGCCTGCATTGCTGCCCACAGCAAGGGAGGCTGGATCGCCGGGATGGAAAGTGGCCTGTTTCACTTGCAGCCCGGTGAAGGCGAGAGCCTGACCAGTACCCTCTTGGCAGGCGTTGAGCATGGCCAGCCCGGCATGCGTTTCAACGATGGTCGCTGCGACCGTCAAGGCCGTTTCTGGGCAGGCACCATGCTGCTCGATATGGCCGCGGGCGTGTCTGCTGGGGCTTTGTATCGCTACAGCGCGGGGCAACAGCAACTGAATTCGCAATTGCAGGGCTATATCGTTCCCAATGGTCTAGGGTTCAGCCCTGACGGTAAAACGATGTACCTGTCCGACTCTCACCCCAACGTGCAGAAAATCTGGACGTTCGATTACGACACGGACAGCGGCACGCCCTACGACCGCCGTCTGTTTGTGGACATGAACGACTATCCGGGCCGCCCCGATGGTGCGGCAGTCGATAGCGATGGCTGTTACTGGATCTGCGCCAACGATGCCGGTCTGATCCACCGGTTCACGCCGCAGGGCAAGCTCGACCGCTCCGTGACCGTGCCGGTGAAAAAACCAACCATGTGCGCCTTCGGCGGTTCAGGGCTGGATACCCTGTTCATCACTTCCATTCGTCCTGGCGGCGACCTCAGCGACCAACCTCTGGCTGGCGGCGTCTTTGCCTTCAGGCCCGGCGTTACGGGACTTGAGGAGCCGATATTCCAAGGCTGATCTGCTGACACTGAAAATCCCCGTAGCACCGACCAAAAACAACAAAATCGGAGAACTCCATGGATTTCAAACGCAAGCTCCTCCTCACCGTATTACCGTTGGCTTTCTGTTTCTCGAACGCCGCCCTGGCGGAGATAAAGATCAAATTCGCCGAAGTACATCCTTCCGGTTACCCGCCCGTGGTGGCCGAACAGAACATGGGCAAGAAACTTCAGGAACAAAGCAACGGCGATATCAGCTTCAAGATGTTCGCCGGCGGCGTGCTGGGTTCGGAGAAAGAAGTGATCGAGCAGGTTCAGGCCAATGCCATACAAATGGCCAGGGTCAGCCTGGGCATCGTTGGCCCGGTGGTACCGGACGTCAACGTGTTCAACCTGCCGTTTGTCTTCCGCGACCATGAACACATGCGCGCCATCATCGACGGTGAAATCGGTCAGGAAATCCTCGACAAGATCACCAACTCGAACTTCAACCTGGTGGCCCTGGCCTGGATGGATGGCGGTACTCGCAACCTGTACACCAAGAAGCCGGTGCGTCAGATCTCCGACCTCAAGGGCATGAAGATCCGGGTGCAAGGCAATCCGGTATTCATCGACACCATCAATGGCATGGGCGGCAACGGTATTGCCATGGCCACGGGCGAAATCTTCAGTGCCTTGCAGACCGGCGTAATCGACGGCGCTGAGAACAATCCGCCAACCTTGCTGGAGCACAACCATTATCAGAACGCCAAGTTCTACACCCTGACCGAGCACCTGATCCTGCCCGAGCCTGTGGTGATCTCCAAGGCGACCTGGGAAAAGCTCAACCCCGATCAGCAGGCGCTGGTGAAAAAACTGGCCCGTGAAGCCCAGATGGAAGAGCGTGTGCTGTGGGACAAGAAGTCGTCCGAAGCCGAGGCAAAACTCAAGGCGAGCGGTGTGGAGTTCATCACTCTCACGCCTGAGCAGAAGAAGGCTTTCTACGATGCCACGCAACCTGTACGCGACAAATATGGTGCGCCGTACAAAGACCTGATCAGCCGTATCGAAGCCGTCAAGTCAGACGCACCCAAGGTCGGCGCCAACTAAGCCCATTCGATAATGCCGCGCAGCGGGCGAAAGCCCGCTTGCTGCTGTGGTGAGCCCAATGAAAAATACGCTACTGCGCATTAACGACGTGCTTTACCGGATCTGCATCGCAATTGCCGGTCTGTCGGTGCTGACGATGAGCCTGATCATCCCCTGGGGCATTTTCGCCCGTTACGTACTGGGCAGTGGTTCCAGTTGGCCGGAGCCCACCGCGATCCTGCTGATGGTGGTGTTCACCTTCTTCGGCGCAGCCGCCAGTTACCGTGCCGGTGCGCACATGGCGGTAGCGATGGCGACTGAACGCATGTCGCCGCAACTGCGCAAGGCCGCTGCGGTCCTGGTGCAAATCCTCATGGCGGTGGTGTGTGTGTTCATGACCACCAAGGGGTTCAAGCTCTGCGCGACGACCTGGAATCAATTTCTCGGTGATATGCCTTTCCTGCGCGTGGGGATTTCCTACCTGCCGATTCCCATTGGCGGAATTCTGACCCTGATCTTCGTGCTGGAAAAACTGTTTCTGGGCGATCAAAGCCACCGCCGTGCCGTGCGCTTCGATCTGTTGGAAGAAAGCGAAGAGGCTGCATGAATGGACGCTTTTATATTGCTGGGAAGCTTCATCGCGCTGATTCTCCTGGGCATGCCGGTCGCTTATGCACTGGGCCTTTCGGCGCTTATTGGAGCCTGGTGGATCGAGATTCCTTTCGATGCACTGATGATTCAGGTGGCAGGCGGCGTGAACAAGTTTTCGCTGCTGGCGATTCCGTTCTTCGTGCTGGCTGGTGCAATCATGGCCGAAGGCGGAATGTCCCGACGACTGGTCGCGTTTGCCGGCGTACTGGTCGGTTTCGTGCGGGGTGGTCTGTCGCTGGTGAACATCGTCGCCTCGACTTTCTTTGGTGCCATCTCGGGCTCCTCAGTGGCTGACACCGCTTCGGTCGGTTCGGTGCTGATTCCGGAAATGGAGCGCAAAGGCTACCCGCGGGACTTCTCCACCGCCGTGACGGTCAGTGGTTCGGTGCAAGCCTTGCTGACGCCGCCCAGCCATAACTCGGTGCTGTATTCGCTGGCGGCTGGCGGCACGGTGTCCATCGCTTCGCTGTTCATGGCTGGGATCATGCCCGGGCTGTTGCTCAGCGCGGTGCTGATGGTTCTGTGCATGATCTTTGCGCGCAAACGCAATTACCCCAAGGGCGAAGTCATTCCACTGCGCCAGGCACTGAAAATTGCCGCCGATGCGCTCTGGGGCCTGATGGCCATGGTCATCATCCTGGGCGGGATCCTCACCGGGGTGTTCACGGCGACCGAGTCGGCGGCTGTTGCCGTGGTCTGGTCGTTCTTCGTCACCATGTTCATCTACCGCGACTACAAGTGGCGCGACTTGCCCAAGCTGATGCACCGGGCGGTGCGGACCATTTCCATCGTCATGATCCTGATCGGTTTTGCTGCCAGCTTCGGTTACATCCTGACGCTGATGGAAATCCCCATGAAGATCACCACGGCCTTCCTGACCCTGTCGGATAACCGTTACGTGATCCTGATGTGCATCAATGTCATGTTGCTGTTGCTGGGTACGGTGATGGACATGGCACCGTTGATCCTGATTCTGACTCCTATCCTGCTGCCCGTGATTACCGGCATCGGCGTCGATCCGGTTCACTTCGGCATGATCATGCTGGTCAATCTGGGAATCGGCCTGATTACACCGCCCGTTGGCGCGGTGCTGTTTGTCGGGGCGGCGGTGGGCAAGGTCTCCATCGAAGCCACCGTCAAGGCACTGCTGCCGTTCTATCTGGCGCTGTTCATGGTGCTGATGATGGTGACCTACATTCCTGCCATTTCGCTGTGGTTGCCCAGCGTGGTGCTTTAAGGCGGGGAAGTGATGCAGGGAAGGTTGTGCGGGATCGGCCACACAACCTTCTTGTGCATGGGTTCACTTATAAAGGTGAAATGACAAGTTTTGAAATACCGCTCACCTTGGTAACGCCCGAAGGCTGGTTGCAGTCGTTGTTCAAGATGGACTTAAGGTTCACAAGCGTGAAAAGGGTTTGAGCTTTGGCCCCCTTGTAACGCCCGTCGGTGATCGTGCCATCTCCGATGATCGTAGTATTCAAGTTGCCGGAGTTTTCTATCTGTGCGGTGAATGCGTAGGTGCTGGTGGTTCCATCGCTCCAGTTGATGACCCATGTGATAGTGGGTGTTTTCAGAAAAAACGACTGGCAGGAAAAGGTCGCCTGAAAGCTCTGCGCAGATGCTGCGCTGACGCCTAATGGAAGTACACAGACGGTCCAGTTGCTGTTCGTCGAAACATTGATGGTTTGTGACGTGTTGGTCAGGCCAGGCGACCACTCTGCCGTGTGGGTGCCTGTGCATTCGGCCAGATTGATAGCTTCTGCACGGCCAGGCGTGATCAGCAGCCCTGCACCGACGATAAACATCAGCAGCAGGCTTAGCCGTAACAGAAGGTTTTTCATTGAGTGGTGTGGAAGGTTGGTGTCCATGAGAACCCCCTCAAGGGGATGAGTTGAAGTAACGTCCTTGCCTTCTAGGGTAATGAATAGGGCGTTCTCGGCCACTGTCAGAAATCATAGTGGCTTAGACGGCTTTGAAATAAACTTCCCGCCTTTGAGCCGATTCGGTCTCCCGATGCTTTTCTACACCGCAGGTTCCACCAGCCTGTGGCAGACAGCTATCATGGTCGCCAGTTAAAAAATATTTTTCGCAGCAGTTCACCTTGTGATCCGTTCTGGCCCAGGTTGCGTAACACACAGGCAGCCCGACCAATACCAGACAACGGCGACCAGAAGGTGGATCATGAGCAGTATTGCCAGCATCAGGACCTTCCGTCACGTGTCACCCTCGCACAGCGACTCGCCCATAACCCGACTTTGGACAGATGAAGTCACCGCCGTGGCCCGCAGTCAGGACCGCGACAGCTTCATGCGCATCTACGATCACTTCGCCCCTCGCCTGTTGCGCTATCTGACGGGGTTGAAGGTGCCTGACGGGCAGGCCGAAGAGTTGGTGCAGGAAGTACTGCTCAAGCTGTGGCACAAGGCCGAGTCCTTTGATCCGGCCAAGGCCAGCCTCGGAACCTGGCTGTTCAGGATTGCGCGTAACCTCTATATCGACAGCGTGCGCAAGGACAGCGGCTGGGTCGTGGTGCAGAACTCGCTGGAGCAACTCGAACTTCTGGAGGCACCCGCCGACAGATCGCTCGATTACAGCCAGCGTCAGGAACAACAACTGAACATGGCCATCCAGAACCTGCCTGCCGATCAGGCCAGGGTTCTACGGATGTCCTACTTTGAAGCGCTCAGCCATCGAGAGATCGCCCAACGCCTCGGCATGCCTCTGGGGACAGTGAAGTCGTGTCTGCGTCTGGCCTTTCAGAAGTTGCGCTCCAGAGTCGAGGAGTCATGATGAGCCCAGTCCATCACCCCGATGAGGCCACCCTGGTCAGTTACGCCTCGGGTGCGCTTTCACAGGCTATTTCTCTGGTCACCGCTGCTCACCTTGAGCTGTGCGCCGAATGCCGGACACGGTTGCGCCATGCAGAACGCATCGGTGGTTTGCTGATTCAGCAGCACAGTGGCGTTGCGGAGCCACTGAAGGGGCGTGCAGCCATGCTTGCTCGTCTGGATGAACTGCCCGCTGTCCTGCCACAGCGCGAGTCTGTTGTATCGCCAGAGCGGAGCGCGGATTTACTGCCTGTTTCTCTGCACGCTCATTTTGGCCGGTATTTGAGCGAGCAACCCTGGAAAACCCTGCTCCCCGGCGTGCAGCGGGTTCGTGCCCAGGGGCTTGAGCAAGGCAAGCTCATGCTGCTGAGAATCGCCCCCGGCGTCAGCATGCCGTTGCATGGCCACGAGAGTAATGAAATGACCCTTGTGCTCCAGGGCTCGTATCACGATGAACTGGGCGAATACCGATCCGGAGACCTCGCCGATCTGGACAGCGACACCCAGCATCAGCCCACGGCCAATAAAGATGAATATTGCATCTGCGTACTGGCTGCGGACTCGCCGCTCCGTTTCCAGGGTCTGATTGCCCGGATGTTGCAGCCAATCTTCGGGATCTGAAGCGAAATATCGTTTTCGCGAATGAATTCCCCACGGTGTAGCGAATTCATTCGCGAAGGGCTTTAGCGTTCGATCTGCACGCCCAGCGACTCAAGCGCTGCCCAGTAACCGGGATAGGTCTTGCCTACACAGTCTGGATCGAGAATACGGATACCCGCGATTTTCAGGCCCGCCAGAGCGAAGCACATGGCGATGCGATGGTCGGAGTGGGTGTCGATCAGCGCATCGACGGTCTGGCCGCTCAATGCCGGGTTGGCATGCACCAGCAGGTCATCACCCTCTTCTACCGCCAGCCCCGGTGCGATGGCGCACAGCCCGTGGGACAGCGCGCAAATACGGTCGCATTCCTTGACCCGCAGGTTCGCCAGGCCCACGAAGCGCACAGGATGGTTGTTGAACGCTGCCAGCACCGCCAGCGTCGGGATTGCGTCCTGCATCTGCGAACCGTCGATCACGGCCGGCATGTTCGGGAAGCTGTCGATGATCTGGCTGGCCAGTGCATCGGGCTGGGTGAACTCTTCAGTGGCGACACCCAGGTCGATCTTGCCTTCGGTCAGCACTTGGGCCGCCCACAGGTAAGTGGCCGCCGAAGCGTCAGGCTCGATATGGAAATCCGTGGCTTGATAACCGGTGGCCGAGACTTTCCAGGCCGCATCGCCAATTGCCTCGACTTCCGCGCCGAAGGCTTTCATCGCCGCCAGGGTCAGGTCCACATAGCCGCGTGCGCCGATTTCGCTGCCGGTCAGGGCCACTTCAATCGGGCCTTGTCCGCAGGCGCCAGCCATCAGCAAGGCCGAGACGTACTGGCTGGAAAGGTTGCCGTCGATTTCGATACGCCCGGCGGACAGGCCGCCCAGGCCCTTGATCGTGACTGGCGGGCAACCGGTCGGTGCGCTGACCTGCACGCCCATGCGCTGCAAGGCATCGACCAGCGGACCAATCGGGCGCTTGCGCATGTACTCATCGCCATCGACGATGAATTCACCTTCGAAGTTGGCCAGTGCAGCCGTCAGAAAACGGGTCGCGGTGCCGGCATTGCCCAGGAACAGCGCTTGTTGCGGGGCCTGCCAGTGGCCGGAGCTGGTGACCACGAAGGTGCTGTCATCCGGCTCGTCGACCTGCACGCCCATCAGGCGCAGGGCTTCGGACATGACGCGCGTATCGTCACTCTTCAAGGCGCCGGTCAGGCGACTCGTCCCTTTTGCCAGGCCAGCCAGCAGCAACGCACGGTTGGTGATCGATTTGGAGCCCGGCGGGCTGACGCGCCCGACCAGAGGGTGCTCGACAGGCAAAACAGTGAGTGTGGATTGAGGTCGCATGATGTCCCTGAACGTCACCGGAAAAATCGCGATCCTAGCACGAGCAGGAGGCGGGCCGCAGCCTGATGGCGGCCCTTGTCCTTGTGATGCTTACCCGTTTGCAGGCTTGCTGTCGGAGAGTTGCTTGAGCGCCGCCTGCAACTGATGCCGGTTGGTGGCCACATCCGTCACGTCGTAGATCACCAGACAGATCTGGTTGATTTCGTTGTTGGTCGCACGCAGCGGAAACATCGTCGTGTTCTGGTACATGAACTCTTCCTGCCCGGTAATGGGCTGATAGTTCTTGAAACGCACCAGATAAGGCCGCTGCTCCCAGATCGTGAAGGCGGGCGTGCCGAGGGTCACGACATTCTCGACCTTCTTGCTGAACCACTGTTGGTTGACCTCGGGGAACAGCTCGAAGAAGGTCTTGCTGGTCGCTTCGTACGGTGTCACGCCGGAGCGGTTCTCCATGAAGGTATTCCAGACCATCACCCGGAAATCCCGATCCAGAACCACGATGCCGACATCGATGTTCTGTGTAACGGCCAATAGCCAATGCAGCTCGTTGATATCGATATGGCTCATGGGGTCAGCTCATCATGTAGGCAAGTTTGCGCGTAAGCAGTTCGACCGAGTCTTCGGTGAACAGCATCAACAGATCGAAATGGATGTTATGGCCTTCGACGCTGTAACTGATTTCCACCGCGAGGGTTTTCTTCCAGCGCTTGCTGTTGACGCGAATCAGGTCATCGATCCCGCCCTGAGCTCCGAGAATCTGTGGATGGCCCTGAGAAAAGGCGATATCGATCTGCTCGGCAATCCCGCTCAGACAGGCACCGATCAGGACGGTGGACAGGTCCAGCAGCATCTCCATGTCCGAATAATCGGGCGAGCTGCGCTGCATGAGCTGAGACATGTCGGAGAGTTCGGAGTCATGGAAAATCAGCAGCGCTTCGCCGGAAATACCGCCGCCGATATAGCCTTGGCACACCGCCGTCAGGCGTTGATCGCGGTGGGCGTCGGCCAGCGCCATATGCAGCTCACCGACTTCGAGCATGTTGACGTTGGGGACCGGCAACTGCACGAACACACCCAGCACCTTGGCAAGCAAAGCTGCCGCTCGGCCCATGGCGACGTTGATGGTTTCCCGGAAGGCATCCTGGAAACTGATGACGCCATCCTTGAGTGGAGGAACGACGGTCGGCACCTTTGTCGGTTCGCCCATCAGGCCCAGTCGTACAAGGGTCTGCTTGAGTTCGTCGGGGTCGGCGGGCTTTTTCAGGAAGGCCAGCGCGCCCAGCTCCATGACGCGCCGAACGGCTTCATCCTGAACGTCGCCGGAGACGACAATGACCTTGGCTTCAAGGTTTTCTGCACGGATGGCAGCCAACGCCTGATAGCCATCCATCACAGGCATCGTCAGGTCCAGCAATACAACCTGACCCAATCCATTGCGAACGGCACCCAGCCCTTCAAGTCCATTGGTTGCCATCGTGACCGATACACCCCAGTCCTCAGGCAAGGCTCGCAACAGTTGCTTGCGAGCCATGTTGGAGTCATCGCAAATCAGCAGCGGAATCATGGACATTCATTGTTTCTCACTACAAAAGTTTCAGGCTGACGGCAGCAGAGTATCAACACGTCCGATTGCCTTCACGAAAACGAGCCGGATCGGAGCCAATAAAAAAACCTTTTGATACCTCGACACACATCCTTGAACCCAATAGTTCCCTTTCCGGTTTTCATGCAATAACTGTGCTCGTGAAAGCCTGATGAATCAATGATGCTTTATTGCACCAAGCCTTGCCGCACATGGGATTACGCTACAGCACAGGTTCAATATAGCAGGGCAACGAAACTGATATATACCTCAATGACATAATGATTTATTGACGCTTTTTCCTGAATATTGCGCCAATAAAAAGAGCATGAACTTCCTGTTGATTCGGGTGTTTTTCAACCGTCTGTCCGTGGTGTGAATGACAGATCAATGATCAAGTGATATAGCTAGTCACTATCAGTAGATGGAAGGATTCTGTCATGCCACTCGCTATTCGCGACTATTACCCTGCCCCGGTTCAGGACGAGGATTTCTGGCAAAAGCTGGGCGTTCCTGCTCGTGGCGCTCAGTTGTATACCTCCCTGCGTGCCGGGTTGCCCTACGAAGTATTCGAGCGGTTGGCCAACTACACCGACCTGAATCGCTCGACTCTGGCCGAACACCTGGGGATCGCCCCTGCAACCTTGCAACGGCGCCTTAAAGTGCGTCAGTTCAATGCAGAGGAAAGCGACCGACTGTTTCGGCTGGCGGCCATTTACAAGGCTGCGCTGGATTTGTTTGAAGACGACATTGAAGCCACCCGCCGCTGGCTGACCAAGCCGGTCTATGGACTGGGCCAGCGTCGGCCCCTGGAAATGCTCACGACTTCGGCCGAAGCCCAGGCCGTACTGGACCTGATCGGCCGCCTTGAGCACGGGGTTGTGGCGTGATCCATGTCTACCGTCTGGTAAAACGCAAATGGCTGGCCCAGGCTTTCGATGGCGAAGGCGCAAAGCTCTACGGTGGACGCTGGAACAGCAAGGGCCGGGCTTGCGTGTACTGCGCTGGCAGTGAGTCACTGGCATTGCTGGAAGTGCTGGTCCATCTGGATAACTCCAGCATGGTTCAGCACTACGTCATGCTTGAACTACAGATTCCCAAGGATCGCATCCTCAAGGCGCGCCCCGACATTCTTCCCCCGGACTGGCGCGAGGAGCCTGCTCCGCCTTCGACCGCATCCTTCGGCGATGCGTGGCTGGACTCCGGCCAAAGCCTGGCACTGGCAGTGCCCAGCGTGATCGTGCCGCGTGAATCCAACTATCTGCTCAATGTGCAGCATTCGTCCTTCAAGACCCTTGTGGCCAAGGCGAAGGAGCTGGATTTCACGGTGGATAACCGCCTCGGATAGCCCGAGGCGGTTGAGCTGCGCAGAGCCTTACTTCTGCGCTGGCTCAGGATCCTGAGGCAGGGCTTTGTCCTTGGGCCACAAGAGCCAGATGTTGCCTTTCTGCTTCATGTCCCCGGCCAGATGCCCGGCTTCGTCTCCTGTGCCCCAGAACAGATCGGCGCGTACTTCCCCGGCAATTGCACCACCGGTGTCCTGAGCCGCGACTGGTCGAACCAGACTGCTGCCGTCAGGACGTGTGGTCGACAGCCAGAGCAGGCTGCCCAGCGGGATCACCTTGCGGTCGATGGCCACGCTGTAACCTGCAGTCAGCGGCACGTTCAGTGAACCTCGCGGCCCTTCGTTGCTGTCCGGATTGCGAGTGAAGAACACATAACTGGGGTTACTGGCCAGCAGTTCCGGGATGCGCTGCGGATTGGCCTTGGCCCAGGCTGCGATGGTGCCCATGGTCACGTCTTCTTTCTTCAACTCGCCCTGCTCCACCAGCCAGCGGCCAATGGCGCGATAAGGACGACCGTTCTGATCGGCGTATGCCAGGCGCGCTTGCGTACCGTCTGGCAGGCTCACTCGTCCGGAACCCTGAATCTGCAGGAATTGCAGATCCATCGGGTCGGTCAGCCAGGCGATCACGGGCGCATTCAGCCCTTGCTCGTTGATGGTTGCTGCGTCGTCATAAGGCTTGAGCACTCGCCCTTCAAGCCGCCCACGCAGACGCTTGCCCTTGAGTTCTGGATAGATGCTGTCCAGATTGACCACGATCAGATCTTCGGGGATGCCATAGACCGGGACCGTAGCCTGTGCGGTCTGTGTCAGGCTGCCGGGGTATATGGGTTCGTAGTAGCCGGTAATCAGGCCGTCGGCGCTGCCGCCATCATTGCGCAGGCTGTAGACCTGCAGATTGGCTTGCAGGAAACCGCGGATATCTGTCGCGCTGGCATTTGCGGCCAGACTGGCTGCCGCACTACAGGTGCCGCCCCAGACCGGATCGGCCTTGAGCCGGGTACACGCGCTGCGCCATGAGCCGAAACCGGCCTGCAAGTCACTGTCGGAAACAGCCGGCAAGGCTTCCCATGTGGCCTTGTTGTACGAGGTATGAGGTGGTGTGGTCTTGGCGGGCTTCTCGGTAACATCACATGCAGTGAGTAACAGGGCCAGCGGTGCCGCTAGCGCCAGACCTTTGCGCCATTTTCCGGAAAACAGAGTCATCGGTGGACTTTCCTTCGACAGGCTGCCCGATGCGTCGGCATGCGGGCAGCGTCATGAACTAAAGG
Organism: Pseudomonas sp. FG43; assembly: GCF_057809175.1. Classification (NCBI taxonomy): domain Bacteria; kingdom Pseudomonadati; phylum Pseudomonadota; class Gammaproteobacteria; order Pseudomonadales; family Pseudomonadaceae; genus Pseudomonas; species Pseudomonas sp. FG43. The sequence goes on from NZ_JBMDJL010000006.1 coordinate 283,530, forward strand.
GCGCCATTGTGGCTCAAGTCCGTTTCTGTATCGAGTTACTCTGTTACTACCTTATTTCAGTTGATTGGCAAACTGCCCGACTGCTCCGACTACCTGTTTGGCGCCCTCCTGGATTTCGACAATCACCGAGCCCGCCTCGTTGGCCAGCGCCAACCCCTGCTCTGCCTGCCCTCTGCTGTTGGCCATACCGCGCACGGCTTCATCAGCCAGTGTCTGGTTCTGCTGCACGACGCTGACAATCTCTTCGGTGGCCGCACTGGTTCGGCCTGCCAGTTGGCGGACCTCATCGGCCACGACCGCAAACCCGCGGCCCTGCTCTCCAGCCCTTGCGGCTTCGATGGCGGCGTTGAGTGCCAGCAGGTTGGTTTGTTGAGCGATACCGCCGATGGTCTGCACGATGGAGCTGATCAGCAGTGATTGCTTGCCCAGCGCCTCAATGCCCGAGGAGGCAGATTGCAGTTCATCGGAGATCCGGTGCATGGTCTGAACGGTGTTCTGGACCACTGTTGCCCCTCGCTGGGCGCTGACGTCGGTTTGTTGAGAGATTTCAAAGGCGATACTGGCTGCCTTGCTGACCTCTTCTTCACGCAGGACCTGATCCGTCACCACCGTGGCGAATTTCACGACCTTGTAGAGCTTGCCCTGGGCATCGTGGACCGGGTTATAGGTCGCTTCCAGCCATACCACCCGGCCATTGCTGTCGATACGCTTGAAGCGGTTGGCAACAAACTCGCCACGGTTCAGGGTTGCCCAGAACTCCTTGTACTGGTTCGACGAACTCTCTTGCGGGTCGCAAAACATGCTGTGGTGTTTGCCCTTGATCTGTCCAAGGTTGTAACCCATGCCTCGCATGAACTGATCATTGGCGACCAGCACGTGACCACCCAGATCGAACTCGATCACGGCAGTGGAGCGCAGCAATGCCTGGATGAAGGCCGAGTTCTCGGCTGCGGTTTCGACAGTCTGGGTGATGTCCGAGCCATAGCACTTGATCTCCAGGAGTTTGCCGCTGTCATCCAGAATCGGCTGCCACATGGCGCGAATCCACGCCAGGCTGCCGTCAGCCCTGATAAAACGGTAACTGTCGAAGGCCGACTCGCCCTTTTGCACCGCCGCCACAAGGTTGCGGTAGCAGTCGAGCTGTTTGACATAAGGCGGAATGAGCTGGTCCATGTTGCGCCCCACCAATTGCTCGCCGGAATAACCCAGCATCTTGAGAAAGTTGGTGTTGGCGTGAGTAATGCGATAGTTGGCATCCACCGTGATGGACACCATTCGGGCGTCCATGCCCCTTTGCATCTGTCGGTACATCGATAACTCGGCTTGTTGCGCCTGTAATTCCTTTTTCAAGCTGGTATTGAACATGGGCGACACCAGAGTAGTGGATTTCAGTGCTATCGAATCCAAGCGTAGAAGGCTTAATGCCCTTCGTCTAATGAGCGGACGGCGGTATGGGAAAAATGCATGTGCTGAACTTAGATAGCCAAAAAACCTCTGATACTGACCCGCGAAGCCCATTGCAGGACAAAGCTGGATACTCGGGCTAGCCTGCTTGCAGCAAAGTCTGCCTTTCACACTCCATTACTTGCCAGAAGTCACTGAGGAAGCCCCCAAGATGCAGCGCATCCTGATTACCGGCGCCAACGGTTTCGTTGGGAAGATTTTATGCGAGACCCTGCAAGACGCCGGGCATCATGTCATTGCCCTGGTGGGAAGCACCTCGCCGGCACCCTCCCATGCCGACCATCTCCTGCAATGCGATATTCGCAATGCCGAGGCTCTGGAACAGGCAATTGCCGAAGCCGATCCTACCCATGTGGTGCATCTGGCGGCCATTACGCATGTGCCGACCAGCTTCAAGGAGCCTTTGCTGACCTGGGAAACCAACGTCATGGGCAGCGTCAACCTGTTGCAGGCCTTACAGAACAAGGCGCCCAAGGCATTTGTATTGTTCGTCAGCTCTTCGGAGGTCTACGGCGGCAGCTTCAAGCAGGCGATTCCCCTGAATGAAAGCAGCCCGTGTCAGCCACTCAACCCTTACGCCGCCAGCAAGCTGGCCGCCGAAGCGGCAGTCAACGAATACTTCCGGCAAGGCCAGCCGGGCATTATCGTGCGCCCTTTCAATCATATCGGCGCACAGCAATCGCCCGACTTTGCCACGGCATCCTTTGCCCGGCAGATCGCACTTGTCGAGGCTGGCGAACAGCCGCCGTTATTGAAGGTGGGAAATCTGCAGGCCGAGCGCGACTTTCTTGATGTGCGCGATGTCTGCAATGCCTACGTCGCGTTACTGCAATTGGCCGACAGGGACGGCGACTATCCGCGCTGTTTCAATATTTGCAGCGGCCAGCCGCGCAAGATTCAGACGATGCTCGACATGCTCCTGGCAATGAGCCCGAAAGATATCGAAGTTGGTGAAGACCCGCAGCGGATGCGTCCTTCGGATATTCCCAGCGCCGTCGGCGATAACTCCGCCATTCTCAATGCCATCGGTTGGCAACCCGGTATCGATCTGAAGGAAACCCTCGCAGCACTTCTGGATTACTGGCGTGCCGAGGTAAAAGAGGCTCGTTGATTGCCTGGCCCCCGAATGCCTGTGCAGTCGGGGGCGCGGGATCACATCAGAACGATGTGCCGTTCTTGTTGCGCTTCAGATCTGTTTCCACCATCAACTGGCAGAGTTGTTCCAGGTTGGTACTGGCTTGCCAGCCCAGCACACGCTTGGCTTTTTCAGGATTGCCGATCAACAGCTCGACCTCGGCCGGGCGATAGAACTTCGGATTGACCCGGATCACGGTCTTGCCGGTGCGGGTGTCGATGCCGTGCTCATTGTCGGCACTGCCTTTCCAGTCCAGATGGATATCGACGGCCTTGAAGGCCATCGACACGAAGTCACGAACGGTTTCAGTGCGATTGGTGGCCAGTACGAAGGTGTCCGGCTCGTCAGCCTGCAACATGCGCCACATGCCTTCTACATATTCCTTGGCGAAGCCCCAGTCGCGTTTGGCGTCCATGTTCCCCAGTTCCAGCACGTCCTGCATGCCCAGGGAAATCCGCGCCACGGCATCGGTAATCTTGCGGGTCACGAATTCTTTACCGCGCAGCGGCGACTCGTGGTTGAACAGAATGCCGCTCGAACCAAAGATGCCGTAGGACTCGCGATAGTTGATCGTCATCCAGTGCGCATAAAGCTTCGCCACGCCATAAGGGCTGCGAGGGTAGAACGAGGTGTCTTCGGTTTGTGGGACCTGCTGCACCTTGCCGAACATCTCCGAGGTCGAGGCCTGATAGAAGCGGATCTTCGGGTTGACGATGCGGATGGCTTCCAGCAGGTTGACGGCGCCCAGCCCGGTAATTTCGGCTGTAGTCAGCGGCTGGTCGAAGGAAACACCCACAAAACTCTGGGCCGCAAGGTTGTAGATTTGTGTGGGTTCGGCTTTTTGCAGGAGGCGAATGCTTGCGCTCAGATCCGTAAGGTCATGCTCGACGAGGTGCAGGTTGGGATGGTTAGTGACTCCAAGCTCTTCAAGACGCCAGAAGGTGACTGAGCTGGTACGGCGATAAGTGCCGTAAACCTTGTAGCCCTTTTCCAACAGCAATTGAGTCAGATAAGCGCCATCCTGGCCCGTGATGCCTGTGATGATGACGGATTCTTTCGGTGCATTCATGTCTGGATTCCGGTCTGGGATGGCTGGTCCTGATGAATTACATAGCCATGTGTTCATGCTTTCGGCGAGACCTGCCATTCCTGCACAACAGGTTTTAGCCAAACTGAAGTCACTACTATAGATCGGAATTGAAACTGCACGCGGGCGTTATGGGCGCAGAGCGTTATAACGCGCAAGAAAAATGCCCGTACCTTGCGATACGGGCATTTTCTCTATCGACCGGCAAAGGCCTGATTCTCATGGGGCCGGATGGTCCGGGTCAGATCGTCAGGGTCCAGTCGTAGTCCACGATCAGCGGCGCATGCTGCGAGAAGCGTGGCTGACGCGGCAAGCGGGCGCTGCGCACGAAACGACGCAGGCCCGGTGTCAGGATCTGATAGTCGAAGCGCCAGCCCAGATTCAGCATCTCGGCCTGCTCACTGTCGGGCCACCAGCTGTACTGATCGCCTTCACGGTTGACTTCACGCAGGGCGTCGACATAACCCATGGTGCCGACAATCTCGTCCATCCAGGCGCGTTCCGGTGCCAGGAAACCAGGAGATTGCTGGCTGTCACGCCAGTTCTTGATGTCGAGCTTCTGCTGCGCCACATAGAACGAGCCGCAGTAGATGTACTCGCGACGCTTGCGGCGTTGCTTGTCCATGTACTTGGCGAAGTCGTCCATGAGCTTGAATTTCTGATTCAAGTCTTCGTCCCCGTTCATTCCCGACGGGAAAAGCAGGGTTGCAATACTGACTTTATCGAAATCTGCTTGCAGGTAACGCCCGTAGCGGTCGGCTGTTTCAAAGCCCAGGCCGCTGATTACCGCCTTCGGTTGCAACCGCGAATACAGCGCCACACCACCCTGGGCTGGAACTTCGGCTTCGCAGGCATAGAGGAAGTAGCCATCCAGTTGGAAGGCTGGATCATCCAGTTCAAAGGTGGAGGCGCGGGTGTCCTGTAGACAGATGACGTCGGCATTCTGAGCTTGCAGCCAACTGAGCAAACCACGCTCGACTGCAGCCTGAATGCCATTCACGTTCACACTGATGATCCGCATAAATGGCCCCAAAAATCACGTGCGTGTATGATACCCGAGCTCTACCTATTTAGCTAAATCCGTGGTATTCGGGGCTTTTTTCATGCAAGCGTATCAACGCGATTTCATTCGTTTTGCCATCGATCGCGGCGTTTTGCGCTTCGGTGAGTTCACTCTCAAGTCCGGGCGCACCAGTCCGTATTTCTTCAATGCCGGTCTGTTCAACAGCGGTTCGGCCCTGTCTCAGCTGGGGCGTTTCTATGCCGCAGCGGTGGTCGACAGTGGCATTTCCTTCGACGTCCTGTTCGGGCCAGCCTACAAGGGTATTCCTCTGGCGGCCGCGACAGCCGTGGCTTTGGCTGAACATCACGGCATGGATCTGCCCTGGTGTTTCAACCGCAAAGAGGCCAAGGCACACGGCGAAGGCGGCAGCCTGGTTGGCGCACCGTTGACCGGTAACGTGCTGATCATCGACGACGTGATCACCGCCGGCACCGCGATTCGCGAGGTCATGCAGATCATCAAGGGCCAGGACGCAACTGCGGCCGGTGTTCTGATCGCACTCAATCGTCAGGAACGCGGCAATGGCGAGCTTTCGGCCATCCAGGAAGTCGAGCGTGACTTCGGGATTCCGGTCGTGAGCATCGTATCCCTCAATCAGGTTCTACAATTCCTTGCAGACGATCCGCAGCTCAAGCAGCACTTGCCTGCGGTTGAAGCCTACAGGGCGCAATACGGAATCTGACAAGGGGAGTGTATGGCTGTCGCTGGCTGTGATCGGGATTCGACATGCGTTTGCTGAATGCGCTGGGGCTTTTGCTGTCATTGGGCGTACTGGCGCCCGTGGCGCCCGTGGCGGCTCTGGCTGCGGATACGGCTGACGTTCTGTTCTATCGCTACATCGACAGCCGCGGCGTGACCGTACTGGATCGTCAGGGCGTGCCGCCGGAGTATGTCGCCAAAGGCTACGAAGTGCTCAACGCCCGAGGGCGAGTGGTGCAGGTCGTACCGCCCGCACCCACCGCCGAACAGATCCGGCAGGCCGAAGCCGACAAGGTTCAGGCCAGCGCCGATGCGCAATTGCTGAGCCTCTACAGCAGCGTCGAAGAGGTGGACCGCGTCAAGGCCCGCAAACTGGCCGAGCTGGATGCGTTGATTGGTGTGGCCCAAGGCAATATCCAGGGCCTTACCGCCCAGCAACGCAACATGCAAAGCCAGGCCGCCGACCTGGAGCGCGCCGGTCGCCCGATTCCCCAGGCCCTCATCGACCAGTTGAACGATGTGCAGGAGCAGCAACAGCGTATTCAGGCCGACATCACCCGCTACCAGACATCCCGCGTCCAGGCCGAGGCAAGCTTTGCCGAGGATCGGGCTCGGGTGGAGAAGTTGCTCAGATAAGGTGGTGTCTGGCGTTTTCGCGAATGAATTGCTCCTACAGGGTTCGAGTAGGGGCGAATTCATTCGCGAAGATGTTTCAACTTCGTCTGTTGGAGACGGGGGTATCAAGCATCTGGTCAATCACCCCCTGAGCCTGACTGATCAAGTGCATTGAAGCCATAATCAGGTCTCGCTGCTGGCCATTCAACGCATCGCCACCTTCATAGGCCGTCGCACCCGCGCAGCGCAAAAGGTCTGAGACATGGGCCAGTTGGGTTTCATGGCAGTCGATGGTGTTGTCCGGGGAAGACAGCCCAAAAACAGGCGGGTCGGGAACAAGTTTTTTAACCATGGTGTAACTCCTGATAATTAAAAGAAGCCAACACCCTCGCTGCTAAACGAGTGGGTGGTAGCCATGCGCGGGTTAGCAGACCGGTTATCAGGAACCCGGCGCACCCGAAGATGCCCCACGCACGGCCACCATAACGCAGGGCCGCAAAAGCACCTCGGGTAATGGGAGCGCTGTACGCCTGATAAGAACGGGCTGCTAAACCCGATCGCTGAGTTTCAGCGACCGACGCAGACTAGTTACCGAAATAGACAGGCGCAAGCGGTCGAGATTGTCTCGGAAGTTTCACTCAAGAGAAAGAGAGGCATCTTGCGATCAGGTGCCTGGACGTGAGTTCGGGGGCGGATAAGCGTCACTCCAGGTATACGCCTCTATTGGGCGACCTGGGGCGGAGGCTAGTATCAACTGGCCGTTCGTACGGATGGTCATGCACAATCGTCCTTACTCTCATCCGGTCCGGAGCACACATGGCAGTGGAATATAAGATCGGCGGCCTGAACATTATCGCCATCAACGAGATTACGCCCCCTGCGCTAAGCAAATTGTCTGAAGCCATGCGTCTGGCACGTGCAGCCGTTCACGAAGCTGTCGAGAGAGCGGTAATCGCCCTTCATGTGGTCAGAGAGGCGCAACACTCAGGCTTTGACGACGAAGAGTCGGTGCAGATGCTACATCCGGACTTCTATCGGCATTTGGTAGTTCACTTTCGCCTGAGTTCGGTCCCTCAGGTTTTTGAGGCTCTGGAAGCTCTGAACCTGAAGTTGCAGCAATTGCTGGCTGGTATGCGTTCGCCTGGCCTGCGTTTGGCGGAGTTTGGCTATCACTGGCTAAAGCCCTCCGGGCCTGGGGTGGTTGCTTACGTAACAAAACCGCTGTCTCACATTCTGTTCGGCGGACCGTCGACTAACGGTTGCCTAAACACAAATCCAGCGGGGTATCACAACTCCAACGACGTCAATCTCCGGTTCAACAAAGTAATGAGTACGCGGATGGAAGACCTGGTCGATACGCTCATCCACGAATGCACTCACAAGTACCTGGGGACCGATGACTTGTGTAAAGGTTTACCTTTCAAATCGGTGATCGAGTATGAAGAACAATTTCGGGCCGCAGGCATCGTTGCACCGCTGGGGCCGCTCCAGTCCCTGTCTTCGGTACACGCGATCAACGATGCTTATGTGATGACAAACTACATCCTGCATATGCCAGACGTGGATCTGCGGGTAGCAGCGGCGGACATGGCCAATCTGATCCGTAGCGTCAATCAAAGCATTGGTGGGCAGGAGAGTAACTTGCGAGTCTTCAAGTCGATCGGGAATGAGGACTTGTAGAGGAGTGGTGATCAGGTAAGCGAATTCATTCGCTCTGTCTTCGTTAAGCGTTGCCAAGTCAGAGCGGTGTCGTCTGTGGGAGGCGGCTTGCCGGCGACGGGACCACGAAGCACCGAATTCATGACACCTGTAAAAAAGCCCCGCCAACAAAAGCTGGCAGGGCTTTGGGCGCTTCTTATCGCAATCAGTGACGCTTGCGGTTGGTAATCAACGTGCCGACGCCGCTGTCGGTGAAGATTTCCAGCAGGACGGCGTTGGGTACGCGGCCGTCGATGATGTGCGAGCTGTGAACGCCGCCCTGGACTGCTTCCAGTGCGCAGCGGATCTTGGGCAGCATGCCGCCGTAGATGGTGCCGTCGGCGATCAGGCTGTCTACCTGCTCGGTGGTCAGACCGGTGAGGACTTCACCTTGCTTGTCCATCAGGCCGGCGATGTTGGTCAGCAGCATCAGTTTTTCGGCCTTGAGGGCTTCTGCAACCTTGCCGGCAACCAGGTCGGCGTTGATGTTGTAGGACTCGCCGTCCGGGCCGACACCGATAGGTGCGATGACCGGGATGAAGTCGCCTTTGACCAGCATGTTCAGCAGTTCGGTGTTGACGCCCACTACTTCGCCCACGTGGCCGATGTCGATGATTTCAGGCTTGGTCATTTCTGGTGTCTGGCGGCTGACGGTGAGCTTGCGCGCACGAATCAGTTCAGCGTCCTTGCCGGTCAGGCCAATCGCGCTGCCGCCATGACGGTTGATCAGGTTGACGATGTCCTTGTTGACCTGGCCGCCCAGGACCATTTCCACCACGTCCATGGTCTGGGCATCGGTGACGCGCATGCCATCGATGAAGTGGCTCTCGATGGACAGGCGCTTGAGCAGATCACCGATCTGAGGGCCGCCGCCGTGAACGACCACCGGGTTGATGCCTACCGCTTTCATCAGCACGATGTCGCGCGCGAAGCCGGTTTTCAGCTCCTCGCTCTCCATGGCGTTGCCGCCGTACTTGATTACCAGCGTCTTGCCGACGAAGCGGCGAATGTAAGGCAGCGCTTCGGATAGAACCTTGGCTACATTAGAGGCGGCATCACGGTCGAGGGTCATTCAGGGCTCCAGTCAAAAGGAAAAAACAATCAGAACGGAAGTTTGAGATCCGGTGCAACTTTCTTGATCTCGGCGTGGAAAACATCCTTGATACGCTGCAATTCGGCTTCGGTTTCAGCCTCGAAGCGCAATACCAGCACTGGCGTAGTATTGGAAGCACGTACCAGGCCCCAGCCGTTCGGATAGTCCACGCGCACACCGTCGATGCTGGTCAGTTTAGCGTCGCCCCACTGGGCGTCTTTCTCAAGGGCCTCAATGATGCTGAACTTGGTGACATCGGTCACCTTAATGTTGATCTCAGGCGTAGAAATGTCGTTCGGGAAGGTCTCGAACAGGTCTTCGGCGCTCTGGGATTCCTGGCTGAGGATTTCCAGCAGGCGTGCAGCACTGTAGATACCGTCGTCGAAACCGAACCAGCGCTCCTTGAAGAAGATATGGCCGCTCATCTCGCCAGCGAGCAGCGCACCGCTCTTTTTCATCTCTTTCTTGATCAGGGAGTGGCCGGTTTTCCACATGACCGGACGACCACCGTGCTCGCTGATCAGCGGGGTCAGGCGGCGGGTGCATTTCACGTCGAAAATGATATCGGCGCCCGGATTGCGTTTCAGCACGTCCAGCGCGAAGAGCATCAGCAGGCGGTCGGGGTAGACCACATTGCCTTTGTTGGTCACCACGCCCACACGGTCGCCGTCGCCGTCGAAGGCCAGGCCCAGGTCTGCACCTGTTTCCTTGACCTTGGCGATCAGGTCTTCGAGGTTTTCCAGCTTGCCCGGGTCCGGGTGGTGGTTGGGGAAGTTGCCGTCGACTTCCGCGAACAGGGAGATCACTTCACAGCCCAGGGCTTCGATCAGTTGCGGGGCGATCACACCGGCTGCGCCGTTGCCGCAGTCGACCACGACTTTCAGTTTGCGAGCCAGCACGATGTCGTTCTTGATCTGCTGGAAGTAGCGATCAAGGATGTCGACCTTGGTGATGCTGCCTTTCTGGGAAGTCAGGTTGTTGGTCTTGATGCGTTCGTGCAGCGCCTGGATCTGCTCGTTGGCCAAGGTGTCGCCAGCAATGACGATCTTGAAGCCGTTGTAGTCCTTGGGGTTGTGGCTGCCGGTCAACATGACGCCGGTCTTGCCAGCCAGCACATTGGCCGCATAGTAAAGCGCAGGGGTTGGCACCAGGCCGACATCGCTGACGTGGCAGCCGCTGTCGTGCAGGCCTTGAATCAGTTGTTGCACCAGTTCAGGACCTGAAAGACGTCCGTCGCGTCCAACGCTGACGTTCGGCTCGTTCTGGGCCAGGCTTTCGGAGCCTATGGCGCGACCGATCCAATAAGCCGTTTCAGCATTGAGGGTATCCCCGACCACGCCGCGGATGTCATAGGCGCGGAAAATATTGTCGGGAAGTTTAGGTGCCGTGGATTCTTGGCTGCTCATAACTGGGGGATGCTCCGATCTCAGGAAGTCCTGGTTTTCGTCGAGAAGGTCGATATCAAGAATATCGGTATCTTGAAACAGCGGATCTGTCCATTGGGCGTCAGGTGCTGTGAATGGGGTCGAAACACTGTTTCTCGTACTGCTTGCGGCGTCCGACTCCTCGTTCACGACCGGCTGTGGCTGGCCGCGAGGCGAAAAGCGGGCAAGGGCCTGAGCCAGACTGTTGAGTGCCTCAAGGCTCAAACCGAAGGGTTTGACGGTTTTTCCGTCCGAGAGTTCTTGAAGCAGCTGATTCAGTTGCCGTGCATCCTCGCAAATACGCCGTTGCAGAGCCCTTTCATTAAAGTGCAGCCCCAGTAATACGCCAGCCAGAGCAATGATTGCCGCCACTAACAGAAGCAGCAGGGAAGGTGAAGATTGCAGTGATGAGCCAGGGGTGAATTCGAGTTTCCAGTTGGCATGACCGGTATCGAAGCTCAACGGCTTGCCGTTGTCTGCTTCCCCGCGTTGCAGGAAAACCTGTTCTTGCCCTGTACCGAATTGCTGGCTCAGAACGATTTTTCCGGCCTCGTCAGGCATGACCGGCAGTGCGTTGAGCAAGCGTTGTGGATCGAACGCCAGCAACAGGGTGCCCACGACCGGTTGTGTCGGGCTGGCTCGTACCGGTGCTGCGCTGTAGATCACCCAGCGCTCGCCCAGCTTGCGGGCTTCGGGAGGTGCGGTCTGGCCCTGGGCGGCGTCGTTCAGCATATCCAGAGTCGCAAAGCTCACTGGCAATGAGCCTTGTGGATCGACGTCATTCAGGCCTTTGGGATCGATTCGGGCACCGACCAGGCCATCCCAGTACCTGAGCTGGTGTTGCAGTGCCGCCAGCGCAGCAGTGTCCTTGCTTTGCAGGGCTTGTACGAGAGCGTCGTTGGAGGCGGCAGCCTGGGTGTCGGCGTTCATCTGCTTGAGGGCCAGATTGACGGCCGAGGCCTGGCTGCTTCCCCAGGCTTGGGTCAGCGGGTTTTGTTGCTGGGGGTTGCTCAACAGCGCAAACCAGATCAGCACCGCTGAGCACAGCAAGCCTGCGACGGCAAGGAGGAGGCCGGGAAACAAGCCTTGCAGGCTTGCAGCCGGAGGCGGGTTCGTGGCGGTTACAGACTGCTTTGACACGTTTTGACTGCCTTTCACCCGACCTCTCCTGCGATTCGTCCTGAAACGGGGTGATCTTCCTGAGCCGCGAGCGATCAGTGGCTGCCGGAGTGACCGAAACCACCAGCGCCACGCTGGCTTTCATCGAACTCTTCGACCAGCTCGAAGCGGGCCTGAACCACCGGTACCAACACCAGTTGGGCGATGCGTTCGCCGATGGAGATCTTGAATGCGGTCTGTCCACGGTTCCAGCAGGAAACCATCAGTTCGCCCTGATAATCGGAGTCGATCAGGCCAACCAGATTACCCAGCACGATGCCGTGTTTGTGGCCCAGGCCCGAGCGCGGCAGGATCATGGCTGCCAGACCCGGATCACCGATGTAGATCGACAGGCCGGTGGGGATCAGCAGCGTCTGGCCAGGTTCGAGGATGGTTTCCTCCTTGAGCATGGCGCGCAGGTCCAGGCCGGCCGAACCTGGGGTGGCGTAGGCCGGGAGCGGGAATTCGTTGCCGATGCGAGGGTCGAGGATCTTTGCTTGTAGAGCGTGCATTCGTAGTTAAACCTGATTCATGCGTTCTGCGATAAAAGTGATCAGCTGGCGGGCAATCTTGGCCTTGCTGGTCTGGGCGAAAAGCGTTGCGTGCAACGCCCGGTCGATCACGCTGCAGGCGTTTTCCTCACTGTTGAAGCCGATGCTGGGGTTGGCAACATCGTTGGCGACGATCAGGTCGAGGTTCTTGTCCTTGAGCTTGCGTGCAGCATAGTCGAGCAGGTGTTCGGTCTCGGCGGCGAAGCCGACACTGAAAGGGCGATCCGGGCGGGTGGCGATGGTGGCCAGGATGTCCGGGTTGCGGACCATCTGGAGCAGAAGGCCGTCGCCGTTGGTAGGATCTTTCTTGAGTTTGTGTGGCGCGATGACTTCCGGGCGGTAGTCGGCCACGGCTGCGGAGGCGATGAACAAGTCGCAGGGGATCGCAGCTTCACAGGCGGCCAGCATGTCGCGGGCGCTGACCACATCGATACGCGATACGCGATCCGGCGTTTGCAGGTTGACCGGGCCGGTAATCAGCGTGACACGGGCACCCGCTTCCACGGCGGCTTCGGCCAGGGCAAAGCCCATCTTGCCGGAGCTGTGGTTGGTGATGTAACGCACTGGGTCGATGTTTTCCTGGGTCGGGCCTGCGGTGATCAGGACATGCTTGCCGGTCAGGGTCAGGCGCTGGAAGCAGTCGGCGGCGCACTGGGCCAGATCGTTGGCTTCGAGCATGCGCCCGAAACCCACGTCGCCACAGGCCTGGCTGCCGGATGCCGGGCCGAAGACGCGAAAGCCGCGGTCTTCCAGCAGGCGGGTATTGGCCTGCACCGACTCGTCGCGCCACATGGCCTGGTTCATGGCCGGGGCAATGGCGACCGTTGCGTCGGTCGCCAGGACGATGGTGGTCAGCAGGTCATTGGCAATGCCTTGTGACAGACGGGCTATCAGGTCGGCAGTGGCCGGAGCGACGAGGATCAGGTCGGCCCACTTGGCCAGCTCGATATGGCCCATCGCGGCCTCGGCCGCCGGGTCCAGCAGATCCATGTGTACGGGGTGCCCGGAAAGGGCCTGCATGGTCAGGGGCGTGATGAACTCGGCGCCACCTTTGGTCATGACGACACGCACTTCTGCGCCGTGGTCGCGCAACCGGCGAACCAGTTCGGCGCTCTTGTAGGCCGCGATGCCGCCGCCGACGCCCAGAACGATGCGTTTTCGATACAGCCGCTGCATAGGCCTGCCTTTTTGGTCGATTGAATACGCGACAGCGATGACGCCTCCCCAGGCCAGGTCGCCGCGCAAAAAAGATGGGCTAAGATAGCACAGCGACCGCACCGGAACAGCGGCGCCACACACATGGAGGTGCTATGAGTATTCGCAATTGGCCTGTGTCCGAACGCCCGCGTGAGCGTTTATTGGCATCGGGGGCGCAAAGCCTTTCCGACGCCGAGTTGTTAGCCATCTTTTTACGTACCGGCGTGGCCGGAAAAAGCGCTGTAGATCTGGCGCGTCATCTGTTGAATCAATTTGGCAGTCTGAGAGCGCTGCTGGAAAGCGACCTGAGCATGTTCAGCTCGCATCTGGGGCTTGGGCCAGCGAAGTTTGCCCAGTTGCAGGCGGTGATGGAGATGGCGCGTCGGCACATGGCCGAAACATTGCGTCGTGATTCAATCCTGGAAAGCCCGCTGCAAGTGCGCAGGTATCTCAAGGCCATACTTCGGCAGGAACAGCATGAAGTCTTCGGCTGCCTGTTTCTCGACAGCAAGAATCGTGTCCTGACGTTCGAGACCCTGTTTCACGGGACGATCAACGCGGCGTATGTGCATCCGCGACAGGTCGTCAAACGTGCCATGGTCCACAATGCCGCCAGCGTAATCCTGTGCCATAACCACCCTTCGGGCGTCACCGACCCCAGCCATTCCGACATCGAACTGACCAAGCGCCTGAAACAGGCGCTGGCGCTGATCGATGTGCGGGTGCTGGACCATGTGATCATCGGCGATGGAGAACCGCTGTCGATGGTGGAAATGGGTTTGGTGTAGGCCTTTCGCGAATGAGCGGAGCGCCGCCCGATTCGCTCCCACACAGTCTGCGTAGGAGCGAATTCATTCGCGAAGTTTCACAGAGCGCTTACTTCACCTTCACCTTGTAAAAGTCCTGACGCCCGAACGAGCTGACTTCATAGCCGGTAACGTCCTTGCGGGTCAGGGTGGCGGCGGTCGGGTGGGCCAGTGGCAGCCACAGTGCCTGCTGCTGGATCTGCGCCTGGGCCTGTTGATACAGCTTGCTGCGCTGCGCCTGATCGCTGGTGGATTTGCCGTCGCTGATCAGCTTGTCCAGGGTCTTGTCGCAGTAGCGGGCAAAGTTGGTGCCCGACTGCACGGCGGCACAGGAGAACTGCGGCGTCAGGAAGTTATCCGGGTCGCCGTTGTCGCCTGCCCAGCCCATGAACAGCAAGTCATGCTCGCCTGCCTTGGCGCGACGAATCAGCTCGCCCCACTCGATGACCTTGATCTGGGCATCGATGCCGATCTGTTTCAGGTCCGCTTGCAGCAACTGCGCACCCAGGCTTGGGTTGGGGTTCAGAAGACTGCTGGAAGGGCGAGTCCAGATGGTGGTCTTGAAGCCATCCTTCAGTCCGGCCTTGGCCAGCAACTCCTTGGCCTTGGCGACATCATGTGGATAACCCGGCAGCTCTTTGGCGTAGCTCCAGGTGTTGGGCGGGTAAGGGCCGTTGGCGATTTCTGCGGTGTCTTCAAACACGGCTTTCAGGTAGTTCGCCTTGTCGAAGGCCAGATTTACAGCCTGACGCACTTCCGGTTTGTCGAACGGTGCGTGCTGGCTGTTGATCGCCACGAACGCTGTCATGAAGGCTTCGTTCTTTTCCACCTTGAGCGCCGGGTCTTTGCTGGCCTCCGGGATATCCAGCGGCTTGGGTGAAAGCGCGATCTGGCATTCATCACGGCGGATCTTCTGCAGGCGCACATTGGCATCCGGCGTGATGGCGTAAATCAGCGTGTCGCTTTCAGGCTTGCCCGCGAAGTAATCCTTGTTGGCTTCGTAGCGCACCACGGCGTCTTTCTGGAAGCGCTTGAATACGAAAGGGCCGGTGCCGATAGGCTGGTTGTTGAGTTTTTCCGGTGTGCCGGCTTTCAACAGCTGGTCGGTGTATTCAGCCGAGTAGATCGACGCAAACCCCATGCTCAAGGTCGCCAGAAAGGTCGAGTCGGCATGGTTCAGGGTAAAGCGCACGGTATGGGCGTCCGGCGATTCGATATTCTTGATCAGTGCAGGCAGTTGCATGGACTGCGCATGCGGGAAGCCGCTCTGGGCAATCTTGTGCCAGGGGTTCTGCGGGTCGAGCATGCGCTTGAAGCTGAACACTACGTCTTCCGCGCTGAGTTCGCGGGTCGGGGTGAAATAGGCGGTGCTATGGAATTTCACTCCGGAGCGCAGTTTGAAATCGTAGGTCAGCCCGTCGCTTGAGACTGTCCACTCCTGCGCCAGGCTCGGTACCAGCTTGCCGCTCTTGGCATCGAAATCCACCAGACGGTTCATCAGCACATCGGCCGAAGCGTTGGTGGTTGTCAGTGAGTTGTACTGCACGACATCGAAGCCTTCGGGGCTGGCTTCGGTGCAGACCACAAGACTCGCTGCCTGAGTCATGACCGGGAAGAGCAGCGGGGCGAGCAAAAAGGGTATTGCAGCAAGACGCATGGCGATATTCCTGTAATCAGAAAGGGTCCATCTGCCGGCGCAGTCTGGTGAGCGCCTTACCCTAGACCATGTGCCTGCTCAGAACAATCGTCACAGCGCGACGAGCGGTCAATTTGCCTGCGTGCCCGTATAGCTTGAGCGCAGGGCTTGCGAATACATATTCCTGAGGCGCAAAGTACATTGCTTGTTGTTGCCTCAAAGGGTTTCTGGTATAAAGCAGCGCTCTTTTCTAGGGGCCCGGTTCCTTCACTGTAGGTGTAGCCGGTAAGACCCTTAAAGAAACGCGGCGCCTGGCGCCAAATGACTGAGAGATTAAGCGGCCAACCCATGCCGGGTTGGGCATGTGGTTTTAGAGGGCTGAGGCATGTCGAGAGTCTGTCAAGTTACTGGTAAGGGTCCAGTAACCGGGAATAACATTTCCCACGCAAACAACAAAACCCGTCGTCGTTTCCTGCCAAACCTGCAGCATCATCGCTTCTGGGTTGAAGGCGAGAAGCGTTTTGTCCGTCTGCGCGTATCTGCCAAAGGCATGCGTATCATCGACAAGCGTGGCATCGAAGCTGTGCTTGCTGATCTGCGCCGCGACGGCAAAATCTAAGGAGATAATCATGCGTGAATTGATTCGTTTGATCTCGAGCGCCGGTACTGGTCACTTCTACACTACCGACAAGAACAAGCGCACTACTCCCGACAAGATCGAAATCAAAAAATTCGATCCGGTTGTACGTAAGCACGTGATCTACAAAGAAGGCAAAATCAAGTAATTGATTCTGTCTGTCTAGTCCTGAAATAGGTTTACACCTGTTTCAGTCTCAAAACGCCCGATGCAC